>NZ_JAOZYC010000122.1:0-323995 GCF_035798155.1 Streptomyces endophyticus | reverse complement strand
GTCAGATCGCCCCGCCCCATGGCCCCATCAACGACTCCCGCGCGGACCAGTCACATGATCGGCCGGACAAGTCCTAGGGGTTTCCCGTTGAGGACCTGGAGGACTGCGTCGTACGTCTGCGTGACGGTCACCGGTTGTCCTTCCGCGAGGGCGAGTTGAGCAGCAGGCAGGCGTCCCAGGCGCTGAGCGGGTCCTTGTCGTCAGTCACGCTGTGCAGCACGAGCGCGAGGCCGGCGTCGCCTTCCAGGAAGCCGGGGCCCTCGGCCCGCTGCGGCATCGCATGGGTGGCCAGGAGCGTGCGCAGCGATTCGGGGGCAGCGACGAGGTCGGGGTCGGCGGCGTCGCGGGCGGCGTGCCAGAGCGTGTGCACGAAGCCGGCCCAACCGTGGCACAGGCTGGTGTCAGTGATCTGAGCGCGCTGGTTCATGTCGGCTAGGCAGCCGGCCAGGGCGCGCTCCGCTGTAACTCGACGTATCCGGTTGTCGGTGGCGAGGGCGGCGAGTTGGAGCGCACGGGCGATGCCAGGGGTGCCGTAGCACCAGGACGGTCGTAGCGGTGCGGGTTGGCTCGGGCAGCGCGCGGAGACATCGGCCAAGGTGATCCATTGCGGCCACCAGGGGCCGGACGGGGAGGTCTGTTCCCAGTCGTCGAGCCAGGTACAGATCCGTTCGATCGCCGTACGCTGCCCCGGCACCTCAACGCCGGAGAGCAGTGCAAGGGAGAGCAGGGCGAGCGGGCCGGTGATGCCGTGGGCCATACCGAAGTTGCCGTGGCCGTCGGGGTAGGCATCGGTGAGCCGCATGTGCGGGTCGTGCGACGTCCACCAGGCGGGGCGTGGATCGTCCGTGTTGTGCAGGGGCTCGGTCAGTCGCGCCAGGTAGGCGAGTACAGCCTTGAGCTGAGTGCCCTGTGGGTTGCGTGTGAGCCAGTAGGCGCCCAGGCCCGTCAGCCCGTAGACCAGGTCGAACTCGCGCAGTTCGGGTTCGATGCCAGCGCTGATCCGGGCTTGGGCCCGCTGCAGGCGCAGCTTCGTTATGCGGGCGAGGAGCACGTCCATCTCGACCACATACTGCTCGCCGCGCCCGCCGCTGGAATTGAGGACGAATGTCAGGGAGGGCAGCCCGTAGAACAGGCCATCACTGCGGTGCGTGCGGACCTTCTCGGCGGTCGCCGTGGACAGCCACTGCTGGGCGGTCGACCAGTCGGCGAGGCCCTGGTGGGCGCGTTCGATGTGGACGAGGGCCATGCCCGGCAGGCCCTTGGCCAGGGACTGTAGGAGCTTGGAGTTCACCGGAGTGATCGGTCGGGGCGGGGCGCCGAGCGAGTCCGTGATCTTCTGGGCGGCCATGGCGAGCGTGGGCATCATTCTTCCTTTGCTGTGACCGGGCGAGCGGCCCAGAGCTGGGCGGCGGCACGAGCCAGGTGCAGCACTGCGCGTTCGTGGTCCGGTCCGGCGCCGAGCATTCGGACGTAGTGCTTGTGGAGGAGCGAGCGCAGTACCGAGAGCGGGTCGCGCTGACCGGCGAGGTGGTCGTGGTACGAGAGCAGGGCGTGGCGGCGTTGCGCCCAGCGATCCGCGACTTCATCGCCTCCCGGGAGGATCCGCAGCGCCCGGAAGTCGCTTGTCGGATCGGCGAGTTCAAGGACGTGGTCACGAGTCTGCACACCGCTGGCCGAGGGCTGGTGCGGCAACCGCAGAAGCCACGTCATGCCCGCCGCGAGGCTCCCGGTGTAGGCGGAGGCGATGTCGACCAGTGACGCCGCGGCGACCACTTCAGGAGCGGTACTGGTGCGCTCGACGAGCGTGAGTTGGGCGAGCGCGGCTTGGGAGTCTGTAGCGAAGAGGTGCTCGGCGGCGACGAGGGCCAAGCCGTGCCCCCACCGGCCAGTGTCTGGGTGGTACGCCTCCAGCGAGTGGTGCTGAAGCAAGCCGCGCTCGGTCATGTCAGCTGCCCACTGGGCCAGTCGCTTGGCAGCGGCGCCGAAATCCTCGGGCCGTTCCAGCGGCACGTACAGGCCCAGATGCGGGTCGCGTTCGGGCAGGACCAGGTTGCGGTAGCGGTCGAAGAACCAGTGAGGCACTCGCTCGTCGGCATCGAGCAGCCGCGGCAGGTGCCGCGTCAACACTGCGTCGTATCGCTCGGGCCGAAGGTACACATGCGCGTGAAGCCAGCGGGAGGCTCCGGGACGATGCGCGGGCGCCGCCTGTGCCGTGTGGACGCGATGGTCGGTGGGCGGCGTGGCGCGGTGGAATGACATGAGGATGTCGTGTGCACGGCCGCACCAGGCGAGGTCGGATTCGGTCGCGGTCTCGCGCAGCTCGACCTGCCCGGCGCGGTGGAGTGCGGAGTGCAGAAGGGCCTGGTGCAGCGGATCATCCAGATCGAGAGGGAGGCGGTAGTCGCTCTCGCACAGGGCCACCCGGTTGGGGATGCGGACCTTCGCGCGCCACGCTGCGAACTGCCGTTCCCAAGTGCTGCCGGACACATCAGAGGTATTGAGAAGCCAGCGCGCGCAGCTCAGGACGGCGCGCCCCCGGCGCACCTGAGGCAGGTAGGTGAGTCGAGAGGCAGCGCCCCAGTCGAACGCCCCGTAGAAGGCCGTACGCGCAGAGGACACCTCGCTCAGGAAGCGGGCAATCGGGGAGGTGACGTTCCGGGCCTCCAGCGCGTGGAGCACAGCCGGTTCGACCGCTTCGCCCGTGCTGCGCAGGACCAGACTGAGGCGGGCTGGCTCGATGTGGACGGCCAGGTCGTCCACCGTGAGCGTCTCGGCGTCGGCGCGATATTCGTCGAGCGAGATGAGTGACTTGAACACCCGGGCAGTGCGGCCCACGTTGTCGCTGAGGCGGCGCCGCGACGGTGCGCTCACCTGGGCAACTACGGCAGGGGAGCGTTCGGTGGGTGCGTCCAGGTAGGTGCGGGCCATCTCGTCGTGGTCAGGTGCGTCGAGCAGATGCAGAAAGCGTCCGGCCAGGCTCGCGGAGGATGACGGAACCCCTGTGACCACGAGGTCGAAGCGGCCACGGTCCACTGCGGCAGGGGAAGAGGCGTGAAGCCGGAAGCCCAGTTCGATACGGGAGGGCAGCGCCGCCCTGTCGAAATCCTCGGCCGCCAGGCGACTGAGCAGGGCGTCGGTGAGCTGGATCTCGCCGCCGTCTTGAAGGGCGGCGCGCTGCACCAAGTCCAGGATGGTGGCGTCGCGTTTGGTGAACCATGGTGTTCCGGTACGCAGCGGTGAGCCCCGGAAGCCGGCGGGCAGACCGATACCTGCGTCCGACTGGACCAGATCCCTCACGGGAATGACCGCGCCGACGCCATACCGGTCCAGGACGCGATGGTGCCACCGCTTCCAGGCGAGCGTTCCGAACGGTGCGGGGGTGAGTTTCATCAGGGTGTCGGCGGCGTCCTCGGCGCTCTCGGCGACGGCCGGAGGGATGGTCACCTCGGCACCGAGCCGTACGTCGAGCGCCAGGGCGTGTGGCACGTCGACGTTCAGCGCCCGCATGCGGCCGTCGGCAGCAGCCCGTCCCGCGCGGGTGGGGCGTGTGTTGTGCGCGGTCAAGTCGTGCTGGATGCAGCGGAGTTCCTCGACGAGGGCGGCGATGTCGGGGACATGTGTGGCGCCGACCGCGTCGAGTTGGGTGACCAGGTGGCCGAGGGGGTCTGTGGCGGTCATCGGCGGACGCAGGATGGTGAGGAGCGCGCCCTGGGCGATGAGGCCGGCCACG
Organism: Streptomyces endophyticus; assembly: GCF_035798155.1. Classification (NCBI taxonomy): domain Bacteria; kingdom Bacillati; phylum Actinomycetota; class Actinomycetes; order Kitasatosporales; family Streptomycetaceae; genus Streptomyces; species Streptomyces endophyticus. Next base: position 320,265 of record NZ_JAOZYC010000122.1, on the reverse strand, counting down.
AGGGCGCAGGCCTGCGGCCGCAGGTGCGCCGGACGATGCGCGGTGAGTACGTCGACAAGGTCGGCGAAGACGATGGGCTCGCGAGCGCGTTTCATGGCTGTCGTCACAGCCGAGGTGAGTCGGATCTCGACTTCGTGCGGTACGAACTCCCCTACCGCCACACCGTTGCCGTGCGGGCTGGGGACCACGAGATTGTCGTCGCGGATGAAGGCGGTGTTGCAGGCCGTCACCGGCAGTTGCTCCAACAGCGCGGCATGGGCCTCAAGGAGGATGATGACCGCATGCAGCCAGTCGGCATCGGGGCGGGCGCACACCGAGTCGGTGTCCGACCAGTGAACCGTTGTGCGCTGCGCGACCAGGGTCGGCGCTATGCCGGCGAACAGGCCGTAGGGAGTGGAGCGCTCGCGCCAGCGCAGCAGGTACGCCACGAGCGACAGCAACAGCTTGCGGGCCTGCCGCGGTGCGGGCAGGTGACCGTGGCTGACGCGTTGAAGCTGGCGGGCGAGGTCGGAGCTGGCCATCTCGATGACTTCCCGGGCTCGCCCGCCCTGGTCCCATGCCTGCGCCATCCACGCACACCACGCCTGCACCGGCTCGCCGTCGAGCGGGAGGTCCGGCCATAGGTGCGGGGTGTCGCCTGCCCTATGAGTGGTGGCTCGCAACAGGGCCACCTCATAGTGCCGGTAGTGCCGCGCTCGCGCCGCCATGCCTGCTTCCCTTCGTGCGTTCGCGGTCGCTGAAGAACGCCGCCGGGTAGCGAGGAGACCGATCACCCGCTACCCGGCGGCAATGCGCCCTCACAGGCGCGTCCTGGGGGAATGGCGACCGTCAGGCCGGGTTGCTCACCTCACTGGCGCACGCATTGCCGCACGATGAACCGCAGCCGTCGTCGGTGCTCTTCAACAGCCCGGCCACGGGCGCGCCGGCCTCCACGACCAGACTCACGTCGAGGGCGAATTCATCGACGACACTCGTCGCTGTCTCCTTGGCCATCAGGTTGTGCATCTCGTTGTCTCCTCTCGCTTGGGGGGTGTCTCTGAACCTCAGGTCAGGTCCAGAAGAAGGTGAGGCGGCTGTGCCGCTTGTCGAGCACTGGCTCCCCGGGCGGGAGCTGCTCGTCGGGGGTTTCCTTGGCGAATACGCGGACGTGCAGCGTTCTGTGTTGGTAAGTGCTGTCCCACTCCGTGACTGTGGTGACCAGATTGCCCACCAGGTCCTTGGCATCCGGGCCGTGCCCGATCACGCCGAACTCGACGATGTCGCCGGCGCGGCGTTTGGTCAGGTACGCGAAGGAGCGATCGCGGACTACAGCGGGGGTCGCACGCCGATTGAGGGGGAGGACCATTGTGGTGTCTGCCTGCTCGTCCACGGACAGAATCGCGAATCCGGGCTGTGTCGCGGCGAGCTGCATCTGCAGGGTGCCGAAGGAATCCGTCGGGGCGATCGTCACTCCGGTCCATTCCACGGTCCTCTCGCTCTCCAAGGCGCCGGTCAAGCGGGCGGGATCGGGAACGTCATGCTCGTCGAAGGACAGTCCGATCTCTTCGCCGTGCAGGAGGAAGAGTCGCTTGTCGTGCTGGTCGAGGCCCGTCATGGGCACGAAGCCGCACTCCTCCAGAGACTCACTGACGAGATGCCCGTCTTCCCACTTCAGCGCGATGGAGCGCGTGAAGCCGTTGATCCGCAGCGGGACCACGAGACGTCCCTCGGGCGCGAGTTGGCTCACCAGGCCGGGGGAGACGTCCCAGGCACCAGCAGTGATGACGATGGCGTCCCAGCCCTGTTCAGGCATGTGCTGTCGGGCGCCGAGCGCGCCGTCACCCGTGACGACGTTCACGTTGCCGTAGCCGCCCTGGGTGAGGAATCTGCGAGCCCGGGTGGTGACGAACGGGTCGATGTCGACGGTTGTCACCTCGCCGTCGGGGCCGACGAGTTCCTTCATCAAGGCCGCGTTGTAGCCGCCGGACCCGATCTCCAGAACGCGCATGCCGCTGCCGATGCGGGCCTGCTTGAGCATCACGGCCTGCAGCCATGGGGCGGACACGGAACTGGTCGCCATGCCGTGCTCGTCGCGCTTGGTGACCACGGCGTCTACCGGGTCGTACACCTCGGCGAGGGGGATACCGGGGGCGAACACCTCGCGGGGCACGGCCCGCATCGCGTTCTCGATCTCGTTCGTGAGGACGCCCTGCTCACGCAGGTTCAGCACCATCTTGTCGCGCAGCTCAGCTGCGTTGGGCTCTTCGGTCTCATGCTGTGGCATCTGTAGGGACTTCCTGCCCGGCCGTGCCGGGCGATCGTCTGCGGTTGGGACGGGTTCAGGCGCTCTGATACGTACGCAGGACAACGAGCCAGGCCACGCCGCCGGCCACCACCGGCAACAGCACGATCTGGAACGGACCGAAACCGAGGGTGGACAGGTACTTGACGGGGTGCCGCACGACCCAGCGAAGTCGGGGCAGACGCAGGATCTGCCGCCCGTGGACACGGCGTTGGCGCATCACGACACAGCCCTGGACGGGCGTAACCGGCCGGTACCTATGCGCTCGTCCAGGGCGACGGTGTTCCACGGGCTCGACACCCAGCTCCCTGTCTTGTCCTGCCACGCCGTGAACGCTTCGAGGTCGCTGGGGAAGTGCCAGAGCATGACGTACGTGGGGACGACGATGCCGCGAGCGGTACCGCTCTCCACCATCTCCAGTGCTTTGGTCCGCTCGGGTCGTTGCGTGGCGGGAAGGGCCAAGGGCTGTCCGATGTCGATGAACGTCCCGACTGGCTCCCACTGCATGTCGGACGCGAACCGCCGTACCCCGGTCAGGGCAGCTTCTGTAGCCAGAGCTCTGCTAGGCAGGCAGGCGTAGATCACCACCGGGGATCCTGGTGGAGCCTCCGCCGGCGGGGCTTCGATCACCCGACTAGTCACGGCGTGTCCCTGGCCCTTCGAATACCGGCTGATCGTCATGGATGGGGAAGCAGCACCAGGCGGTTGTTCCGGCGTTGGCAAATCCCCACTCGCCGCCCAAAGAAGCAACCAACGCGGCGACCAAGGGGAGCCCTCGACCGGACTCGGCGAGCAGTGGTGCCTGTCTGGGCGCGGGACTTGCCGAAGGAGACCCGTCGTCGACCTCGATTCGAACCTGACCGGGGCCGGGGCAGTAACTGCGGTACCAAAGTGAAGAGTTGGTGGTGTGGAGCACCGCATTGGTGACGAGCTCGGAGACCACCACCAGGGCGACATCCACCCTGTCTTCCGGCATTCGGCAGAGGTTGCGCAGCCAAGCCCCTCCGATCCGGCGCACGACTCCTACGACCCGCGGGGCGCGCTCGGTGCACATGGCCAGTGGTGATGGGAGCGTCGATACGTCCACGGCGGCGGGCTGGGGACTCACAGCAGCATGAGGGCGATGTTGCCTGGGACCCGCGAGAGTGATCGCGCTCGCGAGGTGCTTCCTGCCGGTGGAGGAGCTCATGTGGGGGTCTCCTGCTCGTCGTATGGCCGCCTGCTGAAGAGAACCGCTGCGAGGAGATGCTGAGGACCTCCGCTCGCTTCTCTCGCTCGGGATCCAGTAGAGCCGCGGTGGGGCTGGGCGCCCACGAATTTTGGAGGGGAGACGGGTCGCCGACACCCGGAAGTTTTGACCCTCCGGCTTCAACGACGATCAGAGCGCGGTTACGTTGAGCAGGTGGCAAACGATGTGCTGAAACGGCGCATGGGTGAACTCGACATGACTCAGGAGGAGTTGGCCGAGAAGCTCAACGACGCCGTCCACTCGCTCACGGGCTCGCACGGTAAGGCGACGGCCCGCACCGTATGGAACCTGCAGAACAGAGTTGAGTGGCCGTACACCAAGATCCGCATGGCATTGGAGATCGTGTTCGGATGCCCGGTCGAAGAACTGGGCTTCACCCCACGGACAGTCAAGTCCGCCGAAACAAAGGACGAAGAGCCCGTGGACCGCCGGAACTTCGGTGCCCTCGCAGCGGGAATTGCTCTCGGGGCTGCTGCTCCGGGTACGCTGCATCGCGTCGGAACGAGTGACGTCATGCGACTGCACCGCAAGTTCGCAGAGATTATCGCCAAGGACCATCGCCAGGGCGGCCGCAAACCCATTGAGCATCAGGCCCTGGGGCTGGCCGGAGAGGCCCTGGGCCTTCTCAATGCCGGTTCCAGCTCCCAACGGGTCAAGAGCCTGATCTACTCGACGGCTGCGTCGTTCACGTCGTCTGCGATGTGGGCGGCCATCGACGGGCGACGTTTCGAGGCCGCGCAGCGCCACTTCGATCGTGCCTCCAGCCTCGCCGGAATGTCTGGTGACCAGGCCATTCAGTTTCGGATCTGGTCCCACGCCGGAACCCTGTACCGACACCTGGCACGCCCTGCCGATGCTCTCGCGGCCAATGACGTCGCGCGCCGCCTGCGCGTCACGCGTGGTGATCCTCTCTTTGCGGCCCTCGGCCACGCCCGGCACGCGGCGATCCACGGAGTCCCCGGCGACACCCGGGCGATCAGACGCTGCATGGACCTCGCTGAAGACGCCTACACGCGATCCAGCGCCTTCGAGCAGGATCGTCCTGTGTGGCTGACCGCCTTCTTTGACCGCGCTGAACTGCATTCTCTGGCCACTGCGGCCTACCTCGCGGCACACGAGTACGAAGATGCGGAAGCCAATGCCCACCAGAGCCTCGCTCTGCTGAGAGCCCCGTTGGCGCGCTCGCGCGCGATCACCACTGCTCGCCTTGCACACGGGCACAGCTGGGGCAGGGCGATCTAGGTCCTGCGGTGCGAACGGCGATGTCCCTGGAAGACGTGGCGACCGTGCACCCGCGCGTTCACGGCATGCTGGACACCTTCGGAAGACAGCTCACCCAAGTTGCCCCGAGCAGCAGCCATGCCCGCCAATGGGCTACGTACGTCAACGAACACCTTGGAGGCCCTCGTGACTGACCTCGTGCACTCGCGTGCCATCGACGACGTGTGGGACATCTTGATCGAGGTCTACGCGGAGGTTCGCGCTGACCAGCTTCACATCCCGCATTACTCCGTTGAGCGCTACGCCGAACGTCTCGCGCGGCACGGCAAGGAGTTCGGATGGGAAGCGGTGGTCGCCTACGAGGACGGCACGCCGGTCGGCTACGGGTATGTCAACAGCCTGGTGCCAGTCGAGGACCGCTGGTGGAAGCGAACGACGCCGGCACCGGAGGAGACGCTCACCGGACTGCCAACCGTCGCAATCAAGGAAATGATGGTGACTCAGCCCTATCGACGCCAGGGCATCGCGCGGAAGATCCATGACGCCCTTCTGTCTGAACGCGAGGAGGTGAACGCCTCGCTGATGGTGTCGCCGGCCAACCAAGACGGTCGCGTTCAGGCTCTCTACGCGTCTTGGGGATACGAGGCCATTGGCAGGTCGCAGTCGACCCCCGACGCGCCACCGCTCACGGTGATGATCCGTCCCGTTGGTGCTCATGAGCAGGTTCGCGCGCAGAGGGCTGCGGTAGACAGCGCAGAGGCAACGGAGTGCTAGGGCGCTTCTGACGGATCAGGCTGGATACGGACGGCCGCAACAGACGGTGCCGGTGAGCGGGGTCTGGTGCGTGCAGCTGCAGGGCGGAGGAGGGCGTCAACGCGAAGGGGGTGCCTCCCGGCCGGGCCTGGCGGAGCCTGGTTCGAGGCTGGGGGAGTTGGCAACCGACGACAACGCCGAGGGGGCCCCTGCTTCTTAAGAGCTTGGGGAAGTGCGTGCCAGGGCCTGCGACTCCAGCAAGATCTGTCAGGAGGGCTCTAGCTCTGCATCGCGGCGAGTTCCCGCACTGTCGCCATGTCGCTGAAGGGCAGCAGCCGTTCGCCGACGGTCTGGTACGGCTCGCTGCCCTTGCCCGCGACCAGGACGATGTCTCCCTTTTCCGCGGCCGACAGCGCGAAGTCGATGGCCCGGCGGCGGTCGGTGACCCGCTCGAACCGAGTCCCGGTCGCCCTGAGTCCGGGTGCGATCTGGTCCAGGATCCGCTCGGGGTCCTCGGTGCGCGGATTGTCGGAGGTGAGGACGCACAGGTCGGAGTGGGTTCCGGCTATCTCCCCCATCCGCGCGCGCTTGGTGACGTCCCGGTCTCCCCCGCAGCCGAAGACGGTGATGACCCGGCCGGGGGCGAAGTCGCGGATGGCGGTGAGCACCTTGTCCAGGGAGTCGGGAGAGTGCGCGTAGTCCACGATCACGGAGGTGCCGCGGGGCGTCTCGAAACGTTCGAAGCGCCCCGGGACCGGCGGCATCCCGTCGAGCGCGGCAGCCAGCCCGTTCAGATCGTGGCCCAGCAGGTGGCAGGCGGCCACCGCGGCCAGCGCGTTGGACACCGAGAAGCGTCCGGGGACGGGGATCGCCACGGGGTACTTGCGTCCGGCGTGGTGGAGCGTGAAGCGCGTGCCGAGCGCGTCCATGCTGAGGTCGGTGGCCCGGAAGTCCGCCTCCGTGTCGAGCGCGTACGTCGTGACAGCGCCGGGCATCATCGCCGGGATCCGGGCTCCCACCGGATCGTCCACGTTGACCACAGCGCGCCGGCACAGCCCCTGGAACAGGCGCAGCTTGGCGTCCCGGTAGTTCTCCATGGTGCCGTGGTCGTCCAGGTGGTCCTGCGTGAGGTTGGTGAAGATGCCGACGTCGAGGAACGCGCGGTCCACCCGGTGGTTCAACAGGCCCATGGACGTGGCCTCCAGGACCACGGTGGTGACCTCGCGGTCGCGCATGCAGGCGAGCAGGTACTGGAAGTCCGGTGACTCCGGGGTGCTCAGCACCGACCTCGGCATCGGGATCAGTTCGTCGCCGATCCGGCTGCCGGCCGTCCCGATGACCCCCACCCGTGCGCCCTCGGCGAGCCGGAGCACGGACTCGACCATGTACGACACCGAGGTCTTCCCGTTGGTGCCGGTGACGGCCACCATGTCCATGTCCCGTCCGGGTTCGCCGTAGTAGCGCGAGGTGACCACCGCGGCCGCCTTACGGGCGTCGGGAACCCGCACCACACACACTCCGGCGGCCGACGCCCGCACGCCCGCCGGGAGTTCGGGCGCCGCCCGGTCGACCAGCACCGCGACCGCGCCGCGCGCCAGGGCGGGGCCGACGAGTTCGGGACCGCCCTCGACGTGGCCCGGCACCGCGATGAACAGGGAGCCGGGCGATACGCGGTGGGCGTCGAAGCACGGGCCCGCGGTGATCCGCGTCTCCGAGTCGCCGAGGAGAACTTCATGGTCGTGCCCGGCCAGCAACTCGCTCAACTTCACAGGGGTCCTCTCGGAGTGCGGCGGGCCCAATGGTCCGGGCCCGCCGCCGAAGGCGACACCGACGGCACGCCGAGGGGTCGCGGGGGTGGTGTTGAGCAGACAGGAACGCGGCCCCGAGGACGGGAACGCGGGAAAGAGGAAGAGGGTGGGTGAGGAGCGGGCCTCGTCGCGCAGGTCAGCCGTGGCCGTGCAGGGCACGGCAGCGAACTCCGGGACCGGCGGCGCACAGCGCGCGAGGTGCCGGTCGAAGGCACTCCCTCACCGCGTATGTGCAACCCATGTTCGGAGTGTACGCCCCACCTGTCCCCTGGGGGTCCGTCCTGGCCCGGCCCCACGTCCGCCGCTCTCCGCCGCTCGCCAGGGTCGTCACCGAAGCCCTCACTCCCGCCGGACTCGGTCACCTCCACGACTCGTACACGCTGCGCGGCATGCCACCGCAGGCACGTACGCGCGCGACCGGCCGTCGCCTGCTTCTCGAAGTCGAGAGCCTGCTCGCGGTGCCGCAAGCACCCTAGGTGTGCCGTTTCTGATGGCTCTTGGACGGTGTCGCGGAGCCGGATGACGACTGCTGCGATGGCCAGGGTGCCGTTGAAGATGTAGTCGCGCTTGTACCAGTCGTACCACTCGACGGCGTTGCCTACGGAGTCGACACATCGCCGTCAGGGGCTGTTCCGCAGCAGCTTCGCGATCTCGTCGTAGCCGTGCCGTTCGGCGTGGGCGAGGGGGGTGACGCCGTCGCGGTCGGCCAGTTCGGGGTCGGCGCCGCCGTCGAGGAGCAGGGAGACGACCTGCTGGTGGTCGCGGCCGCCGTCGCCGAGGATGATCGCCTCCAACAGGGCGGTCCAGCCGAGGTTGTTGACGTGGTCCACGTCGACGTCGGTGCTGCGCAGCACCTCGCGGACGTACGCGGCGTGGCCGTGCTCGCCCGCGGGGATCAGCGACGTACCGCCGTACCGGTTGAGCAGTGCGTAGTCCGGGTCGGCCGGGACGAGGGCGCGGGCCATGGCCACGCTGCCGGTGACGCCGGTCACCAGCCAGGCGCTGTCGTCCTGTTCGTCCTGGGCGTCCGGGTCGGCGCCCGCCGCGACGAGGACCTTCGCCGCCGCCACCTGGTCGGCGAGCGCGGCGAGCAGCAGCGGGGTGCGGCCCTCGTCGTCGCGGACCTCGGTGTCGGCGCCCGCGCGCAGGGCGGCGCGGACCGCGTCGGTGTCGCCCTCGTCCGCGGCGCGCAGCAGCGCGGCGGAGGACTTCGGGGACTCCGGCCGCTCGGCCGTCGCGCTGGACGAACCCTTCGATGGCCGCGTGTCCGACCCGTCGTCGGGCGCCGCGGTGCAGGCCGTCACGAAGGCGAGCGCGCCCACCGCGATCAGGCCGCACAGGCGGGTGTTGAGGCGTCGGGTGTGCATCGCGGTCCTCCGTCGGGTGCAGGTCGGGTGGGCCTGTGTCCCGATCCTGGTCCCCGGCGCGACGGGTCGCCGTCGCCCCGTCGGATACGCGCGGCGGACAAGGGGATGACCCTCGTGTCGTCCGTTCGGTCGATGTGCTGCGGGGCGCGGCGCCGTACTGCGGCTACTCCTGTTTGTAGGCGATCACGGCCGTCGTCACCAGGCAGGGCGACGGCGGCACCATCTCGACGCGCAGGGTGCCCCGCGCCGCGTCGTAGTCGATGCCCTCGGACTCGAACGTGCCCTTGCAGACGCTGCGTTGGGGGATCGCGAAGGCGGTGGCCACGTGACCGGTGACCGGTTGGCCGTCCAGGGGGCGGTCGAGCGTGATGTCGAGGACCTCCTTGGTCGCGGCGTCCGACGAGCAGAGGAGATGGGTGGCGTCGGTGAAGTCGCAGCCCTGGATGTTCGTGACCGGCTTGTCGAGGGATATCCGACCGGCCTGGGGGAGGTTGGCGCCGGGCTCGGGCGCGGCGGCGTTGAGGACCGGCGTGGGGAAGACCTGGAGGCTCTCCCGCGTGCCCCATTCGCCGGACACCAGCCACTGCCCGTCGGGCGACACGGACGCGAACGAGTTGTTGAGCAATTCGCCCTGGTCCAGGGCGTGTTCATAGGTGGTGCGCTTGCCGGCCGCCGTGGTCACCGCGAACATCTTCTTCGTCGCGTTGTCGCCTCCCTGGTACGCGTCGAAGGTGAGGCCGCGCGCCACGTCGGGGTCGCCCACGTGGGTCCAGCCCGCGACGCGCAGGGACAGCGGGACCGAGCCGAGCCCGCGGTACAGGAGCGTCCCGTCGGCACGGGAGGCCACACCTTGGCTGCTGGTCAGCGAGTTCACGTGCGAGGTGCCGGTCTCGGTCCAGGTGGGCGTCGCGTAAGCCGTGCCCGCGCCGAGCGTCAGTGCGCCCAGGGCGGTGGCGAGGGTCAGCGCGGTGCGACTTTTGTGCCGCTTCTCATGCCGGGTCATGGAGATCACACTGCCCCATGTCCGGGGCGCACAGGGGGCGTTCGGGCACGGTGGCGGATTGTCGCCGCGCGCCTGCGGGCAGAGATGTAAAGGGTTGTAAAGGCGTCGTATAGGTGGAGTGGCACAAAGCCCCAGCAATGCCCGGTCATTACCTGGCTGACGTTGTGTCATCACGCTCCGTTGCGGAATGAACTCCTCAGCCGTGTGATGCGTCTTACTCGAAACGAGACCTATGAATTCGCTGGAGATGTGACGTCGGAGAGTCACCATGCGCTTGACTTGGCGAACCTTCAACTAGGAGAGAGCCCATGCGACCGTTCGCACTGAACTATGCCCGTCCCACGCTAGAGGCAGAGGTCAGGGCGCCGTATGTGTACGACGCAACGCAGCAGTTGAACGTGCTGGCCGACGGCGCAGTGGCGGCGCGCGACTACGCAGTGTTGCGGGAGTTCGCGTCCACCACCTCCACCGCAGGCTCGAAAACCCATTTCGACGACTGAACGGCCCTGCGGAAATGACCGTGCTGATCCTGACGAGTGAGCAGGATGTGACGGCCGACATGGCCGTCGTCGAATTAAATGCCAATGGAATACCTGTCCTGCGGCTCGACCCCGCCGAACTGCCGGGCGGCGTCGGCCTGTCGGGCGAGTTCGCGCACGGCGCGTTCCACGGCCATCTCTCCGTCGGTGGCCGGGTTGTCAGTATGGGCGGCCTGCGCTCGATCTGGGTGCGCCGCCCCGGCGTGCCCGCCGCCCACGCGGAAGCCGCGTCGCCCTGGCTCACCGAGGAAGCCTCGCATTCCCTGTACGGAATGCTGAGATGCACCGAGGCGCGCTGGATGAACCACCCCGACTCCGCCCGCCAGGCCCGCCACAAGCCGTGGCAGCTGTGGCTGGCACGCGCCTGCGGACTCCCGGTGCCCGCCACGCTGATCACCACATTCCCGCGTGCCGCCCGTGAGTTCGCCGAGCGCTACCCCGACCTGATCGTGAAGCCGGTCTCCGGCAAGCACCCCGACGACGCCGGGCTCGCCGTGCCGACCACGCGCGTGCGTCCGGGCGAGGACTACCGGGACGTCGCGAACGGGCCGACGCTGCTCCAGCGCCGAGTGCGCAGGGCCGCGGACATCCGCCTGACCTGTGTGGGCGACCAGCTGTTCGCGGCGCGCGCGGCGAGCTCGCGGGACGCCGAGGACGCGCGGCACGGCGACGAGGCGGCCGTGGACGACGTGCGCTTCGACCCCGCCGCGGGCCCCTGGCGCCCGATACCCGTGCCCCGGCGCGTGGCGGACGCGGTGCGGGCCTATCTGACCCGCGCCCAACTGGCGTACGGGGCATTCGACTTCGCCGAGGACGCCGACGGCGTCTGGTGGTTCCTGGAGTGCAACCAGTCCGGCCAGTTCGGCTTCATAGAGATCGAGACGGGGCAGCCCATCGGCCGCGCCGTCGCCCAGTGGCTCGCGGGCGCCCCCTTCGGGCCCATATCCGCGGCCGGTGGGGACGACGAGCGCGCCCTCGGCGCGGAGTGTGGCTGACACGACTCGCCGGTGATCTTTACGTGCGGTGGGCGGCCGGGTAGGAGAGGAGTGGCCGACCTTCCCCAAGCTCTCAACTTCGTTCGAGCAGGGGAGACCCCATTCGCTGCGCCGAGGGAGCCCCACCGTATGACCGACGCCACCGCAGTCACCAGGCAGGGAACCCTGCGCGGCCGCACCGAGGACGGGATCGCCGCCTTCCTCGGAGTGCCGTACGCCGCCGCCCCGTTCGGCCCGCACCGCTTCGCCGCGCCGCAGCCCGCCGAGCCGTGGACCGGGGAGCGCGACGCCACGCGGTACGGGCCGACCGCGCCCAAGGCCCCGTACGCCCCGCCGTTCGACGCGCTCATCCCCGAGACCAGCCAGGACGGGCCCGACTGCCTCAACCTGAACATCTGGACCCCGGAGCCGGGACCCGACGCCCGGCTCCCCGTCATGGTGTGGCTGCACGGCGGCTCCTTCTCCAACGGCTCCGCGAACTCCTCCGGCTACCGCGGCGACGCCTTCGCCCGCGACGGCGTCGTCTTCGTCGGCGTCAACTACCGCCTCGGCGTGGACGGATTCCTGCACCTGCCGGGCGCGCCCGACAACCGGGGCCTGCTCGACATGATCGCCGCGCTGGAGTGGGTGCGCGACAACATCGCGGCGTTCGGCGGGGACCCGGACCGGGTGACCGTGTTCGGCGAGTCGGCGGGCGGGGTGGCGATCGGCCGGCTGCTCGTCGAGCCGCGCGCCCGCGGCCTGTTCCGGCGCGCCATTCTGCAGAGCGGGGCCTGCCACCACTTCGTACGGCCCGACACCGCGCGCCGCATCGGGGAGCGGCTGGCGGAGCGGCTCGGGGTGGCGCACACCGCGGAGGCGTTCGCGGCGGTGCCGCTGCCGGAACTGGTCGCGGCGCAGGGCGCGTTGTCGGACGAGTTCCGGCAGCGGCCCGACCCGGCGGTGTGGGGCGACGCGGCACTGAACGGGATGGTCTTCGAGCCGGTCGCCGACGAGCGCACGCTGCCGGGTCCCGAGCTGGGTGTGGACATCCTCGTCGGCAGCAACCGGGAGGAGAACCGGCTCTACATGGTGCCGACCGGGCGCTTCGGCACCATCAGCGAGGGGCGGGTGAAGCGCGGCGCCGAGGCCTTCGGCGCGGACCTCGCGGGGTACGAGGCGAGCCGTCCGGACGCGAGCCCCGGCGAACTCCTCGACGCCATCGTCACCGACTGGTTCTGGCGGATCCCGGCCGTGCGGCTCGCCGAGTCCGTGCCGGGCTCGCACGTCTACGAGTTCGCCTGGCGGTCCCCGCAGTTCGGCGGGGAGCTCGGCGCCTGCCACGCCCTGGAGCTCGGCTTCGTCTTCGACCGCGTCGACGACCCGGACTACGCGGCGCTCGCGGGCAAGGACGCCCCGGCGGACCTGGCCCGCGCGATGCACGGCGCGTGGGTCGCCTTCGCCACGTCCGGGGACCCGGGCTGGGCCGCGTACGACCCGGCGGGGGAGCGCTCGACCATGGTGTTCGACGCGGGTGCCTGCCGCGTCGAGGCGGACCCGCGGACGGCCGAGCGGGAGCTGTGGGAAGGCGTGCGCTGAGGGCTGGATCCATGCCCGGTACGGCGCGGTAGTGTGCCCCGGTGACGACGCATTCGAACACCCCTGCAGGTTGGTACCAGGACCCCCAGGGGACGCCCCAGACCCTGCGGTGGTGGGACGGCGCCCAGTGGACCGAGCACACGCACGCCGCTCAGGCCCAGGCCCAGGCGCCGGCCGCCGGAGTGCAGCGGCAGGTGCAGCAGCAGGCGGGCGTCCCGGGGGCCGGGCAGGGCGGCGGCACGCTGTTCACCGAGCCGGTCCTCGTGGTGAACCAGAAGGCCAAGCTGATCGAGCTGACGAACGAGTACAGCGTCATGGATCAGCACGGCAACCAGCTGGGCTCCGTCGTCCAGGTCGGCCAGAGCGCCATGAAGAAGGCGCTGCGCTTCGTCGCCAGCGTCGACCAGTTCATGACGCACAGGCTGGAGATCCGGGACGCGTACGGGCAGCCCCACATGGTGCTCACGCGGCCGGCCAAGTTCGTCAAGTCGAAGGTGATCGTGGAGCGCCCGGACGGCACGCCGGTCGGCGAGATCGTCCAGCAGAACGCCATCGGGAAGATCAACTTCGCGATGATCGCGAACGGGCAGCAGGTCGGCGCGATCAAGGCGGAGAACTGGCGGGCCTGGAACTTCGCGATCGTCGACCACGCGGACAACGAGGTCGCGCGCATTACGAAGACGTGGGAGGGGCTCGCCAAGACGATGTTCACGACCGCGGACAACTATGTGCTGCAGGTGCACTATCAGTTGCCGGAGCCGTTGTTGAGCCTTGTCGTGGCGACGGCTCTCACCGTGGATACGGCGTTGAAGCAGGACTCCCGTGGGTTTGGGTGAGCCTCAACGGGGTTGCGGTCACGGGGCTCTGCCCCGGACCCCGCGGGCTCTCGTCCAAGAGCGGGGCTTGATCCGGCTCGACCACCGTCGAATGTGTCAGCAGCACCACTCCGCCCGTCGCCAGGATCGCGCCCACCGCGGCGAGGCTCCAGCCTGCTGCGCCGCCCTGGAGGCGCTCGCCCAGTAGCACCAGGCCGATGACCGACGCCGCCATCGGGTTCGCCAGTGTCACCATCGCGAGGGGTGCGCCGAGGCCGCCCCGGTAGGCCGTTTGTGAGAGCAGGAGGCCGCCTGCCGCGAAGGCCGCGACCAGCAGGGCCACCGCGATCACCCGTACGTCGAGCAGGGGGCCCGTGCGGTCGGTGACCGCCACCGTGACCGTCTGCGTGAGCGCGGACGCGACGCCCGAGGCGACCCCGGAGGCAGTGGCGTGCCGCAGGCCGGGCTTCGCGCCGCGCCGTGAGAGCACGCCGATGAGCGCCGCCGTCACCGCGGCCACGCCGAGCGCCTCGGGCAACGAGAGCGTGTCGTCGGGGGCGGGACCCGACGCCGTCACGAGGAGCGCGCCCAGACCCGCGAGCGTGAGGGCCGTGCCCCGCCACTCGCCGGCCGTGACGTGCCGCCCCGCCACCCGCGCCCCCAGCGGCACCGCCGCGACGAGGGTGAGCGCGCCGAGCGGCTGGACCAGGGTGAGCGGCCCGTACTTGAGCGCGGCGACGTGCAGCAGCGCGGCCGAGGCGTTCAGCCCGACCGACCACCACCAGGTCCTCGTCCCGAGCAGCCGCAGCACGCCCGCCCCCGACCTGGCGGCGAGCCGTTCCTGGGCGACGGCCGCGGCGGCGTAGGCGACGGCGGAGACGAGGGAGAGTGCGACGGCGAGAAGTGTGGCGGTCATCGTGCCGCTCCGGTCGCGAGGGTCGCGGTGGGCTGGGGCGCGTGCGCGGCGGAGGCGGACGTGGAGACCGGCGAGGCGATCACCTCGACCGGTATGTGCGTCGGCGTCGCCGCGGCGAGCACATCGGCGGCCGTGAGCGCGTCGGGCGGCGTACGGAACGCGGCCGGGGCCGGCGTCCACGGCGTCGGCGTGTGCCGGGGCTCCAGGACGTGCGGTGCGGTCGCGGTCGTGGGGGCCGGCACCGGGAACAGGTGGCGCCAGAAGCCGGTCGCGGCGACCGCGCGCGGCAGCCGGATCACCGCGAGCGCGGCGGCAAGCAGCAGCGTCGCCACGATCGTGTCGAGCCAGTAGTGGTTGGCGGTGCCCACGATCACGAGCAGCGTGAACAGCGGGTGCAGCAGCCACAGCCAGCGCCACCGCGAGCGGGTCGCGGCGACCAGGCCGATCGCCACCATCAGGGCCCAGCCGAAGTGCAGCGAGGGCATCGCGGCGAACTGGTTGGCCATGGTGTCCGTGGCGGGCTTCGCGGCGTACACCGAGGGGCCGTAGACCTGCGCGGTGTCGATGAGGTGCGTGGCGGCGAGGAGCCGCGGCGGGGCCAGCGGGAACGCCAGATGCAGGACGAGCGCCGCGGCGGTGAGCGCCGCGAGCACGCGCCGCGTCCACAGGTAGTGGCGCGGGCGGCGCAGGTAGAGGAAGACGAGCAGCGCGATCGTGGCCGGGAAGTGCACGGACGCGTAATAGGTGTTCGCGATGTGCACCAGGGTGTCGCTGCTCAGCAGCACGTCCTGCACCGCGCCCTCGCCGGGCAGGTGCACGGCACGCTCGAAGCTCCACACGTGGTCGGCGTTGTGGAAGGCCTCGGCGGTGTGGCCGTTGGCCAGCTGCCGCCCGAGCTTGTAGACGAGGAAAAGTCCCACGACCAGCAAGCTCTCGCGTATCAGGGGCGGCCGGACGGCGTGCTGCTCCGGTTCCCTCATGTTCCCGTTCATCGATACGCCAGTGTACCGATACGTTGGCGTACCGGTACACTGGCGTATCGATAGGACGGTGTGATCTCATCGACACTGCCGCCGACCGAGGAGTGAGGGCCATGACGACGCGAGAGAAGGCCACCGAGGCCGCACCCACCGCCTCGCGACGCTCGAAGATCAGCCCCGAGCGGGCCCAGGAGTTCTTCGACGTGGTCCTGGATCAGCTGCGGGAGCAGGGGTACGGGGACCTCACGATGGAGGGCGTCGCCGCGCAGGCCTGTTGCAGCAAGTCCACGCTGTACCGGCAGTGGAAGACGAAGCCGCAGCTCGTGGCCGCGGCGCTGCGGGCCGGACGCTGCACGAAGTTCTTCACGGCGGACACGGGTACGCTCGCTGGGGACCTCGTGACCGCCGCGCGCAACGCGGCGTCGCAGGCCAAGCCGGACACCGTGCTCGTGCAGGCCCTCGGGCACGCCGCCCTCCAGGACGACGAGCTGAAGGGCGCCCTGCGCGAGGCGCTGATCGAGCCGGAGCTCGCGTCGATCGACGCGATGGTGAAGCGGGCGGTGGAGCGCGGCGAGATCGCCGAGGACCATCCGGCGCTGCCCTACCTGGCCGCGCAGCTCTTTGGAGTCATGCGCAGCCGACCGATCCTGGAAGGGCGCGACGCCGACGAGGACTATCTGGTCCGCTTCGTCGAGAACGCGCTCATTCCGGGCCTTGGCCTGACCCTGGAGGGTCGGGCCACCTGAAACGGGAGGCCGCCGGTCGCAGGGATGACCGACCGGTGGTCTGCCCGCGCCGCACCGTGGGGACGGGGGCGGCGCGCACCCCCGGCCGGGCGGGTTCCTCCTTGAGCGGAGGGGGACCCGCCCGGCCGCATGTGTGCGGGGACGGTGTTCAGACGTTCTCGCCGGCGTCGCCGTCGCCGGTGACCGAGGCCTTCTTGATGCCCTTGAGGATCTTGTCGATCGCCCCGGCGTCCGGGCCCTTCGCCTTGTCCGCGGCGGTGTGCGGGACGTCGATCCCGGCGCGCAGCACGACGAGCTTGTCGGGGTTGGCGGGCGAGGGGAAGGCGGCCGACTCGACCCACGCGTCGACGCCCGACTTCGTCTCGACGCTCCAGCGGACCCGGTAGCCCTGCTGCCCGGCGACCGTGACCGCCTTCGCGAACAGCTGCTTGTGGCCCGTGATCCCCTGGTAGGTCTTGCCTCCGTAGGACGACTTCGCGTTCTTGGCGATGTCCTCCTTCGCGGCGGCCTTCGCCGTCTTCGCGTCGAGCTTGAGGCGCTTCGCCGACGAGGTGGACGCGCCGCCCTTCACGCAGACGTCGTCCTTCGAGTTGGGGCAGGGGTACGGGCCGACCGTGAGACCGGCGACGCCGGCGCCGTCGGTGCCGGTCCAGTCCTTGATGACCGGGAGCGCGACCCCGTTGCCGACGTCGGTGGCGAATCCCTTGTCGAGCGGCGCCCGCGGGGTGGCCCCCGGCGCGTCCGGGGCCGGGCTCTCGCCCTCGCCGCCGGGGGCATCGGGGTCACCGGGGGTCGTCTCCTTCGGGCTCTGCGACCGGGAGTCCGCCTTGTCGTTCTTGCCCTCACCGCCACCGCCCGACGTGAGCGCGTAGACACCGGTGCCGATCCCCGCGAGCACCACGACCGCGATCCCCGCGGCGATCGCGACCCGGCCCCGGCCGCGCGACTTCGGCGGCAACTGGCCCGGATGGCCCGGATGGTTCGGGTACGCCGGGTTGATCCCGGGTGCGGCCGGATGCTGGGCGAACGGTGCCGGATGCTGCGAAGGCGGCTGCGGCTGCGGCTGCGGCTGCGGCGAAGGGGCGGTGGTGGCGGGGCGGGTCTGGTCGGTCCAGCGTGCGCCGTCCCACCAGCGTTCGGTGCGCGGGCCGTTGGGTATCTGCCCCGGGTCGGGGTACCAGCCTGCGGGAGTCTGCGACGTCATGGACGGAACAGTATGAGGCCCGGCTGAAAAGGGGATGAGAGGGTGCGCCCCGCGGTCGGGATCGTTACCCGGGCGGCCCGCCCTCGTCTCCGCCCTTCGTCTGCCCCCCATCTCCGCCCCCCCATCTCCGACCAAATGTCACCGACTGCCGCGACGCCCCACGAAGTTGAGGTCTCCCGGTCTAGTCTCGTGACCAGTACGTCGATCGCCCCATGTGATCGGCTGCGACCGGACACCGGGACGACACCTGGTACGACAACGGGAGGCTGCGGGATGACCCAGGGACGGCACGCCGAAGCCGCGCCCTCTGGCCCTCACCTGTGGGAGAGAGAGTCCGAACTCGACGTCGCGGCGCGCGCGCTCGACGATCTGTACGGCGACTCCGCGGCCGCGGGCAGCCTCGTCGTCTACAAGGGAGAGGCGGGCATCGGCAAGACCGCCCTGCTCGCCCAGGTGCGTGAGATGGCGGCGGGCCGGGCCACCGTGTGGTCGGCCCGGGGCGGCGAGACCGTCACCTCCGTTCCCTTCAACGTCGTACGCCAGCTCATGCAGCCCGCCCTCGTGGCGCTCTCCGAGGAAGAGGCCCGCGAGTACTTCGGCGACTGGTACGACATCGCGGGCCCCGCCCTCGGTATCGCCGAGCCCACAGGGCGGCAGGCCGACCCGCAGGGCGTGCGCGACGGACTCGTCGCCGCGGCGTCCCGGCTGGCCCGCTTGCACTGGCCGTTGGTGCTGCTCATCGACGACGCGCACTGGGCCGACCTGGAGACCCTGGAGTGGCTCGCCGCGTTCGCCGAGCGCCTCGACGGCCTGCCGGTGTTCGTCGTCGTGGCGCAGCGCGAGGCCGCGGACGGGCGCGCCGCCGCCTGCCTGGACGCGGTGGCCGCCGCCGCCCGCCCCGGCGTCTCCCAGCTGAGCGCCCTCACCCCGGACGCCACCGCGGGCCTGACCCGGGCCACGCTCGGCGGCCACGCCGACGACCCGTTCTGCCGCGAGGTGTGGGCCGTCACGGCCGGAAACCCGTACGAGACCGTCGAGTTGCTCGCCAAGGTGCAGGACAGCGAGCTCCAGCCCGACGAGCGGGCCGCCGTCGAACTGCGGGCGCTCAACCGGTCCGCCCGCGGCCGCGGCCTGGTCACCCGTCTTGAAGGGCTCGGCACCGACGCGACCCGGTTCGCCTGGGCCGCCGCCATCCTCGGCACCCGCATCGAACCGGGCCTCGCCGCCCTGCTCGCCGGCATGAACCCCGAGCAGGCGGGACGCTGCGCCGAGCAGCTGCGCACCGCCCGCATCCTGACCGACACGGGGTCCGCCGGATCGGGGTATGGCGCCACCGACACCCTGGAGTTCGTCCACCCGCTGATCGCGTCCGCCGTGTACGACGCGATCCCGGCGGCCACCCGTACCGCCATGCACGGCCAGGCCGCTTGGGCGGTCACCGCCTCCGGGCACGGCCCCGCCGCGGCCTCCCGGCACCTCCTGGAGGTGCACCCGGACGACGACCCCGAGCTCGTCGAGCAGCTGCGTGCCGCCTCCCGCGAGCACCTCGCCGTCGGTGCCCCCTCGGCGGCCCGGCGCTGCCTGGAGCGCGCCCTCCAGGAACCACCGCTGCCCGAGACCCGGCCCCACGTGCAGTACGAGCTGGGCTGCGCCACGCTGCTCACCTCACCGTCCAACACCGTCGCGCACCTGCGCTCCGCTCTCGACTCGGCCCCCGGGCTCTTCGGCGAGCAGCGCGTCGACGCGGTGTGCCGCCTCGCCCAGGCCCTCGTCCACACCAACCGGCTGGACGACGCGCTCACCGAGATCGACGCCGAGACCGCCCGGTTGGACGAGGGGCCCCACCGGCTGCGCCTGCGGGCCACCCGCCTCTTCTGGGAGTGCATCTACGCCGGCGAGCACGATCCGCAGGCCCGTTCCCGCAGCCTTGCCGAACTCGCCGGCCGGGTCACCGGGCGCGACAACCCCGAGCGCGTGCTGCTGATCCTGCGCGCCTTCGACATGATGAACCGCGGTGAGAACGCCGAGGAGGTCGCGGAGTACTGCGACCGCTCCCTGGTCAACGGACGCCTTGCCCCCGGCCTCGGCTGGACCGACCCCGAGTGGGGCTTCGAGATCCTGATCGCGCTCGGCCTGTCGTACCTCTTCTCCGACCGGCTCGACCGCGCCGAGAGCCTGTTCGCGGAGAGCATGCGGGCCTACGAGACCGCCGGCTGGAGCGGCGGCCACCTCTCCCTCGCGCACGCCTTCGTCGGATACGTCCACCGCAGGCGCGGCCGGCTCAACGACGCGGAGGCGTTCCTGCGCGAGGCGCTGCGCCTGGCCGACCGGGTGGGCCACGGCCTGCCCATGCACTGGTCCGCGGCCGCCATGCTCATCGACACGCTGCTCGCCCGCGGCAAGCCCGACGAAGCGCTCCAGATCGCCGACCGCTACGGATTCGCCGCGCCCTACCCGTCGATGATCCTGCTGCCCGACGCACACTCGGTGCGCGGCCGTCTGCTGCTCGCCGTCGGTCGCACCGAAGAGGGCATCAACGAACTGGAGGCCGGGGGCAAGGTCGCCCTGGCCCGGGGCGGGCACAACACCATCGTCGAGTCGTGGGCCGGCGATCTGGCCCTCGCCCTCGCCGACACCGACCCGCGGCGCGCCGCCGAACTCGTCGCCCAGTCCCGCGTCCAGGCCGAGCGGTTCGGCACGGACACCGCGATCGGTGAGGCGTTGCGGTGCGCTGCCGCGCTGGCCACGGGGCGGGAGCAGCTCACCCTGTACGCGAAGGCGGTCACGTACCTCGAAGCGTCTCCCTGCGCGTACGAACACGCTCGGGCGCGGGTCGAGTACGGGATCGCCGCGCGGTCGCTGTCCGAGCTCAACCGCGGGCTGCAGCTGGCTCGGTCGTGCGGGGCGGACGCGCTGACGGCGCGGGCCCGGGAGGTGCTGGAGACGGGGCGGGGACTGCGCTAGGCCCGACAGGCCCTAGGGGCCCAGGATCCGGTCGAGTTCGGCTTCGAGGCGGTCCTGGACCTCGCGGTCGTACGTCTCCGCGTTCGCGAGCGTCGGTTGCTCGCCGTCGAAGAACCCCGCGGTGGCCTCGCCGCCCAACTCGCCGACGGCCAGGGCCAGTACACCGGCCGCGCCGTCCTCGACGGTGTTCAACGGGCCGACCCCGGCCTCCCGGACCATCGCCGTGTCCATGTACGTCGCCGGGTGGATGACGTTGACGTGGATTCCCGTGCCGGTCAGCTTGCGGGCGAGGGCGAAGGTGTGGGCGGCGAGGGCGAACTTGGCGCGGCAGTACGCCTCGGTGCCGCTGTAGTCGTTGGTGAACTCAAGGTCGTCGAAGTCGAGCGGGGCCTGGCCCAGGGAGCCGCAATTCACCACGCGGGAGGGCGAGTTGGCCTGGAGCGTGGGCAGCAGGGCGCGGGTGAGGGCGACCGGCGCCAGCAGGTCGACGGCGAACCGCAGCTCGTGCCCGTCGGCGCTCAGCTCGCGGCCCGTGCCGGGGGCCCCGGTGCCGACGCCGGCGTTGTTGACGAGGACGTCGAGCTCCGGGTGGGCGGCGGCGACGCGGGCGCCGAGGTCGCGGACCTGCTCCAGGGAGGCGAGGTCGGCGACGAAGCCCTCGGCGCGCCCGCCGGTGGCCCGAAGCTCCTCGACGAGGGCGTCCGTACGTTTCTCGTCCCGGCCGTGCGCGAGCACGACGTGCCCGCCGCGGACGAGCTCGAAGGCGAGGTACCGGCCGAGGCCGGAGGTGGCACCGGTGATCAGGAGTGTGGCCATGCGTCCAGGCTAGGGGGCAGGCGGTGCGGTTGGCGTGGCCCCCCTGGACGTATGCCTGTCGGGGTTACGCCAGGCCCTCCTCGGCGAGCACTCGCTGGGCGACGCCGAACGCGGAGTTGGAGGCGGGTACGCCCACGTACACGGCGCACTGCTGCACCACCGCGCCGATCTCGTCCGGGGTGAGGCCGTTGCGCAGGGCGGCGCTGACGTGCATGCCGAACTCGTCGAGGTGGCCGTGGGCGACGAGCGCGGTCATCGTGATCATGCTGCGCTCGCGGCGGGTGAGCGTCGGGTCGGTCCAGATCTCGCCCCACGCGTAGCGCGAGATGAAGTCCTGGAATCGGGCCGTGAAAGGTGTCTGCCGCGCCTGCGCCCGGTCGACGTGCGCGTCCCCGAGCACCTCGCGGCGCACCTCCATGCCGCGCTTGGCGGCCTGCCCGAGGTGGGTGCGCAGCAGTCCGACGACCGCCGCGGGCCGTTCGGCGGGGGCGAGGTGGGAGGCGCCGGCCAGCTCGACGAGTTCGCTGTCCGGTACGGCGTCGGCGATCTCGCGCAGGTGGGCGGGCGGTGTGGCGGGGTCCTCGCGGCCGGCGACAACGAGGGTGGGCACGGTGATGTCGGGGAGGCGGTCCCTCAGGTCGAACGCGGCGAGGGCGTCGCAGCAGGCGGCGTAGCCCGCGGGGTCGGCGTCCCTGTTGTCCTGCACGAGGCGTTCCACGGTGAACCCGGGAGTGAACCAGCGCGACGGCGCGGTCTCGGCCACGCCCGCCGTGCCCTCCTTGCGGACGAGGGCGGCACGCTCCTCCCAGTTCTTGGCGCCGCCGAAGTGGGCGGAGGAGCAGAGGACGGTGAGGCTGGTGAGGCGTTCCGGGTGGTGCACGGCGAGGTGCAGGCCGACGGCGCCGCCGAGGGAGACGCCGGCGTAGGCGAACCGGTCGATGCCGAGGTCGTCGGCGAGTGTGAGGACGAGGTCGGCGAGGTCTCCGACGGTGGCCCCGGGTTTGATCAGGTCGGCGGGCGATCCGCCGTGACCGGGGAGGTCCCACCGTACGACGCGGTGGGCGCTGGAGAGTTCGGGGGCGACGCCGTCCCACAGGGCGAGGCTCGTCCCGAGGGAGGGCCCGAGGATGAGCGGGGGAGCGGTGGGCGAGCCCTCGGCGTGGTGGTGGAGACGGGGTGCGGTCATGGGTGGGCTCCCGGTGGGTGGGTGGTCGGGGGGCGACTTGGGCTGGCGGGGTGGGGTCGTCGTCGGGTGACGGTTATGCGTGGCTGGGCGCGCAGTTCCCCGCGCCCCTGGGGAGGCGGGTCTGCGGTCGCCGTCGAGGGCAGGTCGTGCGTGGCTGGGCGCGCCCCGCGGCGGAGCCGCTGATGGGCACGGTCCCGCGCCCCTGGGGACGCGGGGTTGGCGTCCCCGTCGGGAGTGGGCGGCTCAGGGGCGCGGGGAACTGCGCGAGCGCAACCGCGGGGTGGCGGGCCATCCGGTTCGGTTCGACCCACCCCACCCGGCCCCAGCCCCCTGCCACGCGCCCGCAGGGATTTCGGGAAGGGGTGGGGTGGGGGACATGTCATTGGCGCGACAGCGCCCGGTCCACCAACACACCCGCCGCGCCCGTGTACCGCGACGGATCGGTCAGCTCGGCCACGTCCACGCCGGTGTCCTTGAGGGCCGGTTCCGCCGCCAGGACATCCGCGAGGGAAACGCCCTCCTCACGGGCCCGCCGCGCGGCGGACGCCAGGAGTTCCTTCGCCGGGCCCCGCCCGAGCACCCCGGCCAGCTCCGCCGAGAGCCGCTCGGAGACGATCGCCCCGCCGGTCGTCGACAGATGCGCGCGCATCACGTCCGCCCGCACCACCAACCCGTCGACCAGCTCGGAGGCATCCCGCGCCGCGCCGCCCACCGCCCGCAACAGCTCTCGCAGCGTGGTCCATTCGGCGTGCCACGCGCCCGCGGGACGTTCGTCCTCCGCGGGCAACGAGGCGTAGAGCGTCGCGGCGAGCGCGGGCGCACGGCGGGCCGCGGCGGCGATGAGCGTGGAGCGGACCGGGTTCGCCTTGTGCGGCATCGCGGAGGAACCGCCGCCCGCGCCCTCGGCCAGCTCGCCGACCTCCGTACGGGAGAGGACGAGCACATCCGCCGCGATCTTGCCGAGCGCACCCGCCGTGAAGGCCAGCGCCCCCGCCAGGTCCGCCACCGGCGTACGCAACACGTGCCACGGCAACTCCGGCTCGGACAGGCCGAGTTCACGCGCGTAGGCCGCCATCAGGGCGACCGGATCCTCCGACCCGTACGCCCCGAACGCGGCCAACGTGCCCGCCGCACCGCCCAGCTGAACCGGCAGCGCCGCGCGCACGCCCCGCAGCCGGTCCCGCGCGTCGAGCACCAGCGAACGCCAGCCGGCCGCCTTGAGGCCGAACGTCGTCGGCACGGCGTGCTGCGTGAGCGTACGGCCGGGCAGTACCGTGTCCCGGTGGTCGGTGGCGATCCGCGCCAACATCCGTTCCGTGTCGGCGAGTTCACCCGCGATCACGTTCAGCGTGCGCGCCGCGACCAGCATCAGCGCCGAGTCCAGGATGTCCTGGCTCGTCGCCCCCCGGTGCACGTACGGACCGTACTGCGAAGACGCTTCCGACACCGCCGCCGTGAGGTCCGCGACCAGCGGGATCACCGGGTTTCCGCCGCCGCGCGCGCGGCGCGCGAGGTCCCGCGCGTCGAAGCGCTCGGCGACGGCCGCCGCGGTGACCGCGTCACCTGCCGCGGCGGGCGCGAGGCCGAGTGCGGACTGCGCCCGTGTGAGGCCCGCCTCCGCGTCCAACAGGGCCTGAAGGAAGGCCTCTTCGGACGTGGTGCGCTCGGTGGGCGCGCCCTCGCTGCCGGGGTCGAACAACGTCACGTGAACTCCAGGAAGACCGTCTCGCCCTCGCCCTGAAGGCGGATGTCGAAACGGTACGTGCCATCAGCCTGCCGCTGTGCGATCAGCGTGTCGCGGCGCTCCGCGTCGACCTGCTGGAGCACGGGGTCCGCGGCGAGCGGCGCGTCATCGGAGGAACCGGCGAAGTAGATCCGCGTGTACAGGTGCACGAGAAGGCCGCGCGCGAACACGCACACGCTCAGGTACGGGGCGCTGTCGCCGCGCGCGCCGGGCCGCAGTGTGCGCACGTACCAGTGGCCGTTGACGTCGGTCTGGATGCGGCCCCAGCCGGTGAACTCCACGCCGTTGCGGCCGAGGTAGCCGCCGGTCGTCGGGTCGCGCCGGATCGAGCCGTCGACCTGCGGCAGATTGCCCTCGGGGTCGGCGCCCCAGATCTCGACGAACGCGTCGGGCAGCGGCTTGCCCGCGCCGTCGTAGATGTAGCCCTGGACCGTGACGGTCTCCGGGTGGCCGACGGGCGCGATGTCGGCGCCGCCGGGGAAGGGGAGCGCGTAGCCGTAGAACGGGCCGACCGTGTGCGAGGGGGTGGGCAGCACCGCGTCCGGGTTGCTGGTGTCGATCTTCGTCATGGTGGTCGCTCAGCGCCCTTCTTCGATCCAGGTGGCGTTCGGGCCGTCGAGCACGATGTCCCACTGGTAGCCCATGGAGAACTCCGGGACCGACTGGTCGTGGTCGTACGTGGCGATCAGGCGCTGGCGCGCGGCGTCGTCCGTCACGGACTGGATGATCGGGTCGTACGGGAACAGCGGGTCGCTCGGGAAGTACATCTGCGTCACGAGCCGCTGCGTGAACGCCGAGCCGAACATCGAGAAGTGGATGTGAGCCGGACGCCAGGCGTTGGTGTGCTGACCCCACGGGTACGGTCCTGGCTGGATCGTCGTGAACCGGTAGTTGCCCTGATCGTCCGTCAGGGTCCGTCCCACACCGGTGAAGTTGGGGTCGAGCGGGGCGTCGTGTTGCTCGCGCTGGTGGGCGTAGCGGCCCGCCGAGTTGGCCTGCCAGACCTCGATGAGCTGGCCGCGGATCGGCCGCCCGGCACGGTCGAGGAGCCGGCCCGCGACGGTGATGCGCTCGCCGATCGGCTCACCGACGTGCTGCTTGGTGAGGTCGTTGTCGAGCTCCGTGATGTCGCGCTCCCCGAAGGCGGGGGAGGCCAGCTCCACCAGCTCCGGGTCCTTGGAGACGTCGATGGTGACCGGCGGCTGCTTGGGGTGGCGCAGGACGGAGGAGCGGTAGGGCGCGTAGTCGCGGCGCGGCTGGTGCTCGACGGGCCCGCCGTCGGCGAGCCGCTTCTCGTACGCGGCGTGCGCGGCGGCCGTCTCCGCGTCGATGTCGTGCTGGGTGAGAGCCATGGGGCGGACCTTCCTAACCTTCTAGCGTTCCAGGACGAGGGCGAGGCCCTGGCCCACGCCGATGCAGAGCGTGGCGACGCCGACGCCGGAGCCCTTGCGGGCGAGCTGGTGGGCGACCGTGCCGGCGAGCCGGGCACCGGACGCGCCGAGCGGGTGGCCGAGTGAGATGGCGCCGCCCTGCGGGTTGAGGACCGCCGGGTCGAACTCGGGCCATTCGGCGACGCAGCCGAGCACCTGCGCGGCGAACGCCTCGTTCAGCTCCAGTGTCGACAGATCGGCAAATCCCTTGCCCGCCTTGGCGAGCGCCCGGTTCGTGGCCTCGACGGGCGCGAGCCCGAAGTAGTGCGGGTCGATCGCGGAGACGCCGGTCGCGGAGATCCGGGCGAGCGGCTCGCGCCCGGTGGCCTTCAGGCCCTCCTCGTCGACGAGGAGCAGCGCGGCGGCGCCGTCGTTCAGCGGCGAGGCGTTGCCCGCCGTGACCGTGCCGCCGTCCTTGCGGAAGGAGGGCTTGAGCTTCGCCATCGCTTCGAGGGTGGTGGTGGCGCGCACGGACTCGTCGGCGTCGACGACGGTCGGGTCGCCCTTGCGCTGCGGGACGGTGACGGACGCGAGCTCGGCGTCGAACAGGCCGTTCTTCTGCGCCGCCGCCGCTTTCTGGTGGCTGGCGAGCGCGAACTCGTCCTGCTGCTCGCGCGTGATGTGGTGCTTGTCGGCGATGAGTTCGGCCGACTCACCCAGCGACACCGTCCACTGCGGCTCCATCCTCGGGTTGACCATGCGCCAGCCCAGTGTGGTGGAGAACAGTTCGGTGCTCGCGGCCGGGAACGGCTTGTCGTTCTTCGGCAGCACGTAGGGCGCGCGGGTCATCGACTCGACGCCACCGGCGACGGCGATGGACGCGTCGCCCACCGCGATGGCGCGGGCCGCCTGGATCACGGCCTCAAGGCCGGAGGCGCACAGCCGGTTCACGGTGACACCCGGCACGGAGGTGGGCAGCCCGGCGAGCAGCCCCGCCATGCGGGCCACGTTGCGGTTCTCCTCGCCCGCGCCGTTGGCGTTGCCGAAGTACACGTCCTCGATCCGGGACGGGTCCAACTGCGGGGTACGGGCGACCAGTTCACGGATCGCGTGTGCGGCGAGGTCGTCCGGGCGGACGGCCGCGAGGGCGCCGTTGTAGCGGCCGATGGGGCTGCGTACGGCATCGACGATGTAGACGTCCTTGACGCGGTTCACTGCACTGCTCACTTGGCTGCCTCCGGGATGCGTACCTTCGCGGCGGTCTTCTCGACGACTTCCTCGGCGGTGACGCCCGGTGCCAACTCGACCAGTTCCAGGCCGTCCTCGGTCACGTCGAGCACGGCGAGGTCGGTGATGATCCGGTCGACGCAGCCCTTGCCGGTGAGCGGCAGCGAGCACTCCTCGACGATCTTCGGGGAGCCGTCCTTCGCGGTGTGCGTCATGGTGACCAGGACGGTACGGGCGCCGTGCACCAGGTCCATGGCGCCGCCGATGCCGGTGATCATCTTGCCGGGCACGGCCCAGTTGGCGAGGTCGCCGTTGGCGGAGACCTGCATGGCGCCGAGCACGGCGACGTCGATGTGGCCGCCGCGGATCATGCCGAAGGAGAGCGCGGAGTCGAAGAACGAGGCGCCCGGCAGGACGGTGACCGTCTCCTTGCCCGCGTTGATCAGGTCGGGGTCGACCGCGTCGTCGGTGGGGTACGGGCCGGTGCCCAGGATCCCGTTCTCGGACTCCAGGATCACCTCCACGTCGCCGCCGAGGTAGTTGGGGATCAGCGTCGGCAGGCCGATGCCGAGGTTCACGTACTGGCCGTCGCGCAGCTCACGCGCGGCGCGGGCGGCCATTTCCTCACGGGTCCAGGACATCAGTTGCTCACCGTCCGCTTCTCGATGCCCTTGTCGGCGGACTGCTCCGGCGTCAGGGCGATGACGCGCTGCACGAAGATGCCCGGCAGGTGCACGGCGTCCGGCTCGATCTCGCCCGGCTCCACCAGCTCCTCCACCTCGGCGATCGTGATCTTTCCGGCCTGCGCGGCGAGGGGATTGAAGTTCCGCGTGGACTTGTTGAAGACCAGGTTGCCGTGCCGGTCGCCCTTGGCGGCCCGCACCAGCGCGAAGTCCGTGCGGATGCCGCGCTCAAGGACGTACTCGACGCCGTCGAACTCCCGCACCTCCTTGGGCGGCGAGGCCTTGGCGACCCCGCCGTTGCCGTCGTAGCGCCAGGGCAGGCCGCCGTCCGCGACCTGGGTGCCGACGCCCGCCGGTGTGTAGAAGGCGGGGATGCCCGCGCCGCCCGAGCGGAGCCGCTCGGCGAGCGTGCCCTGCGGGATCATCTCGACCTCGATCTCGCCGGCCAGGTACTGCCGGGCGAACTCCTTGTTCGCGCCGATGTACGAGCCCGTGACGCGGGCGATCCGCCCGGCGCTCAGCAGGACGGCGAGGCCGGAGTCCATGGCGCCGCAGTTGTTCGACACCACCGACAGGTTCCCTGTGCCCTGCTCGTACAGCGCCTTGATCAACACGTTCGGTACGCCGCTCAAGCCGAACCCGCCGACCGCGAGGGACGAACCGTCCCCCACATCGGCGACGGCCTGTGCGGCCGTGGCGACCACCTTGTCCATCCCTGCCAGCCCCATCTCCGCGAAGTGCTCATGAAGTGCTCAGCGCACTGAGCATTTTCTGGATGGCGCTCACGTTGCCACTGGGTGTGTGAACCGTCAAGAGTCCCGAGGCAAACGCGTGGATGGGCTCGACAAGCGGCCGGGGCGTGCCGGATCCTTGCTCAGTGCACGGCCGTGTTCAGCGGCGCAACGACAGTAGACGGAGGACCGCCATGGCCGCGGTGGATCTGACCACCCATCCCGGGCACCTCGCCCGGCGGCTCCAGCAGGCGCACTATCTGCTGTGGAACACGATGGTCTCCGAGGAGATCACGTCGCCGCAGTTCGCGGTCCTCAACGCGCTGGTGGCCGAGCCGGGTCTGGACCAGCGGACCGTGGGGGAGCGGGTCGGGCTCGACCGCTCCACCATCGCGGAGGTGGTCACCCGGCTGACCCGGCGTGAGCTGGTCGACAAGGTGCGTGACCCGCAGGACGGTCGCCGCTGGTTGTTGCGGCTCACGCCAGGGGGGCTGCGCACGCACAAGAAGCTGGCGGTGCGGACGGCCCGGATGAACCAGATCTTCCTGGCCCCGCTCGACGCCTCCGAGCGGGGGGTGTTCTTCGACCTGATCCAGCGGGTGTGCGACGGGGCGGAGGGCCTTCGGCATCCGGGTGAGGTGGAGGTGGTGGGGGCCTGAGCTTCCTGTTGCGCCCACCCGCGGTTGCGGCCGCGGGGCTCCGCCCCGGACCCCGCGCCTCAATCGCCGGCGGGGCTTGATTGGCTTGGTCTTTCAAGCCCCTGCGGCGATTGAGCAGCGGGGTCCGGGGCAGAGCCCCGTGGCGTAACGCCGGGTGGGCGCTAGCGTTCGGCGAGGATCACCCACACCGGGCCCGGAGCGAACGGAACGCTGAAGGTGGTGCCGTCCGTGGGGGTCGGGCGGCGCCATGTCGCGTCGTGGGCCAGGCCACCCCGGAGGATCACCGCCTCGCCCTCCCCGACCGTCCGCGACAGCGGCGACGCGTTGCCGGACCTGTCGTGGAAGCGGGAGGGCGCCACGTCGACGTACTGGACGACCACCGTCGGGGCGCCGAGCCGCTTGCCGGTCACCGTCGTCGCGGCGCGACCGTCCATGGCCACCAGCCAACGGCCTTGCTCCGCCGACCAGTTGAAGGTGAACCGGGCCGCGGGGAACCGCACCGTGTGCTCCGTCTCGGCCCGCCCACCCTTGGGTGCCCGCTCGGCGAACTCGAACCCGGCCGCCTTCCCCGCGTGCACCCCCGCCGCGGGATCGCCCAGCTTCGCGGGCCGCAGATACAGGTTGTGCGGCGCCGGCCTGTCCGAGCCGCGGAAGAACGCGGCGCCGCCCTTGCCCGGCGGCACCGCCCGCAGCGGCGCCGCGTCGATGGAGGGCCGCAGCGCGCTCTGCGCCCCCGAGTACGCGAGCGTGGGCCGGTCGAACTGGCGCAGCAGCTCAAGATCGGTCTCGCGGGCGCTGCGCACCGGCCCGACCACAGTGGGCAGCCGCGAGCCGAACACCGCCATCAGCCGACTGAGACCGGCCTCGACCTGCTCGACGTACACGAGGTCGGCCTCGTCGAGCCCGGTCTGGGGCCGCGCCGCCCCCACGTTGTCGATCTTCACGGCGAGCAGCGGCGCACGCGCCGACGCCGAACTCCCGCCCCCGGGCAGTCGACTCGCCGTACACGCCGAGGCGAACATCCCGAGAGCCCCGACCACGACCGCACGCCTGCGCATCTCGTCCACGCACTCTGGATACCCACGGGCACGCCCCGCTCACTCCCGTCGCGCGCTCAGCGCAGCACATCCGCCAGGTCGAACTTCACGGGCTCCTCCAGCTGCGCGTACGTACAGCTCTGCGGTGTGCGGTCCGGGCGCCAGCGGCGGAAGCGGGCCGTGTGGCGGAAGCGGGCGCCGTTCTCCATGTGTTCGTAGGCCACCTCGGCCACCAGGTCCGGGCGCAGCGGGATCCAGGAGAGGTCCTTCTTGCCGGTCCAGCGGCTGGTCGCGCCCGGCATCCGCCTGCCCTCGTGCGCCGCCTCTTCGGTCCACGCCGCCCACGGGTGGCCCGCGGCGGAGTCCATGCGCAGCGGCTCCAGCTCGGCGACCAGCTCGGTGCGGCGCTTCATCGTGAACGCCGCGCAGACCCCGACGTGCTGCAAGGCGCCCTCGTCGTCGTACAGGCCGAGGAGGAGGGAGCCGACGACGGGACCGCTCTTGTGGAGGCGGTAGCCGGCGACCACGCAGTCCGCCGTCCGCTCGTGCTTGATCTTGAGCATGGCGCGTTCGTCCTGCCGGTAGCGCAGGGTGAGCGGCTTGGCGACGACGCCGTCGAGGCCCGCGCCCTCGTAACTCTCGAACCAGACCTGGGCGAGCTCCGCGTCGGTGGTGGCCGGGGCCAGGTGCAGCGGGGCCGAGGCGTTCGCGAGGGCCTGTTCCAGGAGGGGTCTGCGGTCGGACAGCGGCAGCTCGACCGTGGACTCGGAGCCGAGCGCCAGGACGTCGAAGGCCACGAAGGAGGCGGGCGTGCGCTCGGCCAGGGTCTTCACCCGCGAGGCCGCCGGGTGGATCCGCTCGGTGAGCGCGTCGAAGTGGAGCCGCCCGTCCCGCGCGATCACGATCTCCCCGTCGAGCACGCAGCGCTCCGGGAGCCGCTCGGCGAGCGCCGCGACCAGCTCGGGAAAGTACCTGGTCAGAGACTTGGTGGTGCGACTCGTGAGCTCGATCTCCGGCCCGTCGCGGAACACGATCGCCCGGAACCCGTCCCACTTCGCCTCGTAGTGCATCCCGGCGGGGATCTTGGCGGCGGACTTGGCGAGCATCGGCTTGACCGGCGGCATCACGGGTAGATCCATGCCCCGATTCTGTCCTCTACGGTGATGTATCGCCCGGTATGCGCGATACGTCCTTTCGGCCTAGCGTGAGCGCATGGGTGGCAAGGGCGCGGCAGTGGAACTGGAAGCGGGCGGCCGGACGGTGCGTCTGTCCAGCCCCGACAAGGTGTTCTTCCCCGACGGCGGGAAGGTGACGTACACCAAGCTCGACCTCGCGAACTACTTCCTCGCGGTCGGCGACGGCATCCTGCGCGCCCTGCGCGACCGCCCCACCACCCTGGAGCGCTACCCCGAGGGGGTGACCGGCGAGTCCTTCTACCAGAAGCGCGCGCCGAAGAACCTGCCCGACTGGATCCCCACCGCCACGATCACCTTCCCCTCGGGGCGGACCGCCGACGAGATGTGTCCCACCGAGGTCGCCGCGGTGATCTGGGCCGCCCAGTACGGCACCCTCACCTTCCACCCCTGGCCGGTGCGCCGCGACGACCCCGACCACCCCGACGAGCTGCGCATCGACCTCGACCCGCAGCCCGGCACCGACTACGCGGACGCGGTGCACGCCGCCCGCGAACTCCGTTCCGTGCTCCACGACTTCGGCGGCCTGCGCGGCTGGCCCAAGACCTCCGGCGGGCGCGGGCTGCACGTCTTCGTGCCCATCGAACCGCGCTGGACGTTCACCGAGGTGCGCCGCGCGGCGATCGCCTGCGGCCGCGAACTGGAGCGGCGGATGCCGGAGTTCGTCACCACGGCGTGGTGGAAGGAGGAGCGGGGCGAGCGCATCTTCGTCGACTACAACCAGACGGCCCGCGACCGCACCATCGCCTCCGCCTACTCGGTGCGCGCCCGCCCGCACGCCCCCGTCTCCGCCCCGCTCTCCTGGGACGAGGTGGGCGACGCGCTGCCCCGCGACTTCGACATCGTCACCATGCCGAAGCGGTACGCCGAACTGGGCGACGTACACGCCGACATGGACAAGGAGAGGTTCTCCCTCGACGCCCTCCTGGAGCTGGCCGACCGCGACGAGAAGGACCGCGGCCTCGGCGACCTGCCGTACCCGCCCGAGTATCCGAAGATGCCGGGCGAGCCCAAGCGGGTGCAGCCGAGCCGGGCCAGACACGAGGACTGACCCGGCTGGGCTCACCGACCTACAAGGAGACTCAGAGCTCCTTCACGCGGATGTCCCGGTACGAGATGACGTCCGTCGTGCTGTGCACCTGGAGTCCGACGTACCCCTCGGAGTAGCGCCGGCCGTCCGTGCCCGGGTCGTCGCCCCGCGGGGGTTCGAAGACCTGGCCGCCGGTGTTGTCGAACTCGTTGATCAGCACACCGTTGCGGTAGATCGAGAAGTGCTGGTCCACCACCTTGATCTCGTAGTCGTTCCACGTGCCCTTCTGGGTGACGCCCGCTCCCGCGAGGCCGACCCGGTCGAAGCCGTAGACCGAACCGGTCTTGTACATGTCCCCATCGGGCTTGTCGAGCACCTGGATCTCGTGCCCGTACTTGATGGCGACCCACTCCGGGTTCGGCTCCTCCGGGTTGTCGTGCACCCAGGGGAAGCGCACGAACACACCGCCGTTGGCGTTGCCCGTGCCCGGCGCGTCGTCACGCCACTGCAACTTCAGCGAGTAGTCCCCGTACTTGCGCTGCGGGAACCACAGCATGCCCATGCCGTCCACGGACGTGCTGCTGGTGATCGAGCCGTCGGCATTGAGCGCGAACTTGCCGCCGCCGACCTGCTCCCACTTCGAGAACTGCTCCTGCGTGCCGTCCAGGATCTTCTTGTAGCCGTCGGTCTGGCCCGGCGTGCCGATCGGGGACTGCCGCGCCGCCTTGTTGATCGTGTTGTACTCGCGCTGGTCGACGACGCCTTCCTTGAGGAGCTTGTCGGTGATCGTCTTCACGTGCTTCACGAACAGCGCGTGCGACGTCCACTCCTTCTCGTCCTCGATCAACTCGCCGATCCTGCACCGGTTGTTGGTGACCCGGTTCGGGATGCCGGTGTCCGTCGTGCCGACGAAGACGGTGGAACGCTCGTCCAGCTCCGGGCAGTTGGGCGCGGGAACGCCGCCGCCCGAGGCCACCGCGAACACGAACGTCTGCGCCGCGGCGGCGTTGCCCGCCTTGTCGCTCGCCCGGTACGCCACGGAGTGGGCGCCCACCCGGTCCACCACCACGGGGGCGGTGTACGCGAGATAGGGCCCGCCGTCGAGTGAGTACTCGACCTTGTCGACGCCCGACATGTCATCGGTCGCCGTCACCGTCAGCTTCGCGTTGTTGATGTACGCGCCGTCGGAGTTCTTGTCCCCTCCGACCGCCAGCGACACCGTCGGAGGCGTCGTGTCCTGGACGGGCGGCGCCACGACCTTGAAGTCGACGGACTTCTCGGCAGCGGCGTTGCCCGCCTTGTCCGCGGCCCGGTAGCGCACCGTGTAGGTGCCCGGGTCGTGGAACATCACCGGGGCGGTGTACGGCTGCCAGGCGCCGTCCGAACCGACCGCGTACTCGATGGTGTTGACCCCGGAGCCGGTGTCCGACGCGGAGACCGTCACCGTGGCCATGCCGACGTACGCACCGTCGTCGTCCTTGTCACCGGTCACCGTCGCCGAGGTCTCCGGCGGCGTCTTGTCGTCCGTCGGCGGAGCGACCACCGTGAAGTCGAGCGACTTCTCGGCGGCGGCGTTGCCCGCCTTGTCGGTCGCCTTGTACTTCACGGTGTGCGCGCCGACCTGGTCGACGACCACCGGCGCCGTGTACGGCGTGTACGCGCCGCCGTCCAGGGCGTACTCGATGTTGTCGACGCCCGAACCCGCGTCGGTCGCGCTGACCGAGACGGACGCGGACCCGACGAACGCGCCGTCGGCGTTGGTCTGCCCCTCGGCCTTCGCCGAGGTCTCCGGCGCGGTCGTGTCATCACCGCCACCACCGTCCGTCACCACCAGGACCCCCGTCATGCTGGTGTGGCCGGGGATCGTGCAGTGGTAGCGGTACTTGCCGGGGGAGAGGGTGACCTCGGCCGTGTGCTTGCCGCCCATGTCGTCGTTCGGATTGGCCAGGATGTTCAGCGGCACGTCGTTGTTGTACTCGGGGTCCGACACGTCGAACGTCAACGTGTGCGGCATCCCGGTGGTGTTGCCGGTCGCCGCGCTGTTCTCGAAGACGATCGTCGCCTTGCCGGCGACAGCCGTCTCCGGCGCCGACGTGTACTTCGTGATGTCGTCGCCGGCCGTCCAGGTCAGCACCTGCTCGGCCGCGGCGGGCTCCGTCTGGCTGTACGCCGGCGTGGTGCCGCTCAGGCCGAGGCACATCAGCAGGGCCGCGAGCAGCGCGGTCAGCATTCTCCGTCTACGCATGGGTCAGCCCTTCCTGGCCAGCTGATCGGCCGCCGGAGTCGCCCCGCCACCGGTGTAAGTGACCTTCCACAGCGCCGACTTGGCGTCGGAGGTGAAGAAGCCACGCCCGTAGTCGAGGACGTACAGCGCACCGTCGGGACCGAACTTCCAGTCCATGAGGTTCTTGATGCCGTCGTTGCCGATCGGAATGATCTTCTTCAACGACTCGGAGTGGACCGGGATCGAACCGTCGCCGTGCGTCTTCGGGTCGGTGAGGACCGCGTTGCGCGGCTGGTCGGAGTCGTAGAAGTCACCGACGAACCACTTGCCGTCCCAGTAGCTCGGCCACTTGTCCGCGTTCGGGACCGACGCGTCGTAGCGGTAGACGGGCCCGTCCATCGCGGCCTGACCGCCGCCCTTGAGCCACGGCAGCAGGTACTTGGCCTCCTCCTTCTTGTACGAGGGCACGCCGTTGGCGTCGCGCGGGTAGTCGGGCGCCCCACCCTGCGGCGAGTACCAGATGTTGTTCCCGGTCACCGGCGGCAGGTTGACGAGGCCGTTGTTGTTCGGCGACTCGTTCTTCGGGTGGTCGCAGTCGTACCAGCCCAGCGGCTTGGTCGGGTCCGGCAGATTGCGGTCGCGGTAGGGCTGCTTATTGCCCATGCAGTAGGGCCAGCCGCGGTTGCTCGCCTTGGTGATGACGGCGAACTGGTCGTACTTGGCCGGGCCCCACGTCGTGGACGGCTCGCCCGCGTCGGGGCCGACCCACCCCGCGTACAGGGTGTCCGTTTTCTTGTCGACCGAGATGCGCGCCGGGTTGCGCACGCCCATCACGTAGATCTCGCCGCGCGTCTTGCCGCCGCCCTCGGCGTCCTCCTTGCCGGTGAAGAGGTTGCCCTCCGGCAGGGTGTACGTCCCGTCGGCCTCCGGGTGGATGCGCAGGATCTTGCCGTTCAGGTTGTTCGTGTTGCCCGCGGTGCGGCGTGCGTCGGCGAACGAGACGCCCTTGTAGTTCGGCTGCGGGTTGTTGCCCGAGTAGCCGTCGCTGAACTGCGAGGAGTTGTTGTCACCGGTGGCGATGTACAGGTTCCCCTTGGAGTCCCAGGCCATCCCGCCACCCGCGTGGCAGCAACTGTGCACCTGCACCGGCCACTTGAGCAGTACCTTCTCGCTGCTCAGGTCCAGCTTGTTCGTGGTGAGGTCGAGCGTGAAGCGCGAGACGCGCCGCTCGGCCAACTGCTTGTCGCGGTCGAGCTGCGAGTGCGGCGTGTAGTGCAGATACACGTACCCGTTCCGCTCGAACCCCGGGTCCAGCTCGATTCCGAGCAGCCCCTCCTCGACCTTGACCAGCTCGTCCCCGCCGCCCTTGTTGCCGAAGACGGTCAACTCCCCTGCGAGAGTCACCTTCTTGGCCTTCGGGTCGTAGACGTGGACCTGCCCCTTGCCCTTGCCGACGTCGGGATTGTTCCAGTCGGTGATGACCGGCTGGGACGAGTCCGCGCCGCCGCGGCCGATGTACAGCACCCGGCCGTCGGGCGCGGTGACCAGCCCGTGCGGCTCGCCGATCTGATCGCTCTGACCCGGCTGATTGGCCTGAGTCAGGCGCTCCGCCTTGTAGTTCGCGTTGATGGCGGCCTTGCAGTCGGCGCGCACGAGACGCGTCGTCCACAGCAGCGCCCCGCGCAGATGGTCGCGGAAGTCCACCTCGTCGTACGAGGAGACGGTGCCGCCCATGCCGGTGTAGAAGGACCGGCCGCCGTCGTAGTCACGGCACCAACTCACCGGGTGGTCGGCGCCGTTCGCACCCTCGCCCGGCTTGTACGTGGTCTCGTTGACCCGCGCGACCGTGTGTACGTCGCCGGACGGGTTCTTCGCCCAGTTCAGCCACTGGTCGGCGCGTTTCCACTGCACCGGCAGGTCCTTCGTCGCCGGGTTCTGCCGGTCGCCGACCTCAACTGTCGCGCGCTGTGCGGCAGTCGGTGACGACGCGGCGGGCCGGGCCCCGATCAGACCGGTGAACCAGTCCGAGTACGGCTCGGCGCGGGCCGCGTCATGGACGCCGGCGAATCCGCCGCCCGCCTCCATGTACGCCTCAAGGCCCGCCTCCTGGTCGGGGTCGAGGACGTCGCCCCCGCCGGTCAGGAAGACGACCGAGTTGAAGCGCCCCAGCTTCGTGGCGTTCGTGAACACGGAGGCGTCGTCCGTCGCCGTGATCGTGAACCGCTGGGCCTCGGGCCCGGACCGGCCGATCTTCTCGATCGCCTCGATGCCCGCGTTGACCGTGGGCGACTCGTCGCCGCCGGCCGCGGACCCGTAGAACACCAGGACCCGCACATTCGCGCCGCCGGGTGGCGACTTGACGGACATCGTTGTCGGAGACGGCTCCGGCGCCGGGCGCGCGCTGGCGACCGGGCCGCTCAGCAGCCCGGCGGCCAGGGTTCCCACGGCGACCCCGGCCGCCCAGACGCGTGCACGTCTGCTTCTGTTCGCTCTGAACTCTCGTACGGGTAACGGACTTTGACGCGACAACCGCCGCATGTGTTCACCCATCCCTCGTCGGACACAGCAACAGCGCGGTGGAAGCTAGACCCCTTTTTGTGGTCCGCCAATAGGTATGACCGGGATGACGCAAACTTTGTCCTTAGTGTGGATAAACGAAGATCGTGTGGCTACGGTGCCCCTCGCGATGTGAAAGTCCTTACGAGGATGGGGAGTTGGCCGTGACAGAGCGCGACGAACCTCGCGACGAATCGACGCAGGCGACTGAACGGGACAGGCGCGCGCTGACCCGGCGCATGATGATCGGCGGCGCCGTGGCGGCCACGGCCGGGGTGACATCGTTGTCCATCGGGGCGTCGGCGGGACCGGCCGCAGGCGCGGACACCCCGGCGCGCACCGCGCCCGCGGGCGGCGAGGTCAGACGCCTCACGCTGTACGCCGAGAAGCTGGCGGACGGTCAGCTCGGCTACGGCTTCGAGAAGGGCAAGGCGTCCATCCCCGGCCCGCTCATCGAGCTCAACGAGGGCGACACCGCGCACATCGAGTTCCACAACCTCACGGACGTCGACGCGAGCCTGCACGTGCACGGCATGGACTACGAGATCTCCAGCGACGGCACGCGGATGAACCGCAGCCACGTCGAACCCGGCGGCACCCGCACCTACACCTGGCGCACGCACGCGCCGGGCCGCAGGCAGGACGGCACGTGGCGGGCCGGAACCGCGGGCTACTGGCACTACCACGACCACGTCGTCGGCACCGACCACGGCACGGGCGGCATCAGGAAGGGCCTGTACGGCCCGGTGATCGTGCGCAGAAAGGGCGACATCCTGCCCGACCCGGGGAAGACCTTCACGATCGTCTTCAACGACATGACGATCAACAACAAGGCCGCCCACGAAGCCCCCAACTTCGAGGCCACGGTGGGCGATCGCGTCGAGATCGTCATGATCACGCACGGCGAGTACTACCACACGTTCCACATGCACGGTCACCGCTGGGCGGACAACCGCACCGGCATGCTCGCGGGTCCCGACGACCCGACCCAGGTCCTCGACAACAAGATCTGCGGCCCGGCGGACTCGTTCGGGTTCCAGATCGTCGCGGGGGAGGGTGTCGGGGCCGGGGCGTGGATGTACCACTGCCACGTCCAGAGCCACTCGGACATGGGGATGGCGGGCCTGTTCCTCGTGAAGAAGGCGGACGGGACGATCCCGTCGTACGACCCGCCGCACCACTGAACACCATGCCGAAGCGGTACGCCGAACTCGGCGACGTACGCGCCGACATGGAGAACGTGCCTACAGTGACGCGGCCCGGTGCGTCACACGACCGCCGAGTACCGTCAACTGCACGGGTACGTCAGGGAGTTCGGTCGCCGGAGCGGCGACCGGATCCACGGCGAACGCCGTGAGGTCCGCCCGGAACCCGACCGCGATCCGCCCCGCGGTCCGCTCCTCGCCGGCGGCGTATGCGGCGTTCACGGTCATCGCCCGCAGCGCCTCCGTACCGGTCAGGGCCTGCTCAAGGCCGTGCGGCGGCTGCGTCAGATCGCGGCTCGGACGCCGGTGCCGGGCGCCGGCCAGCACCTCCAGCGGCGGATACGGCGCGATCGGCCAGTCCGAACCCAGCACCACGCTCGCCCCCGCGTCCCACAGATCCCGGCACCGCCAGGCCCGCCCCGCCCGCTCCTCGCCGAGCCGCCGCGACCAGTTGTCGCTGTGATCGGCCCGCGTGAAGTCGCAGCAGTGCGTGGGCTGCATCGACGCGATCACCCCCAGCTCGGCGAACCGCCGCACCGTGTCGTCCGGCACCGTCTCGATGTGCTCGACACGATGCCGTACGTCGCCGGGGGCCCCGGCCCGCGCCTTCGCCACGGAATCGAGCGCGTGCCGCACCGCCGCGTCCCCGATGGCGTGCGTCGCGGTGGGCACACCGGCGCGGTGCAGCGCGGCGATGACCTCGGTGTACGCGGCCGGGTCCGGCCAGAACGCGTGCGTCGACTCGCCGTGGCAGTCGGGGCGCTCCAGCCACGCGGTGCCGTTGTCGATGGTGCCGTCCATGAACAGCTTCACGCCGTCGACGGACCACAACTGGCCGCCCCGCTCCTGCAGTTGAACCAACCGGCTCACAGCATCGGCGTCCGCTCCCGGCTGACACCACGGCGCGACCCGCAGCCGCACGGCAAGCTCCCCGGCCGCGTCCAACTCCTCGTACAGCTCAAGGCTGTCGCCATTGGCGTCCATGGCGTGCCCGCCGGTGAGCCCGCTCGCGGCCATCTCCCGCAGCGTCCGCGCGAGCCGCTCGCGGCGCTCGGCACGGGTGGGCCGCGGCGCGGCCCGCTCGACCAGTTCGCACGCCGCGTCCTCCAGGAGCAGCCCGGTGGGCCGACCCGCCGAGTCGCAGACGATCTCGGCGGCCTGGTCGAAGGTGCGCGGCCCGTCGATCCCGGCGAGTTCGAGGGCACGGGGGCTCGCCAACATCGAGTGCGCGTCGAAGAGTTGGAGCAGCGCGGGAATCCCGTCGAGCACGGGCGCGAGCGCCGCGGCCGCCACGGCCTGCTCCCCGAACACGTTCGGATCGAGCCCCCAGGCGTGCAGCCACGCGCCGTCCGCGAGCGACTCCTTCGCGCGCCCGAGCTCGGCGCGCACGTCATCGAGGCTCACGCACCGCGACAGGTCGACCCCGGCGGTGAGCTCGGCCCCGGACGCGGGATGCGTGTGCCCGTCGACCAGCCCGGGCGTCACGACGGCGCCCTTGAGGTCGATGACGACGGTCCCGGGCCCGGCGAGCGCGCGTATCTCCCGGTCGTCACCGAGCGCGGTGATGACTCCGTCGGTCGAGGCGAGCGCGCTGTGCGCTCCGGCTCCGCCGCCGACCGGGTCGAGGAACCGGGCGTTGAGGAGGATCAGGTCGGGGTGGTGCATGGTACGGATCTCCTTAAGGATGGTTCGGCCGCCCCGGCCGACGTCGGCATACGGTCCGAGGAATCAAGCCCTGCTGTCGACGCAAGGCGCGGACAATAAAGCCTCGCTCTTGGACGAGAGCCCGCGGGGTCCGGGGCGGAGCCCCGAGGGCGGAGGGCGTCGCAGGCCTATGGGCCCAACGCCCCCTCCCGGAGGCCAAGTTCACGCTCGGCGACCCGAAACGCCATCCGGGCCACCCCGGCCGGCAGGCCCTTGGCATCGCCGACCGGATCCGCCCCCAGCCCGTCCAGCACCACCAGAATCTGCATCGCCACGACCTCCGGATCACCGGTCCGGAACTCCCCGCGTTCCACGCCTTCCGCGATGAGCGCCGTGAGCCGCCCCCGCCACGCGTCGCCCTGCCGCGTGACGCGCACCCGTAGCGAGTCCCGATACCGGCTCAAGTGCCGCGCGTTGATCCACAACTGGCTGATGTCGTCCCACGCGGGCCCGGAGGTCCGCGCGAGAAACCCGGCGAGCCGCTCCACGGCCGGCGTGTCCCCACCCCCCTCGGGGAGAAGCGCGTCGAGCTCTCCCGTGGCCGCGCTCCCGAACGCCTCCGCCACCAGCTCCTCCGCCGAGGGGAAGTAGTGGCTCACAAGGCCCGGACGCACGTCCAGATCCTCGCCGATGCGCCGCAGCGTGATGCACTCCAGACCTTCGGAAAGCGCAATCGAAGCGGCCTTCGCAACGATTTCCGCACGTCTGGCGGCCGGAGATTTTCGGATTCGCTTGCGCTCAACGCTTGACGACATGCCGATCACGTTATTGAGTGTGCGACCAATAAGCAAGCAGGTGGGACGAGACCAGCACCCCGGAGGGCCCCATGGCGTCCACGCTTCCCGACCCGTGTCCAGACACGGACGGCACGGGAGAAAGCACCGCAGACGCGCCGCCCGCCGAAGAGCAGGCGGCGGCCACCCGCATCGAGGCCCACGGCATCGACCACATCCCCGACTCCGAACGCCGCGGCAGGGCCCGCGAGTTGTTCTCGGTCTGGGCCGCGGGCGGCATCAACTACCTGAGCCTGGTGGTCGGCGGCGCCCTGATCCTGATGGGCCTGAACCTGTGGCAGGCCCTCGCCGTGCTGGTCGTCGGCAACCTGTTCTGGATCCTCACCGGCTGGCTCTCCGTCTCGGGCCCGGCGGCCGGCGCGCCCAGTGAGGTCATCACCCGCGCCCTCTTCGGCGTCATCGGCAACCGCGTGAACAACGCGATCGTCGGCTGGGTGATCTCCGTCTGCTACTTCGCCCTGAACCTGTCGGCCGCGGCCGTCGCCGCGTTCTCGCTGGTCGCGAAGGTCGGCATCCCGGTGAACACGGGAGTGAAGGCCGCCGTCATCGTGGTCATCGCGGCGCTCACCCTGGTCATCAGCGTCTATGGCCACGCCCTGATCATGAAGCTGTACCTGCCCATCGCGCTCGTTCTCGCCGCGGCCTTCCTCGTCGTGGCCGTCGTGGTCGTCCGGCACGCCGACTTCGGCTACGTACCCGCACACCACCTCACCGGGATCGACCTGTGGGCCACGGTCCTCGCCGGTGTCACCCTCATCGCCTCGGGCCCGCTGTCGTACACCACCAGCGCGGACTTCTCCCGCTATCTGCCGCGGACGACACCGAAGCGCGCGATCGTCGGCTGGACCGCGCTCGGCGGCTTCCTGCCGGGCGTGCTGGTCTCGGCCCTCGGTGTGCTCGCCGCCACGACCGTCGACATGGCCGACCCGCAGGCGGCCCTGGAGAAGATCCTGCCCGGCTGGTTCGCGCCGGTCTTCCTGCTCGCCCTGGTCCTCGGCACCATCGCCATCAACGCCCTGACCGCGTACAGCGCGGGCCTCGCGCTCCAAGCCGTCGGGTTGCGCATCCGCCGCTCCGTCAGCGTCCTGTTCGACGGTACGGCCGCCGTCGCGCTGACCCTGTACGGGCTCCTCGTCTCGAACTTCCTCGACACCGTGAACAACGTGCTGCAGTTGACCGTCATACTGCTGGGTCCGAGCATGGCGATCTACGCGACCGACATCGTGCTGCGTCGTAATCGCTACGACGGTCCCGCCCTCGCCGACGAGTCGCCCGGCAGCCCGTTCTGGTACCGCGGAGGCGTCAACTGGGCGGGCGCGCTCTCCCTGTTGGCGGGTGCCGCACTGTCCGCCCTCTGTGTGGACACGCTCTACTTCACCGGCCCGATCTCCGCCGCCCTCGGTCACGTGGACCTCGCGCTGCCGGTCGGCATGGTGGTGGCATGCGCCTGCTACACCCTGACGATGCGGCGCTCGGTGGCACTGCGGAACGTGACCGCCCCGTGACGCGATCCACCCGCATCCCGCACAACCGGCCCTGGACAGCGCCTACTCCGGAGTAGAGCATCGGTGCCACCTGTACATGGCATTGATCATCGAGGGAGCCGCGTTGAGCAAGGACCGTACGTACGACTACGTCATCGTCGGGGCCGGATCCGCCGGCTGCGTGCTGGCCGGGCGGCTCTCCGAGGATCCCTCCGTCAAGGTCGCCCTCGTGGAGTCGGGGCCGCGCGACCGCAAGACCGAGATAAGGATCCCGGCCGCGTTCCCGAAGCTGTTCAAGACGCCGTACGACTGGAACTACGCGACGACCAAGCAAACCGCCCTGGACGACCGGGAGTTGTACTGGCCGCGCGGCCACACGCTCGGCGGCTCCTCCGCCATCAACGCCATGATGTGGGTGCGCGGCCACCGCGCCGACTACGACGCCTGGGGCGAGGCCGCCGGGTCCCCGTGGTCCTACGACGAGTTCGTGCGCTACTTCCAGCGCGCCGAGCGGTGGCAGGGTGCGGCGCGCGCGGACGGCGAGGACACGGTATACGGCACGGCGGGGCCGCTGCACATCTCGCCGCCGCGCCACCCGAACCCGACCACGGCCGCGTTCCTCGACGCCTGCCGGGCCCAAGGCCTGTGCGAGCTCGACGAGTTGAACCAGGACGACCACTCCGGCTTCGCCCTGACCCCTCTCAACCAGTACAAGGGCCGCCGCTGGAGCGCCGCCGACGGCTACCTCAAGCCCGCCGCGCGCCGCCCCAACCTCGACGTCTACACCGACGCCCGCGTCACCCGCATCGACTTCGACGGCACCCGCGCCGCCGGCGTCGTCGCCTCCGGGGTGTCCGCCGGTGTCCTGCGCGCCACCCGCGAGGTCATCCTCTGCGCGGGCGCCATCAACTCGCCGCAGCTGCTGCAACAGGCGGGCATCGGCGACCCGGAGACCCTCGCGGAGGCGGGCATCGACACCTTCGTCGCGTCGCCCGACGTCGGCCGGCACCTCCAGGACCACTTGATGTACCCGCTGAACGTCCGCGCCGCGAAGCCCGTCACGCTCACCGGCGCCGACTCGCCCGCCAATATCGCCCGGTTCCTGCTCGGCGGACGCGGACCGCTCACCTCGAAC
This sequence comes from Streptomyces endophyticus, assembly GCF_035798155.1. Classification (NCBI taxonomy): domain Bacteria; kingdom Bacillati; phylum Actinomycetota; class Actinomycetes; order Kitasatosporales; family Streptomycetaceae; genus Streptomyces; species Streptomyces endophyticus. Next base: position 277,068 of record NZ_JAOZYC010000122.1, on the reverse strand, counting down.
GTCGGCGAGGCCGTCGCCTTCCTCGCCACGAGTCCCGAACTCACCGCACCCGACATCGAGTTGGTCTACGCACCGGTGCCGTTCGTGAACCACGGCCTGGAGGCGCCGACCGAGCACGGCCTCACCGTCGGCGTGATCCTGCTCCAGCCCAAGAGCGAGGGCCGGATCACCCCGGGCGGCCCCGACGGGAAGCCGCGGATCGACCCGGACTACCTGGCCCACGAGGAGGACGTGCGCACGCTCGTCGCCGGTGTGCGCCGCGCCGAGGAGTTGCTCGCCCAGAGCGCGCTGGCCGCGCACCACACCGAGCCGATGGGCGGCTACCCCGGTGTCGTCGACGACGAGGCGCTGACCCGCTCCGTCCGCGCGAACGCCGAGACCCTCTACCACCCGGTCGGCACCTGCCGGATGGGCTCCGACGAGGGCTCGGTCACCGACCCCCGCCTCCGCGTGCGCGGCACCGAGGGCCTGCGCGTCGTGGACGCCTCCGTCATGCCGCGCATCACCCGCGGCCACACGCACGCGCCCACGGTCGCCCTCGCGGAACGGGCGGCGGACCTGATCCGCGAGGACGCCACCAAGTAGCGCTGTTCCTGGGGGGAGTTACGAGCCCACGGTCACCGTGAACCGGCGCGGATTGCCGTCGTGCGCCGCGCCGGACACGTCCGGCTGGCCGTCGGCCTGCACGTCGTCGTACGGGAAGGCGTAGCCGATGGGCGAGTTGGCGTGCAGGATGCGCGACCAGTGGTTGGTCGTGGCGTCCTGGTAGTAGTCGGCGGTCGTCGCACCGTTCGGCTGCGAGGCGTGCGTGAGCATGATGCTGCGGTTGAACCCGGCGGCGAGGCGGGACAGGATGCCCTTCTTGTCGTCGGAGTCGCCCGGGTTGTTGGCGAACGGCCCGTGGTTGCAGGTGAAGACGTCCTTCGAGGCGGGCTTGGTGAAGGTGTGGCCGCCGTTGAAGGTGAGGGTGTCGCCGCTGACCCGGCCCGTGAACACGCCGCGCCCACCCTGTAGGTCGATCTTCAGATCGGTCGAGGCGTACTTCTCCCACACCTTGTCGATGTAGGCGCTCCACACGTCGCGGAACGGCATCTCGTCCGGCTTGTCGAAGTACGGCGCCATGAGGTTCTGCGGGGAGATCGCGCGCAGCACCTTGCCGTCGTCGCCCTTGATGACGAGCTTGTCCCAGGGCTGCCCGTCCTTGGCGGCCTGCGCCGCGAGATCCGCGGCGATCTTGTCGACGGCGCCGTCCGGGAGCGGGGCGACGGTGTGCGTGGCGTCACCCTCCAGCTTCAGCCCGATGGGCAGGGCCGTCACCAGGTCGACGTAGCTGATGTTCGCGTACAACTGGTCGGAGTTGAAGGTGAATTCGCAGAACGACCAGGTCTTGCCGTAGTTCGCGTCCTCCTTCGTGGCGAAGGCCGGCTCGACCAGCGAGGGTCCGGGGTTGAGGAAGAAGTCGAGCGTGTCGTCACGGACGAAGTAGACGCGGGCGCCGTACATCTGAGGCAGCGTCACGACCTTCGGTTCCGAGCCCGCGGCGCCGAGCGGGATGGCGCAGTCGACGGGCAGCGGGGTCTGCGGGGCGCTCGGCGATTCTGGGTGGTAGACGCTGCCGTCGGAGCGCAGCAGCACCCAGTTGCCGGTCCCGTCCTCGTGGCCGGTGACGTACGCGCGCACGGTTCCGCTCAACGACGTGTTCTGCAGGGCGAGTTCGCATGTGGCCGGGGCGGCGCCCGCGGTCCATGAGGGAACCGTGAGTGCTGCGGCGGTGGTGGCGATGCCCGCTCCGGCGCCGGCGAGAAATATTCTGCGCGAGATCACGATGGGCACTCCCTGAATGTGGGGGGTGTGTGGGGGAGCCCCACTGTGGCGAGAGGGGACGGAGTCGTCAATACTTCGTGCAGGGAGCGCTCCCACGTTTTGTTTTCGTTCAACCGTTGAAGGCGGAGCGTTCGGTTCCTTTGGTCTGAACCAGCCCAGGTCAGCGTGGTGCGAGGGCGGTTGTCAGTGCCCGGTGCAAGACTCTGCAGTCCGGAAAAGAAACCCTCGACGAGGAGGGCAAGACCCATGATCACTACGGAGTTCGTGGACGGCGCGCCGAACTGGCTGGACCTCAGCACCCCCGACATGGACGGCGCGAGGACCTTTTACGGCGGTCTCTTCGGCTGGACCTTCCAGTCGGCCGGCCCCCAGGCCGGCGGGTACGGAATGTTCCAGATCGAAGGCAGGACGGTGAGCGGCGCCATGACCGTCACCGCCGAGCAGGGCGAGCCCGGCTGGTCCGTGTACTTCCAGAGCGCGGACGCGGATGCCACGGCGAAGGCGGTCGAGCAGGCGGGCGGCACCGCCGCGCTCCAGCCGATGGACGTCTTCGACCTGGGCCGCATGGGCGTCTTCGCCGACCCCGCGGGCGCCTACTTCGGCATCTGGCAGCCGGGGAAGAACAAGGGGCTCGAGTACATCAAGGACGACGGCGGGCTGAACTGGGTGGAGTTGTACGTCCCGGACGTCGCCGCCGCGAGGCGTTTCTACGGCTCGGTCCTCAACTGGGGCGCGTTCGACGTCGAGTTCCCCGGCGGCAGCTACACGACGGTCAACCCGCCGGGCACGGACGAGAACGCGATGTTCGGCGGTATCGTCCCGCTGGCCGCCGACCCGGTGGAGGCCGAGGCGGGCGCGCACTGGCAGCCGTACTTCCACGTCCCGGACGTGGACGCGACGGCGGACCGCACGCAGGAGCTGGGCGGCACGGTGCGCTCCGAGCCGGTCAACATCCCCGGCGTCGGGCGGATCGCGAAGCTGACGGATCCGTACGGCGCGGCGTTCGCGGTGCTCAAGGGGGACCCGGAGCAGCAGTGACCGTTCGGGCATCCGCGGCGTCCGCGGTGCCCGACTGCCGCCCGTTGATGGAGCGTTGATCAAACGTTTTTCGGCGGGCGGCAGACTGGCCGGCATGTACGCGAACACGACCCTTACGCCTGCCGGCCCCACCTGGCAGGACCAGGCCCTGTGCGCCCAGACCGGTGCCGAGTTCTTCTTCCCCGAGCCGGGAAGCTCCGTCCGCGAGGCCAAGACGATCTGCGGCCTGTGCCCGATCCGGCAGAGCTGCCTGGAGTACGCCCTCACCCACGACGAGCGGTTCGGGGTGTGGGGCGGACTCTCGGAGAAGGAGCGACATCGGCTCAGGCGGACCTGACGCGTCCGGCGGCGCTGCGGGTGCCCCGGTCCGGGGCACCCGCGTGAGGTGCGGTCAGGCGCCGGCCGCGCGCGCCGCCATCCGCGCCTTGCGGGCCGCCAGCTTCTCGTCGAACTTCGAGGCCTCGCCGTCGAGACCGTTCATGAAGAGGCCCAGTTCCTCCTGCGCCTGGAGGCCCTCGGGGCCGAGTCCGTCGATCTCCATGACCTTCAGGTAGCGCAGGACGGGCTGGATCACGTCGTCGTGGTGGATGCGCAGGTTGTAGACCTCGCCGATCGCCATCTGCGCGGCGGCCCGCTCGAAGCCCGGGATGCCGTGTCCCGGCATCCGGAAGTTCACGACGACGTCGCGGACGGCCTGCATCGTCAGGTCGGGCGCGATGTCGAACGCGGCCTTGAGCAGGTTGCGGTAGAAGACCATGTGCAGGTTCTCGTCGGTCGCGATGCGCGCGAGCATGCGGTCGCAGACCGGGTCGCCTGACTGGTGGCCGGTGTTGCGGTGCGAGACGCGGGTGGCCAGCTCCTGGAAGGAGACGTAGGCGACCGAGTGCAGCATCGAGTGCCGGTTGTCCGACTCGAAGCCCTCGCTCATGTGCGACATGCGGAACGATTCGAGCTGGTCGGGGTCGACGGCGCGCGAGGCGAGCAGGTAGTCGCGCATCACGATGCCGTGCCGGCCCTCCTCCGCCGTCCAGCGGTGCACCCACGTGCCCCACGCGCCGTCGCGGCCGAACAGCGAGGCGATCTCGTGGTGGTAGCTGGGGAGGTTGTCCTCGGTCAGCAGGTTGACGATGAGGGCGATGCGGCCGACCTCGGTGACCTTGGACTGCTCCTTGGACCAGGCCTCGCCGTCCTCGAAGAACTCGGGGAAGTTGCGGGCGTCGGACCACGGCACGTAGTCGTGCGGCATCCAGTCCTTGGCGACCTTGAGGTGCCGGTTGAGCTCCTGCTCGACGACTTCTTCCAGCGCGTGGAGCAGGCGGGCGTCGGTCCACGTGGTCGACGAGCCGAGGCGGGGGGAGATGACGGTCACGGGGGCTCCTGGGGGACGGAGGTAATGCGAGCGGAGATACCTACGGTGTCGTAGGTTACGTTGCCGTAGGTTAAGCGGCCCATAAAGATCGTGGTTACGTGTGGAGCTCTCGCAGTCGAACTGAGAGGCAGGTCACACACCCCTCCAGCTTTTCGAACTCGGAAATGTCCACCAGGACCGGCTCGTACCCGAGATCGGCGAGCCGCTCCGCTGACTTCGGCGCGCTCTCCGCCATGAGCAGCCGGTCCTCGCCGAGCAGCACCACATGCGCCCCGGACTCCTCGGGCACCGGCAGGAAGCGCGGGAACAGCGAGGCGTGCTCGACCAGCGGTGGATGACCGATGACGGTGCCGTCGGGCAGTGCGGTCACCGCGGTCTTCAGGTGCAGCACCTTGGACAGGGGGACGGCGACCACGCGCGCGCCGAGCGGCTCGAAGACGGCGCGCAACTGCTGCACGCCCGCCGCGTTGGTGCGCCCGCCACGCCCTACGTAGATCGTGTCACCGATCTTCAGTACGTCGCCGCCGTCGAGAGTGCCCGGCTCCCACACCCAGTTGACGGAGCAGCCGAGCCGCGCCACGGCCTCCTCGACCCCCGGCGTCTCCGGGCGCCGCGACTCGGCGCCGGACCGGGTGATCAGTGCCACGTTCCGGAAGACCACCACCGTGTCCTCCACGAACACCGCGTCCGGGCACAGGTCGACCGGCTCCACCAGGAACGTCTCCCAGCCATGTGCCTCCAGCGCGGCCACGTACCCCTTCCACTGCTCCTGCGCCTTCGCGGCGTCGACCGGGGTCCGCTCGATGTGGGTGACGAGCCCGTCCGCGAGGCGCGGGCCGGGGCGGCGGACGAGGGCCTTCTTGCTGGGCACGGCGGGCTCCATGGCGACGGATGGGCGACGGATGGGCGACGGATGAGCGACGGACAAGGGTGACGGTGCCCACATCATGCACAGGGCGACACGTGTCGCGGAATCCCCTGTTACGCGGCCGTCACTTCCCCCTCACCATGCCTGTCCGCGCCCGCGACCGCCCGCCGCAGGTGTTCCGCCGTGAACGAGCCCTCCGCGTCAAGGAGTTGGGCCGGTGTGCCCTCGAAAAGCACCTCGCCGCCGTGCCGGCCGCCCTCGGGGCCCAGATCGATGATCCAGTCCGCCCGCCGGACCACATCGAGGTTGTGCTCGACGACGACCACGGTGTTGCCCGCGTCGACGAGCCGGTCGAGCAGCGCCACGAGCCCGTCGACGTCCGCCATGTGCAGCCCGGTGGTCGGCTCGTCCAGGACGTACGTCGCCGCGGAGCGGTGCAGCTGCGTGGCCAGCTTGATGCGCTGGCGCTCGCCGCCGGACAGGGTGCTCAGCGGCTGCCCGAGCGTGAGATAGGTGAGGCCGACGTCGCGCAGGGCGCGAAGCCGGCGGCGTACGCCCTTGTCGTCGAGGTCCGCGAAGTAGTCGAGGGCCTGCGCGGCCGTCATGTCGAGCACGTCCGCGACATTGCGGCCGCGCACGGTGCGGCCGAGCACCTCGTCCTTGAAGCGCCGCCCGCCGCAGGCCTCGCACACCGTGGTCACCGGGTCCATGAACGCCAGATCGCTGAGGATCACGCCGCGGCCCTCGCAGCGCTCACAGGCGCCGCCCGAGTTGAAGCTGAACAGGCCCGGCTCCGTGCCCGTCTCGCGCGCGAACACCTTCCGTACGGTGTCCATGATCCCGAGGTACGTCGCCGGGGTGGAGCGCCCGGAGATCCCGATGGACGACTGGTCGACGACCACGGCCTCCGGGTGCGCGGCGCACAGCGCCCCCGAGACGAGGGAGCTCTTGCCGGACCCGGCGACCCCGGTGACGGCGGTGAGCACCCCGGTCGGCACCCGCACGGTGACGTCCTTGAGGTTGTGGACCCGGGCGCCCTCCACCGTCACGTGGCCGGTCGCCGCGCGCGGGCGCTCCTTCACCCCGCCCGTGCGGCGCAGGCACCGGCCCGTGAGCGTGTCCGCGCGCCGCAGCGCGCCCGGCGTGCCCTCGAACACCACGCGCCCGCCGTCGGCGCCGCCCGCCGGGCCCATGTCGACGACGTGATCGGCGACGGCGATGACATCGGGGTCGTGCTCGACGACGAGGACGGTGTTCCCCTTGTCGCGCAGCCGCAGCAGCAGATCGGCCAGGCGTCCCACGTCGCGCGGGTGCAGTCCCACGCTCGGCTCGTCGAAGATGTACGTCATCCCGGTCAGGCTGGAGCCCAGGTGCCGCACGGTCTTCAGGCGCTGGCCCTCCCCGCCGGACAGCGTCGACGTCTCCCGGTCCAGGCTGAGATAGCCGAGACCGATCGCCTCGATGCGCTCCAGGGCGGTGACGGCGGCCTCGGCGATCGGTCCGGCCACGGCGCCCTTGATACGGCGCAGCACCGGGATCAGCTCGCCGATCTCCATGCGGGTGCACTCGGCGATGCCCAGGCCCTCGACGCGGGTGGCGAGCGCGGCGGCGTTCAGGCGCGCCCCGTCGCACGCCGGACAGGTGCCCTCGGTCAGATACCGGCCGACCAGGTCGCGCGTGCGTCCGCTCAGCGTCGACAGGTCCCGGTTGAGGTACAGCCGCTCGAAGCGGTCGGCGAGCCCCTCGAAGTCGATGTCGCGGCGGCCGCCGGTGTTCGCGACGTTCACGGTCCCACCGCGCCCGCGCATCAGGAACTCGCGCTCGGCGGCGGTGAAGTCGCGTACCGGCTTGGCCGTGTCGAGGTCGGTGGTGTTCGTGTAGGTCTGCCCCTGCCAGGTCCCCGCGGCGAAGGGCGGGAAGGCGATCGCGCCGCCCGCGAGGGACTTCGACGGGTCGAGGATGCGCTCGTAGTCGGGGCGCACGGTGCGTCCGAGCCCGTCGCACTCCGGGCACATCCCGCTCGGGTCGTTGAACGAGTAGGCGGTCGCGCCACCCGCGCTCGGCGTCCCGTGCCGCGAGAACAGCACGCGGATCACCGAGTACACGTCGGTCATCGTGCCGACCGTGGACCGGGAGTGCCCGCCGATCGGCCTCTGGTCGACGACGATGGCGGGCGTCAGCTCCTCCAGCGCGTCCGCGTGCGGCTTCTCGTGCTTCGGCAGCCGGTTGCGGACGAACCAGGTGTACGTCTCGTTGAGCTGGCGCTGCGACTCCACGGCGATGGTGTCGAAGACGACGGACGACTTGCCCGACCCGGACACCCCGGTGAAGACGGTGAGCCGCTCCTTGGGGATGCGCAGGGTGACGTCCCGGAGGTTGTTCTCGCGGGCGCCGACGATGTGCAGGTACTTCATGTCGCCGACGCTAGGCGGGATACCCGACACGTTGTGTCGGGTATCCCGAGCCGACCTGACCGGCGCCTGCCCCCGGCCTCTGACCTGCCCTTACTCGGCGCCCACGGCGCCCTCCGTGAGCTCGCCGTCGAGGTGGAGCCAGCGGGTGATGCCGATCGACTCCAGGAAGGGAAGATCGTGGCTCGCCACGATCAGCGCGCCCTCGTACGACTCCAGGGCCGACGTCAGCTGGGCCACGCTCGCGAGGTCCAGGTTGTTCGTCGGCTCGTCCAGCATCAGCAGCTGCGGGGCGGGCTCCGCGAGCATCAGCGCGGCGAGCGTCGCCCGGAACCGTTCGCCTCCGGACAGGGTCCCGGCGGGTTGATCCGCCCGCGCCCCCTTGAACAGGAAGCGGGCGAGCCGCGCCCGCACCCGGTTGTTCGTGGCGTCCGGCGCGAACCGGGCCACGTTCTCGGCGACGCTCAAATCGTCGTTCAGGACGTCCAGACGCTGCGGCAGGAAGCGCAGCGGCACATGCGTCTCCACCTCGCCCGCGACCGGCGCCAGCTCGCCGGCGATGGTGCGCAGGAGCGTCGTCTTGCCGGAGCCGTTGCGGCCGAGCAGCGCGATCCGCTCGGGGCCGCGCAGCTCGAACTCGCCCGCCACGCGCGCCCCGAAGGCCGTCGTGATGTTGTGCAGCGACAGCACGGAGCGGCCCGGCGGCACGGCCGTGTACGGCAGGTCGACGCGGATCTCGTCGTCGTCGCGCACCGCCTCCACGGCCTCGTCGAGACGCTCCTTCGCCTCGGCGAGCTTCTCCTCGTGCAGGATGCGGTGCTTGCCCGCGGAGACCTGGGCCGACCGTTTGCGCAGCTTCATCACCGCCCTCGGCTCCCGCTTGGTGTCGTACATCTTCTGGCCGTACCGCTTGCGCCGTGCCAGCTTGACGTGGGCGTCGGTCAGCTCGTTCTTCTGCTTCTTGAGATCGGACTCGGCGACCCGCACCATCCGCTCCGCGGCCTCCTGCTCGGCGGCGAGCACCTCCTCGTACGCGGTGAAGTTCCCGCCGTACCAGGTGACCTCGCCGTCGCGCAGATCGGCGATCTGGTCGACGCGGTCGAGGAGTTCACGGTCGTGGCTGACCACGATCATGACTCCGGACCAGCCCTCCACGGTGGCGTACAGGCGCTGTCTGGCGCGCAGGTCGAGGTTGTTGGTGGGCTCGTCGAGCAGCAGCACGTCGGGGCGGCGAAGGAGGAGTGCGGCGAGCCGCAGCAGCACGGACTCGCCGCCGGAGACCTCGCCGATCGTGCGGTCCAGGTCGATGTGGCCGAGACCGAGCTCGCCGAGCATGGCCCGCGCCCGCTCCTCGACGTCCCAGTCGTCGCCGACCGCGGTGAAGTGCTCCTCCCGTACGTCGCCGCCCTCGATGGCGTGCAGGGCGGCGCGGGTGCCGGCGATGCCGAGGGCCTGGTCGACCCGGAGCGCCGTGTCGAGGGTGACGTTCTGCGGGAGGTAGCCGACCTCGCCCGACACCCGCACGGTGCCGTCGGCCGGGGTCAGCTCACCGGCGATCAGCTTCAGCAGGGTCGACTTGCCCGACCCGTTGAGGCCGATGAGCCCGGTGCGGCCGGGGCCGAAGGCGACCTGGAGGCCGTCGAAGACGCCGGTGCCGTCGGGCCAGGCGAAGTCGAGGGCGGTGCAGGCGACGGAGGCGGGGGCGGCGTGCGAATAGCTCTGGGGATGTGACATGAGGTGGCCTCGCGGTTGCTCGGTGTGAACGGTGGGATGCAACGCGTTCGAGACACCGCGGGGGCACGGAAGGCCTGCTGCGGGAGGACGGCTCGGGGAATACCGAGGTCGCGCACACGGCGGCACGGACACGCGAGGGCGTGTCATGCGCGGTGTCTCAGGACCTCAGTCGAGCAACGTCCTACTCCTATCGACGGCAACAGAACCGTCAACCAAGATAGAAGCACCTGTGGGGGCCGTCAAAGGATTTAACTGGCGCCGGATCTCATCAGGCACCGGATCTAACAGGCGTCGCGCAGCAGCTCCTCCAGGTCGGCGTCCACGTCCACGTGCGACGCCTCCTCGCCGACCGGCACCAGGTCCGTCGTCTCCGCCAGGAAGCGGCGCAGCTCGCCGGTGCGGATGTGCACGATCGCCGTGCCCTCCGTCGCGTGGAACTCCAGGACCGTGCGGTCGTACCCGTACGGCTTCACGCGCACGTCGCCCGCGCCCGCGGGGCTCGACACCCCGCTGGAGAGCAGGTCACGGGCGAAGGTCCAGCTCACGGCGACGCCTTCGAGGGTCGCCGGGGCCGGGAAGGACATGCGCACGGCGAACGGGTCGCGCACGTCGTAACGCAGAGTCGCCGGAATGTGCGCCATGCGCGGCGCGGCGGCGACGAGACGGGCCTCGACGGCTTGCTCGATGACGGACAACGCCTGCTCCCTTGTGACGGCTGGACGGTGGGACCACTGCACGGCCTCATATGAATAGACGGCGGAATGAGGGAATCCGTGCGCTTGAAGCCGGTCGAAATTCGAGTGACCTCTGTCACCGGATCCAACCCTGGTGTGGGTGTGACCGTCGGCACTACCGGGGCGGCGGGTGCGCCGGGTGCGGCGGATATGTCGATTCCGGCACAAACGTGATCGGCGGGCTGCCCGCACCCTTGTGGCCGACGTTGAAGTGTGCATGATCTACCGCTATGGCTATCGCCGAGGAGAGCGCAGCGATCGGGCTGCAGGGGCTGCGCAAGTCGTTCGGCGAGGTGCGTGCCGTCGACGGAATCGAACTCGACGTCGCCGAGGGCGAGTTCTTCTCGCTGCTCGGGCCCTCCGGGTCCGGTAAGACGACCGTCCTGCGGCTCGTCGCCGGCTTCGAGACACCCTCGGGCGGCACGATCCGGCTCGCGGGCGAGGACGTGACCCGGCGCGCACCCTTCGAGCGCGACGTCACCACCGTCTTCCAGGACTACGCCCTGTTCCCGCACATGAACGTCGAGCAGAACGTCGGCTACGGCCTGAAGGTGCGCGGCGTCCCGCGCCGGGAGCAGGCCGAGCGGGTCCGCGCCGCCCTCGCGTCCGTGCGGCTCGAGGACTTCGGCGGTCGCAGGCCGGGACAGCTCTCCGGCGGCCAGCGCCAGCGTGTCGCCCTGGCACGGGCGCTGGTGGTGCGCCCCCGCGTCCTGCTGCTCGACGAGCCCCTCGGCGCCCTCGACCTGAAGCTGCGCGAACAGATGCAGGTCGAGCTGAAGGAGCTGCAACGCGAGGTCGGCATCACCTTCGTCCTCGTCACCCACGACCAGACCGAGGCCCTCGTCCTCAGCGACCGCGTCGCCGTCATGAACGCGGGACGCGTCGAACAGGTCGGCACACCAAGGGAGTTGTACGAGGGCCCGGCCTCCGCCTTCGTCGCGTCCTTCGTCGGCACCTCCAACACGCTCACCGGATCCGCCGCCGAACTGCTCGTGGGGAAACCAGGGACGTTCGGCGTCAGACCCGAGAAGATCCGGCTCCTCGACCCCGGGGCGGAGCACGATCGCGTCGATCACAGCGAGGTGCGCGGCACCGTGGCCGACGCCGTGTACCTGGGGGACAGCACCCGCGTCGTCGTCGACACCGACGCGGGCGTGCGCTTCGTCGTCGTACGCCAGAACACCGGGCCCGACGACGACGCGGCGGACGCGCCCGCGCCGCCCGGCGCCCGCGTCCTGCTGCGTTGGCACCGGCGGCACAACGTCCCTCTGCACCAGCCCAGTTGACTCACCCCGACGACCAGGGAGTGTTCACGTGCGCGCAACCCGGACCCTGATGGCCGCCACCGCGCTCGGTGGGCTGCTGCTCGCCACCGCCTGTGGCTCCTCCGACGACGGCGGTGGCGGTGGCGGTGGCGCCAAGAGCGCGCCCGGCGGGCAGGGCTTCACCCCGCCGAAGATGTCCGCCCCCAAGTCCCTCGGAAAGACCGAGGGCAAGGTCAACCTGATCGCCTGGGCCGGCTACGCGGAGGACGGCTCCAACGACCCCAAGGTCGACTGGGTCCACCCCTTCGAGAAGCGGACCGGCTGTCAGGTCTCCACGAAGGTCGCCGGGACCTCCGACGAGATGGTCAACCTGATGAAGACGGGCCAGTACGACGCCGTCTCCGCGTCCGGCGACGCCTCGCTGCGCCTGATCGCGTCCGGCGACGCCGCACCGGTCAACACCGACCTCGTGCCCAACTACCGGGATGTTTTCCCGGGGTTGAAGATGCAGCCCTGGAACTCGGTCAAGAAGGTCGCGTACGGCATCCCGCACGGCCGCGGCGCCAACCTCCTGATGTACCGCACGGACAAGGTGAAACCCGCGCCCGACTCCTGGAAGGCCGTCTTCGACGACGCCGGGCGGCACAAGGGCCGCGTCACCGCCTACGACTCGCCGATCTACATCGCCGACGCCGCGCTGTACCTGATGAAGACCAAGCCGGACCTCGGCATCAAGGACCCCTACGCGCTCGACCAGAAGCAGTTCGACGCGGCGGTGAGCCTGCTGAAGAAGCAGAACGCCAACGTCGGCGAGTACTGGAGCGACTACCTCAAGGAGGTCTCCGCGTTCAAGAGCGGCGACTCCGTCGTCGGCACCAGCTGGCAGGTCATCCTGAACACCGCGCAGGGCGAGAAGGCCCCCGTGAAGGCGGTCCTCCCCAAGGAGGGCTCCACCGGCTGGTCCGACACCTGGATGGTGTCCGCGAAGGCCGAACACCCCGACTGCGCGTACAAATGGCTCGACTGGATCGTCTCGCCGAAGGTGAACGCCCAGGTCGCCGAGTACTTCGGCGAGGCCCCCGCCAACGCGAAGGCGTGCGAAGAGACCAGCGACCCCAAGCACTGCGCGACCTATCACGCCGACGACGCCGCGTACTGGAAGAAGGTCCACTTCTGGACGACGCCCATCCCGCAGTGCCTCGACGGCCGCACCGACACCAAGTGCGTGCCGTACGCGAAGTGGGTGCAGGCGTGGACGGAGATCAAGGGGTGACGTGTCACTGACCTCGAAGAGGGTCGCCGGGGTGCTGCACCGCAGCCCCCGGCTCCGGCTCTCCCTGCTGCTCGCCGCGCCCCTGACCTGGCTGATCGTTGCCTACCTCGGCTCGCTCGCGGTCCTGTTCCTCTCCGCGCTGTGGACCACGGACCCGTTCACCTCGGACATCGTGCGGACCTGGACACTGGACAACTTCAAGGCCCTGTTCACGACCGCCGTGTACCGCCAAGTGGCCCTGCGCAGCGTGGGAGTCGCGCTGGGGGTGACGGCACTGTGCGTCGTCATCGCGTTCCCGATCGCGTTCTGCACGGCGCGCGTCGCGAAGCCGCGATGGCGCCCGCTCCTGGTCGTCGCGATCCTCACACCGCTGTGGGCGAGCTACCTCGTCAAGGCGTACGCGTGGCGCGTCATGCTCGCCCAAGGGGGCCTGCTCGACTGGCTGTTGAGGCCCTTCGGCCTCGACGCGCCCGGTTACGGACTCGTCGCGACGGTCCTCGTCCTGACCTACCTCTGGCTCCCGTACATGATCCTGCCGATCCACGCCGGCCTCGAACGGGTCCCCGACAGCATGCTCGACGCCTCCGCCGACCTCGGCGCCCGCACCTGGCGGACCTTCCGCACGGTGCTGTTCCCGCTCGTCCTGCCGTCGGTCGCGGCGGGCTCGGTCTTCACGTTCTCGCTCAGCCTCGGCGACTACATCGCGGTCCAAATCGTGGGCGGGAAGACGCAGTTGATAGGCAACCTCGTCTACGCGAACATCACGCTCGACCTGCCGCTGGCGGCGGCGCTCGGCACCGTGCCGGTCGTGGTCATCGTCCTGTACCTGCTGGCGGTGCGCCGCACGGGCGCGCTCAGCAGCCTCTGAAGGGGGCTAGATGCACCTCTCCCGCCCCGCACGCGTCGCGCTCCGCGTCGGCGCCGTCCTCGGCTTCGCCGTCATCTACGTCCCGCTGCTCCTGGTCGTGGTCAACTCCCTCAACCCGGACCGGAGTTCGGGCTGGCCCCCGCCCGGCCTCACCTTCGACTGGTGGCGCGACGCCTGGCACAGCGCGGGTGCGCGGGACGCGCTGTGGACGTCGCTGAAGGCCGGCGTCGGCGCCACGGCGATCGCCCTCGTCCTCGGCACACTCGTCGCGTTCGCGGTCTCCCGCTACCGGTTCTTCGGCCGCGAGGCGATCTCCTTCGCGGTGGTCCTGCCGATCGCGCTGCCCGGCATCGTCACCGGCGTCGCCCTCAACACGGCCTTCCGCACGGTCCTCGAACCGATCGGCATCGGCCTCGGCCTGTTCACGGTGATCGTCGGCCACGCCACGTTCTGCGTCGTGGTCGTCTTCAACAACGTGGCGGCCCGGCTGCGCCGCTTCGCCGGCTCGTACGAGGAGGCGGCGATGGACCTGGGCGCCGACACCTTCCGCACCTTCCGTGACATCACGTTCCCGCTGATGCGCTCGGCGCTGGCGGCGGGCGGCCTCCTCGCGTTCGCGCTGTCCTTCGACGAGATCGTGGTGACGACGTTCACAGCGGGCGCGGGCGTCCAGACGCTCCCGATCTGGATCTTCTCCAACATGGCCAGGCCGCAGCAGGCCCCCGTGGTCAACGTGGTGGCCGTCGTCCTCGTCCTGCTGTCGGTGATCCCCGTGTACGTGGCGCAGCGGCTGTCGTCGGACACGGCGGCGGGGAGCCGGGTGTGACCAGGGCTTGTAAGGTGACCCTAACTTGACGTCGTATAGGGTTCGGGAAAATCGACCGCCCCGGACCCAGGAGTCGGCTTGCCGCACGCCACGGACACGTATGAGTACCAGGAGCTGCGCTCCCCGGAGCAGTTGCGCGAGATCCTCGGCGAGCCGTGGCCCATCGTGATCGAGAAGGTGCACGGGGAACTCACCGAGAAGGACCGGGGGTTGCTGGCCCGCTCGCCGTTCTGTCTGGTCGCCACATCGGACGCGGACGGCAACTGCGACACCTCGCCGCGCGGCGACGCACCCGGCTTCGCGTACGTCGTCGACGACCGCACGATCGCCCTGCCGGACCGCCCCGGCAACCGCCGGGGCGACAGCTTCCACAACATCCTTCAGAACCCGCACGCGGGCCTGCTCTTCCTGATACCCGGCGCCAAGGACGTCCTGCGCGTCAACGGCAGGGCCCGCATCCTCACCGACGCCCCGTTCTTCGCGGACATGGCGGTGAAGGGCGAGCCGCCGAGCCTGGCCCTGCTCCTGGACATCGACGAGATCTACCTCCACTGCCCGCAGTCCCTGAACCGCGCGGGGCTGTGGCGGCCGGAAACGTGGGAGGGCGGTGCCTGAGCGAGGCCCCGCGCCCGCCTAGACTTGCCCCCGTACGAATACCGGGAGTGCGGCGTGGGACGGGAGAAGGCCAGTGGTGGCAGGGGCTGGACGGTTCGAGGATCCGTCGGCTGACGTGCTCGCCGAGGCGGCCGAGGCGTTCGCCCTGCTCGCCTCGCCGGTGCGGCTGCACATGGTGTGGGCCCTCGCCCAGGGCGAGAGCGATGTGAGCGGGCTCGCCGAGCGGGTGGGCGGCGCGCTGCCCGCCGTCAGCCAGCACCTGACCAAGCTGAAGCTCGCGGGCCTCGTACGGTCCCGGCGCGAGGGCCGGCGGCAGGTGTACTACGTCGACGATCCCGAGGTCGTGAGCGTGGTCCACCTTATGATCGGCCAGCTCGCGGAGCGTGCCGAGCAGGCGAAGGCGCCGGTGCGCCGCCTGCGTGGCGCGGGGGCCTGAAGGCCGGCCCGTGGCCGTTCCCGAACCGGCCGAGCGGACCCGTGCGCTCCCGCAGCCGCGTACCGCCCCCGAAGGCCCGACCGCCCTCCAGACGCTGCGCGCCCTGGGCACGGGACCGCGCGGACTGACCACGGACGAGGCCGAACAGCGCCTGGCCCGGCACGGCGGCAACACCCTGCCCACCGCCCGGCAGCCGTCCTGGCCGCTGCGGATGTGGCGCAGCCTGCGCGACCCCTTCACCACCGTGCTGTTCTGCCTCGGACTCGTCTCCGCGCTCGTCGCCTCCTGGGGCACGGCCTGCGTCATCCTCGCCCTGGTGATCGTCAGCAGCGTGCTGCGCACGCACGGCGAGTACCGCGCCGACCGGGCCGGCGCCGGACTGCGCGAACTGGTCGCGGGCACCGCCAGCGTGCAGCGCAGGGAAGGCGCGGGCGACGAACCACGCGTGCGCGAGATCCCGGTCGACGACCTCGTGCCCGGCGACGTCGTGCGCCTCGCGCCCGGCGCCCTGGTGCCCGCCGACGTACGCCTGTTGAAGGCGCGCGGCCTCACCGTGCACCAGGCCGCCCTGACCGGCGAGTCCGCGCCCGTGCCGAAGGAACCGGCCGATCTGCCGGACGGGGACGGCGAGGGGCACCTGGTGTTCCAGGGCAGCAGCGTCGCCTCCGGCAGCGGCACCGCGGTCGTCGTCGCGACCGGCGCCGACACCCGGTTCGCCGCCGTGCACGGCCCGCGCAGCGACCGGCCCGCGAGCGCGTTCGACCGCAGCGTGCACGGCATCTCCTGGGTGCTGATCCGCTTCATGCTGCTGACCCCGCCGCTGGTGCTGATGGCGAACGCCGCGGTGCGCGGGCGGGGACTTGAGACCCTGCCGTTCGCGGTGGCCGTGGCGGTCGGCCTGACCCCCGAGATGCTGCCGGTCATCGTCACCATCTGCCTGGCCCGCGGCGCCTCCCTCCTGGCCCGCTCGCACGGCGTCATCGTGCGCCGCCTCCCCGCCCTGCACGACCTCGGCGCCGTCGACGTGCTGTGCGTCGACAAGACCGGCACCCTCACCCGCGACCAGCCCGCCGTCGACCCCGACCGCACCGACCCCGAGGCCCTGCACTGGGCGGGCGCCTCCGCCTGGTGGACCCTTCAGACCGCCGAACTCACCGACCCCGACCCGCTCGACGAGGCGCTGCTCGCGGCCACAGGACCCGACGACTGGGACGCGTACGACGGGGTCGACGCGCTGCCCTTCGACCCGGTACGCCGCCTGGCCACCGCCGTCGTCAGGGAGCCCGGCACCCTGGGCGTGCACGTCCTCGCGGTGAAGGGCGCCGTCGCGGAGGTCCTGGAGCGCTGCGCCGTCGAGGAGGACGAGCGGGCCGCACTGCACCAGCGGGCCGGACGGCTCGCGGAAGGCGGCGTCCGCCTGCTGGCCGTGGCCACCGCCCGGCGCCCGGCCCGCGCCCGCGGCTACACCCCGGCCGACGAACGCGGCCTGACCTTCCAGGGCTTCGTCGCCTTCCACGACGCCCCGGCCGACACCGCGCACGACGCGGTACGCGCCCTCGGCGAGCGCCGCGTCACCGTCAAGGTGCTCACCGGCGACCACCCGGCCACCGCCACCCGCGTCTGCCGCGACGTGGGCATCGAGCCCGGCGAGGTCGTCGTCGGAGCCGACATCGAGCACCTCGACGACGAGCGGCTCGGGGAATTGGCCGCCCGCACCACCGTGTTCGCCCGCTGCACCCCCGACCACAAGGCCCGCGTCATCACCGCCCTGCGCGGCCGCGGCCACACCGCCGGATTCCTCGGCGACGGCGTCAACGACCTGCCCGCCCTGCGCGCCGCCGACGTCGGCGTCTGCCCCGCCGGAGGCGTCGACGTGGCCCGCGAGAGCGCGCACGTGGTGCTCGCCGACAAGGACCTCACCGCGCTCGAACACGCCGTCGTGGCGGGCCGGCACTCCAGCGCCAACATCGCCTCGTACCTGCACATCACGCTCTCCTCCAACCTCGGCAACGTGATCGCGATGCTCGCGGCCGGCCTGCTGCTGCCGTTCCTGCCGATGCTGCCGCCGCAGGTCCTCGTCCAGAACCTGTGCTTCGACGCGGCCCAACTCGCGCTCGCCTTCGACCGGCCGCGGACGGCCGCGCTGCGCCGCCCCACGGTGCTGCGACCGCGGCCCTTCCTGCGCTTCATCACCGGGTTCGGCGCACTGGGCGCGCTCGCCGACCTCGCGACGTTCGGCGCGCTCGCCCTGTGCCTGCCAGGCTCCCTCGGCCCCGGCGACCAACAGGGCTTCCACGCGGGCTGGTTCACCGAGAACCTGCTGACCCAGGCCCTCGTGATGCTGTTGCTGCGGACGGGCCGGCAGAGCGCCGAGGGCCGCACGCCGGGCCCCGTCCGCTGGGCGGCGACGGGCCTCGCGGCCGTCGGCATCCTGCTGCCGCTGACTCCGCTCGGCCCGTGGCTCGGCGTCTCGGGCCTGCCGCCGCTCTACTATCCGCTGCTCGCGGCGATCCTCGTGGCGTACGCGCTCGCGCTGGCGCTGCTGCGGCGGCGGGGGGACCGGGCGGAGCGTCCGTGAACAGCCGGGCCGCTCACCCGTAGGACAGGTGGGAGCAGATGTCCTGGTCGGCCGAGCGCGCGGTGTCGGCCACGCCGGAGGGCACCGACGTCGGGGTCGGCGTCGGCGAGGCGGCGCTGCCGGGCCGGTAGTCCGCGCCGAGGACCACGCCGATGCCCGGCGCGGTGCCCGCGGTCAGTTCGGCGGCGGGGAAGAGCCGGGCGACGGCCGATGCGTGGGCCTTCTCGCCGGGGCCGTAGGTGATGGTCGTGGTGGAGCGGGCCCGGTCGGCGGCGTTGCCCGTCGTCGGCACGGTGAAGCCGCGTCCGGTGAGCGCCGCGGCGGCGTCGGCGGCGAGGCCGGGGGTGGCGGTGCCGTTGTAGACGGTGACGGAGACGCCCTCGCCGGAGACCTCCTGGGTGGCGCTCGCGCTGGGGGAGGGACCGGCCTTGGCGCCGCCCTTCGTGCCGCTCGCGTCCTTGCCTTCGAGGGTGCGGTCGTCCTTGAGCGCCGCCCACAGGGCGTCGGCGTCCGGGTGCACGACGGCGACGCGATCGCCCTCGTACTTCCAGGGGATGGTGACGAACTTGGTGTTGTGCAGGTCGACGTTCTTCAGTGACATCGCGAACGCGAGCAGCTTGTCCGCGGATCCCAGGCCGGGGTCGACGGTCATCGACTTCGTGGCGGCGTCGGCGAGCGGCAGCAGCTTGGTCGGGGTGAAGCCGTCGCTCTTGATCTTCTTGATGAGGCTGGAGACGAAGGACTGCTGGCGCTGGATGCGGCCGATGTCGGAGCCGTCGCCGATGCCGTGCCGGATGCGGACGTAGTCGAGCGCCCGTTGCCCGGCGACGGTCTGCTCGCCCTTCTTGAAGAGACGTTTTCCCCGCGTGGGCCGGTTCGGGTTGAGGTCGTTCTGGTAGACGTCGTTCGGCAGGCAGACCTTGACGCCGCCGACCACGTCGGTGAGCTGTGAGAAGCCCTTGAAGTCGACGACGACGGTGTGGTCCACGCGCAGTCCCGTGAGGTGCTCGACGGTGTTCTGGGTGCAGGCCGGATTGCCCTCGGCGGTCTGGCCCGTCGTATAGGCCGCGTTGAACATCACGTCGGTGCGCGTACTGCTCCACGTACCGTCGGGGAGCTTGCACGGCGGGATCGTGACCAGGGTGTCGCGAGGGACGGAGACGCCGACGGCGTGCTTGTGGTCGGCGTAGACGTGCAGCAGGAACGCGGTGTCCGAGCGGCCGATGTCGTGTCGGTCGCCGCCGCCGAGATCACTGTTCCCGCCGGTGCGCGCGTCGGTGCCGATCACCAGCACGTTCTCGCCCTTGGAGGTGTCGGCGTCGGGCCGGTTCCTGGACAGGCCGTCCGAGCCGAACGTGTCGATGTTGCCGTTCAGCTTCAGGTACAGCCACCCGGCGCCCGCCGTGATCAGGACGAGCACGGCAAGGCCCGTCACGAGTGTGATCCGCAGTCGGCTGCGCTTACGCCGTCGCCCCATACCCATGCCCTTGCTGTCGGTCCACCCATTGGTTGTACAGTTGCGCAATGTAGCAAGCGCGGCTGTGGGGGTGGCACGTCCACCCCGGCCGCGGTCCGACCACGGCAAGAGGTGAACGCCATGTTCCGCAACGCATTGGAGCCCTGGCACCTGTTGGTCCTGGGCGTCGTGATCATCGTGCTCTTCGGGTCCAAGAAGCTTCCGGACACCGCACGCTCCCTGGGCAAGTCTTTGCGCATCCTCAAGAGCGAGACGAAGGCCATGAAGGAGAGCGACGAGACCGCGGCACCACTTTAAGCATTGCGCAAGTGTTGGAAATGATGTGGAGGTAGCAGCAGTGGGAGTTTCCCTGGGCAAGGGCGGCAATGTCTCGCTCAGCAAGGAGGCGCCGGGCCTGACCGCGGTAACGGTCGGCCTGGGCTGGGACGTACGCACGACGACGGGCACCGATTACGACCTCGACGCGAGCGCCCTGCTGTGCGACGCGGCCGGGAAGGTGCTCTCGGACCGGCACTTCGTCTTCTACAACAACCTCACCAGCCCGGACGGCTCCGTCGAGCACACCGGGGACAACCTCACCGGTGAGGGCGAGGGCGACGACGAGAGCGTCAAGGTGAATCTCGCCGGGGTGCCCGCCGAGGTCGACAAGATCGTCTTCCCGGTGTCGATCCACGACGCCGAGCCGCGCGGTCAGAGCTTCGGCCAGGTGCGCAACGCGTTCATGCGTGTCGTGAACCAGGCGGGTGGCGCCGAGATCGCCCGCTACGACCTCTCCGAGGACGCCTCCACCGAGACCGCCATGGTCTTCGGCGAGCTGTACCGGCACGGGGCGGAGTGGAAGTTCCGCGCCGTGGGCCAGGGGTACGCCTCCGGCCTGGCCGGCATCGCGCAGGACTTCGGCGTCAACGTCTGAGGCACGCGCGTCCCCGGCGCCGCCCGCCCGCCCCCAGGGCCCGGGCGGGCGGCGCCTCAGCCTCGTACGACACCAACCGACCGGCCGACCAGAAAGCACACCGCATGTCCGTGAACCTGGCCAAGGGCCAGCAGATCAGCCTCAGCAAGGACACCGGCGACGCCCTGACCGTCGTACGCATGGGACTCGGCTGGCAGGCCGCGCCCCGCAAGGGCTTCCTCGCCAAGCTGACCGGCACCCGTGAGATCGACCTCGACGCCTCGGCCGTGCTCTTCTCCGGGAAGAGCTACGTCGACGTCGTCTTCTTCCGCCACCTCGTCAGCGAGGACGGCTCGGTGCGGCACAGCGGCGACAACCTCGTGGGCGGCACCGGGCAGGCCGACGACGAGTCCATCGCCGTCGACCTCCCGCGCGTCCCGAGCGAGGTGGACCAGATCGTCTTCACCGTGAACTCGTTCACCGGGCAGACCTTCGCCGAAGTGGGCAGCGCGTACTGCCGCCTCGTCGACGAGACCACGGGCGCCGAACTCGCCCGCTACACGCTGGAGGGCGGCGGTGGACACACCGCGCAGATCATGGCCAAGGTCCAGCGCGACGGCACCGGCTGGAAGCTGAGAGCGATCGGGGAGCCGGCGGCGGGCCGGACCTTCCAGGACCTGATGCCCGCGATCACCCGCCACCTGTGAGCCTGACGGCGGCCCCGGCCGCCCGCACGGAGGTGCGGGCGGCCAAGGGCCGGGACGCGTTCTACGACAACGCCAAGTACCTCGCGATCGTGCTCGTCGCGATGGGGCACGCGTGGGAGCCGCTGCGCGACGACAGCCGCGCGGCGGCCGCGCTCTACACCACGGTCTACGCGTTCCACATGCCGGCGTTCATCGTGATCTCCGGCTACTTCTCGCGCTCCTTCGACGCGAGCCCCGGGCGGCTGAAGCGGCTGATCACGGGCGTGGCCGTGCCGTACGTGGTGTTCGAGATCGCCTACACCTTCTTCAAACGGACGGCGGGCGACGACCCGGGCTACCCGATCAGCCTGCTCGACCCCTGGTACCTGACCTGGTTCCTGATCGCGCTCTTCGTATGGCGGCTGACCACGCCGCTGTGGAAGGTGATCCGGTGGCCGCTGCCCGTGGCGCTCTCCATCGCGGCGCTCGCCTCGGTCTCGCCCAGCATCGGCGACGACCTGGACCTGCAACGCGTCCTGCAGTTCCTGCCGTTCTTCGTGCTCGGCCTGGTCCTGAAGCCGGAACACTTCCAGCTGGTGCGCCGCAAGGAGGCGCGGATCCTCGCGGTGCCGGTGTTCGCGGCGGCCTTGCTGTTCGCGTACTGGGCGGTGCCGCGGATGAACGCGGCCTGGTTCTACCGCCGGGACAGCGCCCAGGAGTTGGGGGCGCCCGGCTGGACCGGTGTGGCCATGACGCTGGCCATGTTCGGGTGCTCGGCGATCCTCGCCGCGTGCTTCCTCGCGTGGGTGCCGGGGCGCAGGCTCTGGTTCACGGTGCTCGGCGCGGGCACGCTCTACGGCTACCTGCTGCACGGCTTCCTCGCCAAGGGCTCCCGCTTCTGGGACTGGTACGAGGTCGACTGGGTGCACACCCCGTGGGGCGAGATCGTGGTGACGCTCATCGCGGCGGCCGTGATCACCGTGCTGTGCACGCCACCGGTCCAGCGGATGTTCCGGTTCGTGATGGAGCCGAAGATGGAGTGGGCGTTCAAGCGGGATCCGGCGGCGCGGGAGGCTCGTTGAGCCTGTTCCGCGCTCGCCGTGCTCAGCGTTCGGCCGCGACCCGGAACGTGATCCCGGCCGCCCGCAGCCGCTCGATGAGGGCGTCGCCCATGGCCTCGACGGTGGTCACCTGCCCCGCGGTGTCCGGGAGTTCGTCGCGGACGAGGCACATCGCGGACTCGGCGAGCATCTTCGCGGTCTCGGCGTAGCCGGGGTCACCGCCGGACACCTCCGTGTAGACGCGGCGCCCGCCGCCCTCGCCCACGAACCGCACCGAGAACCAGCTCTTGGCGCGGCGCGCCTCGTCGGGCCCTTCGCCCGGCTTCAGCCGCCCGCTCAACCACCGGCGCACCGGCGGCACTTGGGCCGCGGCGAACAGCGTGCTCATGCCCACCACGCCCCCCACCGCGAACGGCAGCGTCTTCACGGCGGCGTAGTGCCGGTAGCGGAAGTCGGGGCCGTAGCGCTCGACGGCCCGCGCCGAGCGCTGCACCACCTGCGGGTCGATCGTCGGCAGCGGCAGGGCCCACGCGCCGATCTCCTTGGCGTAGTGCGGGGTGCCGGTCGGCGCGTACGCCGTGCGATCGATCGGGCGGGGCTCGTGGCGGCGCCGGTCCTGCTGGGCCGCGAGCATCTTCCGGGCCCGCGAGAACTGGTTCAGCGCGGAGGCGAACGTGCCGCCGGAGAGCGTCGCGTTCGACCGTACGAAGCCGTCGACGCGCAGCGGCACGCCCTCCGGCAGCTGCTTGACGGTGTAGTACGCGCCCAGGTCGTGCGGGATGGAGTCGAAGCCGCAGGCGTGCACGATGCGGGCGCCGGTGTCGCGCGCGCGGGCGTCGTGGCGCACGTACATGAGGTCCACGAACTCCGGCTCGCCCGTGAGGTCCACGTAGTCGGTGCCCGCGTTCGCGCACGCGGCGACGAGCCCCTCGCCGTACTCCAGGTACGGGCCCACGGTCGTCGCCACCACGCGCGTGTTGACGGCCAGTTCGCGCAGCGACGACCGCTCGGCGATGTCCACGCGCACCAGCGGGAGCACCGCGCACTCCGGGTTGATCTCGGTCAGCCGCTCGCGCAGCCGCTCCAGCTTCGTGGTGTCACGCCCGGCGATCGCCCACCGCAGTCCCGCGGGCGCGTTGGCCGCGAGGTACTCGGCGGTGAGCACCCCCACGAACCCCGTCGCCCCGAACAACACCACGTCGTACGTCCTGCTTGACTCGTTCATGCCACCCCTCACCCGCGTCGTGCGCCGCTGTCGGTGGCCGAGGCTAGCTTGAACGGAGATCGCGACGGAGCCCCGGGGTATATCAAGCCTCGCCTTGCGAACGAGAGCCCGCGGGGTCCGGGGCGGAGCCCCGTGGCGTAGGACCGGCGCGGCGGTCACGGAAAAATGGCTAAGCGCTTGCTCGCCAAGGGCTTGTGTGGACCGGCCCAGCTTCATAGCATCGTTGGTGTTACATCAGTTGTGTCACAAGCTGGGGGCGTGGCGGTATGGCAGAGGCAGGCACGGAAAGCGAAGGCCGGCACGGTGGGCCGCTCGCCGGGGTGCGCGTGGTGGAGCTGGCCGGGATCGGCCCCGGCCCCTTCGCCGCGATGCTCCTCGCCGACCTCGGGGCCGACGTCGTACGCGTCGACCGGCCTGGCGGCCAGGCGCTCGGGGTTCCCCCGGAGTACGACGTCACGAACCGCAACAAACGCTCCGTGATCGTCGACCTGAAGGCGGCGGACGGCGCCGAGCGGGTGCTGCAACTGGCCGCGCGCGCCGACGTGTTGATCGAGGGGTACCGGCCCGGAGTCGCCGAGCGGCTCGGCGTCGGGCCCGAGGCGTGCCACCGGCGGAACGCGAAGCTGGTCTACGGCCGGATGACCGGCTGGGGGCAGGACGGGCCGCTCGCTCAGCGCGCGGGCCACGACATCGGCTACATCGCGCTGACCGGCGCCCTCGGCATGACCGGCGAACCGGACCGGCCGCCGGTGGCCCCCGCGAACCTGCTCGGCGACTACGCGGGCGGCTCGCTCTACCTCGTCGTCGGCATCCTCGCCGCCCTGCACCACGCCCGGGACACCGGCACCGGGCAGGTCGTCGACGCCGCGATCGTCGACGGCACCGCGCATCTCAGCACGATGATCCACGGGATGCTCGCGGCCGGCGGCTGGCAGGACCGGCGCGCCGCCAACCTCCTCGACGGCGGCGCCCCGTTCTACGGCACGTACGAGACCGCCGACGGCAAGCACATGGCGGTCGGCGCCCTTGAGCAGCGGTTCTACGCGGAATTCGCCGAGCTCCTCGGGCTCGGCGAGGCGGCCGACGCCCGGGGCGACCTCGGGCGCTGGGACGAGCTGCGCGCCGCCGTCGCCGCCCGCTTCAAGGAACGTACGCGGGACGAGTGGGCGGCCGTCTTCGAGGGTTCGGACGCCTGCGTGGCGCCCGTGCTCACCCTCGGCGAGGCCCCGCACCACCCGCACCTCGCCGCCCGCGGCACCTTCGTCGAGCACGGCGGCCTCACCCAGCCGGCGCCCGCGCCCCGCTTCTCCGACACCCCCACCAGCGTCCGCTCGGGCCCCGCCCGGCCGGGCGCCGACACCGAAGACGTCGCGCTCGACTGGGACGTACCGGCCCTGAACGAGCCCACCACGAAAGGCAGTTGATCGCGAGCATGGAACGACGCCTGTTCAGCGCCGAGCACGAGGCGTTCCGCGAGACCGTGCGCACCTTCCTCGCCAAGGAGGTGACGCCGCACTACGAGCAGTGGGAGAAGGACGGCGTCGTCTCCCGCGAGGCCTGGCTCGCCGCCGGGCGCCAGGGCCTGCTCGGGCTCGCCGTGCCCGAGGAGTTCGGGGGTGGCGGCACCGCCGACTTCCGCTACCCCGCCGTGCTCGCCGAGGAGTTCACGCGCGCGGGCGCCTCCGGTCTCGCCGTCGGCCTGCACAACGACATCATCGGCCCGTACCTGACCTCGCTGGGCACCGATGAGCAGAAGCGGCGCTGGCTGCCCGGCTTCTGCGAGGGCTCGATCATCAGCGCCATCGCCATGACCGAGCCCGGCGCCGGATCCGACCTCCAGGGCATCCGCACCACCGCCGAGGACAAGGGCGACCACTGGCTGCTCAACGGGTCGAAGACCTTCATCTCCAACGGGATACTCGCCGACCTCGTCATCGTCGTCGCCAAGACGACGCCCGAAGGCGGTGCGCACGGGCTCTCGCTGCTCGTCGTCGAGCGCGGCATGGAGGGCTTCGAGCGCGGCCGCAACCTCGACAAGATCGGCCAGAAGGCCCAGGACACCGCCGAGATGTTCTTCAACGACGTGCGCGTCCCGAAGGAGAACCTGCTCGGCGAGCTCAACGGCGCGTTCGTCCACCTCATGACGAACCTCGCGCAGGAGCGCATGGGCATCGCCGTCGCCGCGATCGCCGCCTCCGAGCACCTCCTGGAGATCACCACCCAGTACGTGAAGGAGCGCGAGGCCTTCGGCCGGCCGCTCTCCACCAAGCAGCACATCCGCTTCGAGATCGCCGAGATGGCCACCGAGTGCGCCGTCACCCGTACGTTCCTGGACCGCTGCATCGAGGATCACTCGGACGGGCGACTCGACGCCGTGCACGCCTCGATGGCGAAGTGGTGGGCGACCGAGCTGCAGAAGCGGGTCGCCGACCGCTGCCTCCAACTGCACGGCGGATACGGGTACATGACCGAGTACCGCGTCGCGAAGGCGTTCACCGACGGGCGCATCCAGACCATCTACGGCGGCACGACCGAGATCATGAAGGAGATCATCGGGCGTTCGCTGCTCTCCTGACCCCTCAGCCCCCTCTGTAGACCCGGACTGTAGACCCGAACCCCCTGTTCCGCTGCTTCGAAAGGCACCTCCCGTGACCACAGACGCGTACGTATACGACGCGATCCGCACCCCGCGCGGCCGCGGCAAGGCCAACGGCTCCCTGCACGGCACCAAGCCGATCGACCTCGTCGTCGGCCTGATCCACGAGATCCGCGCCCGCTTCCCCGACCTCGACCCGGCCGCCATCGACGACATCGTGCTCGGCGTCGTCGGACCGATCGGCGACCAGGGCTCCGACATCGCGCGCATCGCCGCCATCGCGGCAGGGCTCCCCGACACGGTGGCCGGCGTGCAGGAGAACCGCTTCTGTGCCTCGGGCCTTGAGGCCGTCAACCTGGCGGCGATGAAGGTCCGTTCGGGCTGGGAGGACCTCGTCCTCGCCGGTGGCGTCGAGTCGATGTCGCGGGTGCCGATGGGCTCGGACGGCGGCGCCTGGGCGATGGACCCGATGACCTCCTACGAGACCGGGTTCGTGCCGCAGGGCATCGGCGCCGACCTCATCGCCACGATCGAGGGCTTCTCGCGGCGCGACGTCGACGAGTACGCCGCCATGTCGCAGGAGCGGGCGGCCGCCGCCGTGAAGGACGGCCGGTTCACGCGCTCGATCGTGCCGGTCAAGGACCGCAGCGGACTCACCGTGCTCGACCACGACGAGCACCTGCGCCCCGGCACGACGGCCGATTCGCTCGGCAAGCTGAAGCCGTCGTTCAAGGACATCGGCGACCTCGGCGGCTTCGACGCGGTCGCGCTGCAGAAGTACCACTGGGTCGAGAAGATCGACCACGTGCACCACGCGGGCAACTCCTCCGGCATCGTCGACGGCGCCTCGCTCGTCGCCATCGGCTCCCGCGAGGTCGGCGAGCGCTACGACCTCACCCCGCGCGCCCGCGTCGTCTCCGTCGCGGTCTCCGGCTCCGAGCCGACCATCATGCTCACCGGGCCCGCGCCCGCCGCGCGCAAGGCGCTCGCCAAGGCGGGCCTGACCATCGACGACATCGACCTCGTCGAGATCAACGAGGCGTTCGCGGCGGTCGTGCTGCGCTTCGCGAAGGACATGGGCCTGTCCCTGGACAAGGTCAACGTCAACGGCGGCGCGATCGCGCTCGGCCACCCGCTGGGCGCGACCGGCGCGATGATCCTCGGCACCCTCGTCGACGAACTGGAGCGTCAGGACAAGCGGTACGGCCTGGCCACGCTGTGCGTGGGCGGCGGCATGGGCATCGCCACGATCGTGGAGCGCGTCTCCAACTGAGTGGTTCTGCCCCAAACCCCTTCCCCCGTACGAGACTTCACGGAGACCGAACCATGACGCAGAGCACGACCATCCGCTGGGAGCAGGACGACACCGGCGTCGTCACGCTCGTCCTGGACGACCCCAACCAGTCCGCGAACACCATGAACCAGGCGTTCAAGGACTCCATCGCCGCGATCGCCGACCGCGCCGAGGCCGAGCTGGCCGCGAACCCCGACTCGATCCGCGGGTTCGTCTACACCTCCGCCAAGAAGACCTTCTTCGCGGGCGGTGACCTCAAGGACATGATGAAGGCCGGCCCCGAGGACGCGCGGTCCGTCTTCGAGACCGGCATCGGCATCAAGAACTCGCTGCGCCGCATCGAGACCCTCGGCAAGCCCGTCGTCGCGGCCATCAACGGCGCGGCCCTGGGCGGCGGTTACGAGATCGCGCTGGCCAGCCACCACCGCGTCGCCCTCGACGCGCCCGGCTCGAAGATCGGCCTCCCCGAGGTCACGCTCGGCCTGCTCCCCGCGGGCGGCGGCGTCACCCGCACCGTCCGCCTCATGGGCATCGCCGACGCGCTCCTCAAGGTGCTGCTCCAGGGCACCCAGTACGCCCCGAAGCGCGCCCTGGAGAACGGCCTGATCCACGAAGTGGCCGCCACCCGCGAGGAGATGATCGAGAAGGCGCGGGCCTTCATCGACGCCAACCCGGAGTCGCAGCAGCCCTGGGACAAGCCCGGCTACCGCATCCCCGGCGGCACCCCGGCCAGCCCCAAACTCGCCGCGAACCTGCCCGCCTTCCCCGCCAACCTCAAGAAGCAGCTCAACGGCGCCCCGTACCCGGCGCCGCGCAACATCCTCGCGGCCGCCGTCGAGGGCTCCCAGGTCGACTTCGAGAACGCCCTCGCGATCGAGGCCCGCTACTTCACCGAGCTGGTCACCGGGCAGACCGCGAAGAACATGATCCAGGCGTTCTTCTTCGACCTCCAGGCCGTGAACTCGGGCGCCAACCGCCCCAAGGGCATCGAGCCCCGCAAGGTGCAGAAGGTCGCCGTCCTCGGCGCCGGCATGATGGGCGCCGGCATCGCCTACTCCTGCGCCCGCGCCGGCATCGAGGTGGTCCTGAAGGACGTCTCCGCCGAGGCCGCCGCCAAGGGCAAGGCGTACTCCGAGAAGCTGTGCGCCAAGGCCGTCAAGCGCGGCCGTACGACGCAGGCGAAGGCCGACGCGCTGCTCGCCCGCATCACCCCGGCCTCCGACCCGCAGGCCGTGGCCGGCTGTGACGCCGTCATCGAGGCCGTCTTCGAGGACCCGTCGCTCAAGCACAAGGTGTTCCAGGAGATCCAGGACATCGTCAACCCCGACGCCCTGCTCTGCTCCAACACCTCGACGCTGCCCATCACCGCCCTGTCCGAAGGCGTCGAGCGGCAGGCCGACTTCATCGGACTGCACTTCTTCTCGCCCGTCGACAAGATGCCGCTCGTCGAGATCATCAAGGGCGCGCGCACCGGCGACGAGGCCCTCGCCCGCGCCTTCGACCTCGTCCGGCAGATCAACAAGACGCCCATCGTGGTCAACGACTCGCGCGGCTTCTTCACCTCGCGCGTCATCGGTCACTTCATCAACGAGGGCGTCGCCATGGTCGGCGAGGGCGTCGAGCCCGCGTCGGTCGAGCAGGCCGCCGGGCAGGCCGGCTACCCGGCCAAGGTGCTCTCCCTGATGGACGAGCTGACGCTGACGCTGCCCCGCAAGATCCGCGAGGAGACGAAGGCCGCGATCATCGAGGCCGGCGGCACCTGGGAGACGCACCCCGCCGAGGCCGTCATCGACCGCATGGTCGACGAGTTCGGGCGGCCGGGCCGCAGCGGGGGAGCGGGCTTCTACGAGTACGGCGAGGACGGCAGGCGCGCCGGTCTGTGGACCGGGCTGCGTGAGCACTTCACGAAGCCGGGCACCGAGATCCCGTTCGAGGACATGCAGGAACGCATGCTCTTCTCCGAGTCCCTCGACACGGTGCGCCTCATCGAAGAGGGCGTCCTCACGTCCGTCGCCGACGCCAACATCGGCTCCATCTTCGGCATCGGCTTCCCCGGCTGGACCGGCGGCGTGCTCCAGTACATCAACGGCTACGAGGGCGGCCTGCCCGGATTCGTCGCCCGCTCGCGCGAGCTGGCCGGGCGCTACGGCGACCGGTTCCTGCCGCCCGCGCTGCTGGTGGAGAAGGCCGAGAACGGCGAGACCTTCAAGGACTGAGGCCGGTGGCTACGGGAGGCGGTCCGTGGTGCGGAACGCCTCCCGCAGCTCCTCCTTCAGCGAGCGCTGGAACGCGGTCAACAGCGCCTGAATGACCAGCGGTTGCATATGGGCCGACAGTGACTTCACGTCCTGCTCGGCCCGTTGCGACACCTCGGAGCTGAACAGCCGGGCCAGCTCCTGCGCCGCGCCCCGCGAGTGCTCCACCAGCACCTCGCGCGAGGCCAGGATCGCGTCCAACGACAGGGGTACGTCCAGGAGTTGGACGCCGAGCCGCAGCTGGCCGGTGTCGCAGCGGTACGTGTCGTCGCGCTCCCGCGTCAGCACGTCCATCGCCGCGAGCCGCGCCAGGTTCTCCTCGGTCAGCTCCCGGCCCGCGCGCCGGTCGAGCTCGCTCCGGGTCAGCGTCTCGACGGTGTCGGGGGCCCAACTCGCCACCACCGCGCGGTGGATCGCCAGGTCCTGTGCGCTCAGGTCGGCCGGCAGTTGCTCCAGATAGCGCTCGATCGCGGCCAGCGTCATGCCCTGGTGCTGCAGCTCCTCGATCAGCGCGAGCCGCGCGACGTGGTCGGGTCCGTAGTGCCCCACCCGGCGCGGCCCGATCACCGGCGGCGGCAGCAGGCCGCGCGTGCTGTAGAAGCGGATGGTGCGGACCGTGACGCCCGCGCGGGCCGCCAGCTCGTCGACGGTGAGCGTGGGGGCCTGAGTGTCCGTCGTCATCTTCGCCTCTCGCTGCGATCCGGGTGCAACAGTATTGCTGAGACACCGACGTTGTGAAACCCAAAGAGCACGGTCGACGCCCTATACGCCCCCTCCGGTTCCACGTCCAGAGGCGTCCCGTCATGTGAGAAGCGCCGCTATGTGATCTCCGCCACCGCATCGGGGGCGATCTTTGGGGGAAGGTGCACCTCGGTCCGCACGCCGTCAGGGGTGATGCGGGCCGACGCACGTTCCGGACCCCGGCGACCCCCACGTCTCCGGGCACCACAGAGTGGACACCCCCTCGTGAGCAAGGACGCCCTCAACACGGCCACGGACGCATCCCGCACAGATGCCTCCCAGGCGCCCGCCGACGCGGGCGACGCCGGCTACAGCAAGGCCCTCAAGAGCCGCCACATCAACATGATCGCCATCGGTGGAGCGATCGGCACCGGACTCTTCCTCGGTGCCGGCGGGCGGCTGCACGACGCGGGCCCCGCCCTCGTCTTCGCCTATCTGATCTGCGGGATCTTCGCGTACTTCGTGGTGCGCGCCCTTGGTGAAATGGTCGTCTACCGGCCCTCATCCGGTTCCTTCGTGTCGTACGCGCGTGAGTTCCTCGGTGAGAAGGGCGCCTATGTCGCCGGCTGGATGTACTTCCTGAACTGGTCGATGACGGGCATCGCCGACATCACCGCCGTCGCGCTGTACACGCAGTACTGGAGCGCCTTCACGAGCATTCCGCAGTGGGTGCTCGCGCTGGTCGCGCTCGCGGTGGTGCTGTCCGTGAACCTCGTCTCGGTGAAGTACTTCGGCGAGATGGAGTTCTGGTTCTCGATCATCAAGGTGGCCACCCTGGTGGCCTTCCTCTTCGTGGGCATCTTCCTGGTGGCCACGCAGCACCCGATCGACGGCCACACACCGGGCCTGCACATGATCACGGACAACGGCGGCTGGATGCCCAGCGGCACCATGGCCGTGGTCCTCGTGATGCAAGGTGTCGTCTTCGCGTACGCAGCCCTCGAACTGGTCGGTGTCGCGGCGGGCGAGACCGCCGAGCCGCAGAAGGTCGTCCCGCGCGCGGTGAACTCGATCATGTGGCGCGTCGGCCTGTTCTACTGCGGCTCGGTGCTGCTGCTGGCGCTGCTGCTGCCGTCCACCTCGTACACCTCGGGCGAGAGCCCCTTCGTGACGCTGTTCTCGAAGCTGGGCGTCGGCGGCGTCGGCGACATCATGAACATGGTGGTGCTCACCGCGGCCATGTCCTCGCTGAACTCCGGCCTCTACTCCACGGGCCGCATCCTGCGCTCCATGGCCATGTCGGGCTCCGCGCCGAAGTTCACCGCCAGGATGAACAAGAGCCAGGTGCCGTTCGGCGGCATCCTGCTCACCGCGGGCGTCGGTGTGCTGGGCGTCGGCCTGAACTACCTGCTGCCCGCCGAGGCGTTCGAGATCGTCATCGAGGTCTCCTCGATCGGCATCATCGGCACCTGGGTCATGATCATGGTCGCGCACCTGGCGTTCGTCCGCCGGGCCAAGCAGGGCCTGGTCGAGCGCCCGAAGTTCCGCCTGCCGTGGTCGCCGGTCACCGAGATCGTCACCATCGTCTTCCTGCTCTCCGTGCTCGTCCTCATGTGGAACGACGAGGAGACCGGCCGCAAGACGCTCATGCTGATCCCGGTCGTCGGAGTGCTGCTCTTCATCGGCTGGTTCCGGGTGCGGCGCAACGTCGACCGCATCGCCTCGGACGAGCTGACGAAGGTGGCCGACGGCAACTGAGCCCGCCTCCTTCCTTCACGGGGCCCCGACGCACACGATGCGTTGGGGCCCCGAGCCGTGGGGGTAGGACACAGGCATGTCGCTGGTTCCGTGGGACGTACAAGTCAAGATCGGGCAGTTGGCCGCATTCGTCGCGGCCCTGGCGACGGCATTGATCAGCTCCGCCCGTAGGCGCCACCCCCGCGCCGCGCCGGACCCACCGAAGCCGCCCCCGGCCCGGACCCCGCTCCCGGCCCACGTCGTCCCCTGCCGCTCGGCCCCGGCCACGGCCGCCGTCACGGACCTGTGCACCTGCGTCTCGGAACTGGCCTCGGACCTGGCCAAACGCTACGCGGACGACGACCGCCGCCGCCCCGGCCCGGACGCGCATACTTGATCAGAGACCCACAGACCCACAGACCCCCATGGCTCCGGACGCACCACGAGGAGCGGCATCCCCATGAAGCAGCACGACCCGGACCCGCCACCGCCCCCGCCCGGCGGCATCCTCTGGGAGACGGCAGGTGACATCCGCGCCCTGCTCGCGCTGCCCGCCGCGTTCGTGCTCCAGGTCGCGCACCCCGCCGTCGGCGCGGGCGTCGACGAGCACTCGGTGTTCCGCACCGACCCCTGGGGCCGCGGCGAGCGCTCGCTGACCTCGGTCATGCTCTGGGTCTACGGGGGCGAGGCCGCGGCCGAGGAGGGCCGCAGGCTGCGCCGCCTGCACCGCACCATCCAGGGCGCCGACCCGCACGGCCGCCGCTACCACGCCCTCACCCCGGCCCACTACGCCTGGGTGCACGCCACCGGCTTCCCCGTCTCCCGCTACGCGCGCCGCTACTTCGCCACGCCGTTCACGCCCGAGGAGGATGAGCGGTTCTACGCGGAGTGGCTGATGGTCGGCCGCATCCTCGGCATCCACGACCGGGACATGCCGCAGACGGTCGAGGAGTTCTGGCCGTACTACCGCAAGATGCTGGCGCAGGAGATCGAGCGGAACCCGGTGGTGGACGAGCTGACGGCACGCTCCCGCCCCCTCCCGCCCCCACCGGGCCACCACCCGCTCCTCAACTTCCTGTGGCCCCTCCTGCGCCCGGCCCTGACCCGCACGATGAGCTTCCTGTCGATCGGCCTGCTCCCACCAGAGGCGAGAGAGGCGATCGGCCTCCCCTGGACACCAAAGCAGGAACGCCGCCTGCGCCGCTTCGCGGTATTGGTGCGCTGGCTGGCACCGAAACTCCCAGAACGCCTCCGCTACCTCCCACTGGCACACAAGGCGCGAGCATCGAGCCGTTCAAGCCCCGCCGGCGATTGAGGCGCGGGGCCCGGGGCAGAGCCCCGAGACCGCAACCCCGCCGCAGCGAGTCAACGCTCCGAGTGCACCCCATTCGTGGCAGCAATCCGCTTCCACGACTTCGGCTGCACCACGTCGGCCGAAGCCCGCGCAGCAGACGCCCCCGGCTTCGACGGCTCAAACAACCACGTATCGAACAGCCCGCCCAGCCGCTCCCCGGAAACCCCCTCCGCATACCCGATGAAGTCGGAGACACTCGCGTTGCCGTACGCGTGCTGCTGCGGCCACCCCTTCAGGATCGCGAAGAAGTTCTTCTCGCCGACCTTGTTCCGCAGCGCCTGGATCGCCAGCGCCCCCCGGTCGTACACGGCCGCGTCGAACTGGTTCTCAGGACCGGGGTCACCCGGCTTCACCGTCCAGAACGCGTCGTCCGCCGGGTGCTGCGCGTACGTGTAGTCGGCGAGCTCCTGGGCCGTGCCCTCGCCCTCCTTCTCCGACCACAGCCACTGCGCGTACCGGGCGAAGCCCTCGTTGATCCAGATGTCCTTCCAGCCGCGCACGGAGACGCTGTCCCCGTACCACTGGTGCGCCAACTCGTGCACCACGACCGACACGTTGGACCCGTTGGCGAATTGCTTGGGCGAATAGAAGGGCCGCGTCTGCGTCTCCAGCGCGAAGCTGGACGGCACGTTCGGCACATACCCGCCCAGCGCCTCGAACGGATACTTCCCGTATACCGACTCCAGCCACTCGGCGACCTCGGTCGTCCGCTCCACGCTCGCCTTCGCCGCGCCCTCGTTCGCGCCGAGGTCCTTGCTGTACGCGTTGATGACGGGCAGCCCGTCCGCGGTCTTGTCGGTGGTGATGTCGAACTTGCCCACCGCCAAGGTGGACAGATACGTGGCCTGCGGATGGGCCGAGCGCCAGTTGAACCGCGTCCAGCCGAGCTTCGAACTCTGCGACTGCAACGTGCCGTTGGAGATCGCCTGGGTGCCGTCGGGCACCGCGATCGACACGTCGTACGTGGCCTTGTCGAGCGGGTGGTCGTTGGCGGGGAACCACCAGGCCGCCGCCTCCGGCTCGTTGGCCGCGACACCGCCGTCCGGGGTGCGCTGCCATGAGGTGAAGCCCCAGAGCTTCACGTCGGACGGCTTGCCGGCGTACTTCACGACGACCGTGAACGGCGTGCCCTTCGGCAGCCCGGCCGCCGGGGTCACCTCCAGCTCCTGCACGTCGGACCTGGCGAATTTCGCCTTCTTGCCGTTCACCCGGACCTCGCTCGCCGTGAGCCCGAAGTCGAGGTTGAAGCGGGACAGGTCCTGCGTGGAGGAGGCGAGGATGGTCGCCGTGCCCTCCAACTGGTCCGTCTTCGGCTGGTACTTGAGGCGCAGGTCGTAGTGGGAGACGTCGTAGCCGCCGTTCCCGTACGCCGGGTAGTAGGGATCACCGATGCCCGACGCCCCCGGTTGGAAGTCCGCGGCCGATGCCGGGATCGCCAGCAGCAGAGAGGCCGCGAGTGCGCCGGGGGCGATGAGTCTGCGGTACACGGAAACTCCAAGTCGTCGGGGACGTCAGGCCGTTGCCGACCGCGTACGGATCACGTCCGTGGCCGACACAGCGACCCTATTCAGCACCTCGCGCCCCGGTCATGTCCATGGCCGCTTCAGCCACACGATCGTCATCTGGCCGACATGTGCCTTTCGGTCCCATGGACCTGTCCTCCGCGCCTGCGGCCCTCTGTCGCAAGCCAATTGACCGGTGTACCTTCCGCGCCATGCCGATACCTGTCAGACGCAGCCACCACAGACCGCACCGCTTGAGAGCCCTCGCGGTCACGGTCGTCACCGCCCTGCTGTCCGCACTCATCGGGGCAGGCGCCACCGCGTCGGCCGCCCCCGCCAGGCCGACCGAGTCCAAGCCCGTCTACTCCTACGCCGACGCCGTCCGCGAGTCCGTCTGGGTCGACACCCGGCTCGACGGGGACGACAACGGGAAGACCGACCGGGTCGCCGTCGACATCGTCCGCCCGCGCGAACCCGCCGCCCAGGGCCGCAAGGTCCCCGTGATCATGGACGCCAGCCCGTACTACTCCTGCTGCGGGCGCGGCAACGAGAGCCAGAAGAAGACGTACGACGCCAACGGGAACGTCGTACAGATGCCGCTCTTCTACGACAACTACTTCGTGCCCCGCGGCTACGCGTTCGTCGGCGTCGACCTGCTCGGCACCAACCGCTCCGACGGCTGTGCCGACGTCGGCGGGGCCTACGACATCGGCAGCGCGAAGGCCGTCGTCGACTGGCTCAACGGCCGCGCCAAGGGCTACACCACCCGCACAGGCGGCGAACGCGCCAAGGCGGACTGGACCAACGGCCGCACCGGCATGATCGGCAAGAGCTACGACGGCACCGTCGCCAACGGCGTCGCCGCGACCGGCGTCGAGGGCCTGGAGACCATCGTGCCGATCGGCGGAATCTCCTCCTGGTACGACTACTACTTCCAACAGGGCGCCCCGCTCTACGACTCGGGCCCCGAGTGGCTGTCCGACTACGTCGAGAGCCCGGAGGCACGGGCCCGCTGCGCCGCCGTACAGAAACGACTTGTCGACGAAGCGCCGAGAACCGGTGACTGGACCGGGCTCTGGCAGGAGCGCGACTACGTCAAGGACGCCGACCGCGTGAAGGCCAGCGTCTTCGTCGTGCACGGCATGCAGGACCTGAACGTCCGTGCCAAGCACTTCGGCCAGTGGTGGGACGCCCTCGCCAAGAACGGTGTCGACCGCAAGATCTGGCTCGCGCAGACCGGCCACGTCGACCCCTTCGACTTCCGCCGCGGCGCCTGGGTCGACACCCTGCACCGCTGGTTCGACCACGAACTCCTCGGCTACTCCAACGGAATCGACCGCGAGCCGATGGCCGACATCGAGCGCGCCCCCGACCGCTGGACCACCGACAAGGTGTGGCCGCCGCGCACCACCCAGACCGCCGCGCTGCGTCCCGCCAAGGGCGACAAGGCGGGCGTCGGGGCGCTGGGCCTCAAGACCGGCTCAGGCACCGAGACCTTCACCGACGACCCGGCGCTCGGCGAACTCGACTGGGCCGAGAAGATCCAGCAACCGACCGCGGAGAAGGCCGGGTTCCTCAGCCGCCCGCTGACCAAGGACCTGCGCCTGTCCGGCTCCTCCAAGGTGACGGTCACCGCGACCCCGACGACGTCCAGCGCCCACCTGAGCGCCGTCCTCGTCGACCTCGGCCCCGCCACGATCCGCGACTACGCGGGCGCGGGCGAAGGCATCACGACCGGCACCGACCGCAGTTGCTGGGGGCCGAGCACCACCGGCGACAGCTCCTGCTTCCTGACCACGCCGACCGCGACCACCGACGTCAACTCGACGGTGTTCAGCCGCGGATGGGCCGACCTCGGCACCGCCACGAACCCGGAGCACGGCTCCGCGCTCACGCCCGGCAAGCCCTATAGCCTCACGATCGACCTCGCCGCGAGCGACCACGTCGTACCGAAGGGGCACCGGCTCGCCCTGATCGTGGCCGGCACCGACAAGGACCTGATCGACCCCCCGTCCACCAAGCCGACCCTCTCCCTCGACCTGGCCCGCACCGCGGCCCGCGTCCCCGTCGTCGGTGGCGCAGGCGCCTTCGCGGCCGCCACTTCCGGCTCCGCCACCGCCACTCCGCGATCGCCCGCGGCCGACGGTGTCCGCCCGTACCGCCTCGACCGCCCAGTACCGGGAGGCAGCACCCGATGAGAGCACGTCCCCGCACCCTCGCCCTGGCAGCCGCCGTCGCCGCGCTCGCCGCGCCCCTCGTGGTGGCGGCGCCGGCCGGCGCGCACGGCGGAGCCACCCCGCCCCGCACCGGCTTCGAGGAGACCGACGGCGCCCGCTGGACCACCCAGCCAGAGGAGAAGCAGCTCCTCACCACGGTCGACAAGGCCTCCGACCGCGTCTCCGTCTCCCGCATCGGCGAGACGAAACAGGGCCGCCCGCTGAACCTCGTCCGCATCGGACAGCAGCGCACCGCCAACACCGTCCTGCTGATCTGCTCCCAGCACGGCGACGAACCCTCGGGCCGCGAGGCCTGCCTGACGAAGATCCGCGACCTCGCCTACACCAAGGACAAGGCGACCCAGCGCTTCCTGTCCCGTACGACGCTCCTCGTCGTGCCCACCGCCAACCCCGACGGCAACGCCGCCGACACCCGCGGCAACTCCGACGGCATCGACATCAACCGCGACCACATCGCCCTCAAGACCGCCGAGGCGCGGGCGATGGCCGCCGTCATCCGCGACCGGCGGCCCGACGTCATCTACGACCTGCACGAGTACGGGGCCACCCCCAAGTACTACGACAAGGACCTGTTCGACCTCTGGCCGCGCAACCTCAACACCGACCCCGCCGTGCACGACCAGGCCGAGTCGCTCTCCCTCGACCACGTGCGTCCCGCCGCGGGCGACGCCGGGTACTCCACGGGCACGTACGGCATCTGGACCGACCCGGAGACCGGCGAGCCGGTCAAGCAGACCGCGGGGGACGGGCAGGAGCGGATCCTGCGCAACGTCTCCGGCGTCAAGAACTCCGTCGGGCTGCTCATCGAGAGCCGCGTCGACCCCGGTACCCCCGCGGAGGAGGCCGACCCGGCGCTGGTCAACCAGCGGCGCCGCGACTCCCAACTCGCCGCGCTCGGCGGCCTGTTCCGGTACACGTCCGAGAACCGGGGCGCGATCGAGGCCGCCACCACGGCCGCCCGAGCCAAGGGCTTCACGGACCGCGGGCCGATCTACCTCGGTGGCGCCGACAACGACCCCGCGGAAGCCGCGGAGGTCATCAAGGATCCACCGTGCGGCTACCGGCTGAACGCGACGCAATACGCCGAATTCAAAGACGAATTGGCGCTGCACGGCATCACCGTCCAAAAGTCCGGCGGTGGGGCCTTCGTGCCCCTGCGGCAGTCTCAACGAGCCCTGGTCGCACTGCTCCTCGACGCGCGTGCGGCCTACCACCTGACGGAAGGGGAGCCCGACACACGCTGTTGATCGGGTTACGGGAGTGTCAGGTGTGGTAGGTCGTAGTGGGTGACAAGCCCTCAGAAACCAACCAGCGATACTCCCGTCCCCGAGGAGGGAGCGACCGGCGAGCAGAGCCCCGCCACGGACCGGATCGTGTTCGGCGTCACCGCCGTGCTCACTCTGGCCTTCGTGGTCTGGGGCGCCACCGCCACAGACAGCCTGGAGAGCGTCTCCGACACGCTGCTCAACGGCCTGATGCACAACGGCGGTTGGGCGTTCGTACTCGCCGCGACCGGCTTCGTCGTCTTCGCGCTGTGGCTCGCCATGAGCCGCTACGGGAAGATCCCCCTTGGCAAGGAGGGCGAGGAGCCGGAGTTCCGTACGGTCTCCTGGATCGCGATGATGTTCAGCGCGGGCATGGGCATCGGCCTCATGTTCTACGGAGTGAGCGAGCCGCTCGCGCACTTCACGACGCCCCCGCCGGGCACCGACCCGGCCGACTCCGCCGAAGCCATGGAGACCGCCATGGCGACCACCCTGTTCCACTGGACGCTGCACCCGTGGGCGATCTACGCGGTCGTCGGACTCGCCATCGCCTACAGCACGTTCCGGCGCCGCAGGCGGCAGACCATCTCGTCCGTCTTCGTCCCGCTCATCGGCGAGAAGCACGCGTACGGCGCGTGGGGCCGGGTGATCGACATCATCGCGATCTTCGCGACGCTGTTCGGTTCCGCGGCCTCGCTCGGCCTCGGCGCCCTGCAGATCGGGGCGGGGATCGAGGCGGCCGACTGGATGGACAAGGCCAGCACGGGACTGCTCGTCGTGATCATCGCGGTCCTCACCGTCGCGTTCGTCGCCTCCGCCGTCTCCGGTGTGGAGAAGGGCATCCAGTGGCTGTCGAACATCAACATGGTGCTCGCGCTGCTGCTGGCGGTCTTCCTGTTCATCGCGGGCCCGTCGATCCTCCAGCTCGACATGCTGCCGACGTCCCTCGGCGCGTACTTGGACAACTTCCCGCAGATGATCGGCCGTACCGAGGCGTCGAGCGGTAAGGGCGTCGCCGACTGGCTGAGCAGCTGGACGGTCTTCTACTGGGCGTGGTGGATCTCCTGGTCGCCGTTCGTCGGCATGTTCATCGCGCGCATCAGCAAGGGCCGTACGATCCGTCAGTTCGTCGGCGGCGTCATCCTCGTGCCCTCGACCGTCAGCCTGATCTGGTTCGCGGTCTTCGGCACCACGGCGATGAGCCTGAAGGACGACGGGAAGCTGGCCGGGGCGGACACCCCGGAGACCCAGCTCTTCGGCGTGCTGCAGGAGTACCCGATCGCCACGGTCACGGGCCTGCTCGTGATGATCCTCGTCGGCATCTTCTTCGTGTCGGGAGCGGACGCCGCGTCGATCGTGATGGGCACGCTGTCGCAGAAGGGCGCGCTCGAACCCGGCAAGTTCGTCGTCATCTTCTGGGGCGTCGTCACCGGCGCCGTGGCCGCGATCATGCTGATGATCGGCAATGGTTCCGGCGACGCGCTCACAGGACTGCAGAACCTGACGATCCTTGTGGCGGTGCCGTTCGTCATCGTCATGATCGGTATGTGTTGGGCGCTCCTGCGTGACCTGCGTCGCGACCCGCTCATGGTCCGCGGCGAGATGGGCATCGAGGTCGTCGAGCAGGCGGTCGTCGCCGGCCACGAGAAGTACGGCGGCGAGTTCGAGATCCGCATCGGCCCCGGCAGCAGCCTGGAGACCGAGGGCGACCCGATCGGCAAGCACCACGAGGACTGAGACCGTACGTACGGGTGGGGGCGTGGTCCGACACGGACCACGCCCCCACCCGTTTGCCCGCTCGCCCGTTCACCGGGCCCCGGCTATCCGGCCTCGACCAGCTCGGCCGCCTCCTCGGCGCAGCCCCAGGCCACGGTCACCCCGGCGCCGCCGTGCCCGTAGTTGTGCACCAGCACCCGCCCTGCGCCCCTGACCTCGCGCTCGATGCGCACCGCCGGGCGGGCCGGGCGCAGGCCCACGCGGTGGTCGAGGATCCGCGCACCCGCGATCTCGGGGCGCACCGCGGCGCAGCGCTTCACGATCCCCTCGGCGGTGGCCGGGTCCGGCTCCAGGGACCACGCGTCCTCCTCGGCGGTGCCGCCGAGCAGCAGGCGCCCGGGCTGCGGCAGGAAGTACGTCGTCCCGTCGGAGGCGGGGTCGACGGTGGTGAACCACGTGTCGACGCCGGGGTTCTCCACGATCACCAGCTGCCCGCGCACCGGGCGCACGGACTCGTCCGGCACCAGTTCGCGGGCCGCGAGCCCGGTGCAGTTCACGACGGTCGGCGCGGCGTCGAGAGCCTCGTCGAGGGAGGCGACGGTGCGCGCCTCGACGGTGATGTCCGCCTGCGCCAACAGGCCGCGCAGCCACGCCAGATGGGCCGGCATGTCGATCAGCGGGAGACGCGCCGCGAGGCCCTGCGGGGTGTCACGCAGGCCCGCCACCTCCGCGGCCCACGCGCCGAGCCCGTCCAGACGTGAGTCCCCGTGCACGCCGTCGACCAGGCGCACCCCGGTCTCCTCGGGGCGCGCCGCCCACTCCTCGTACCGCCTGAGCGAGCGCAGCGACCACGCGCCCACCTTCGCTATCGGGTCGATCCGGTACGGCCACCACAGCCCGCCCGCGACCGCCGACGTCGTCCGCTCGGCGACGTCCCGCGACCACACGCGCACCGGGCGCCCGCGCCGCGCGAGTTCCAGGGCGGTGGTCATGCCGATGACCCCGCCGCCGACCACGATCACTTCACTGCCGCTGTCACTGATCATCCCTGGACGCTAACGGAAGCCACCGGAATGAGGCATGCAGCGCTCAGGGCGGGCACAGGTGGGGATACTCACCCCATGGCTGCAGAAGACTGCGCGAGCTTCGGCCTGGCACCGGCGATGCGCGCCGGGGGAGTCCTCGCGGACGGCGACTACCAGGTCCACCGGGACTTCGTGGACTTCATCGTCGACGGCCGCCCGCTGCTCTTCCAGCTCTCGGACCTGGACGCCGTGTCCCCGCTCGCGTCCGACATCCCGCCCGCGATCTTCGCGCACCACGTGAAGCGCCTGCTCCTGGAGGCGGAGGCGCCGCTGCCCGGCGGGCGCTGCGTGATCTACGGGTGCCCGGAGTGCGAGGGGATCGAGTGCGGGGCGGTGACGGCGGTCATCGAGCGGGACGGGGAGGGCGACGAGGGCGACGGGGCTTACGTGTGGCGGGACTTCGCCTGGCAGACCGATGAACGGGTCGACCTGGAGCTGAACGGCTACCACGGCATCGGCCCGTTCCGCTTCCGCGCCGGCGAGTACCGGGCCGTGCTCGGCCGGCTGCTGAGCGGCGAGGGCCCGCTCGTGCCGCCGCGCCGCAAGGTGCTGCTGATCGGAGCCCGCGTCGCCGTCCTCGCCCGGCTCGCGGCGGCGCTGCGCACCATCGGCGTCGGCGCGGACATCACGCAGGACGCGTCCGGTGTACCGCCGGAGGAGCTGCGTACGTACGGGGTGGTGGCCTTCGGCCGGGCGGTGGAGGACGGTCAACGGGCGGCGGTACGCGGGGAGTTCGAGCGGGCCGGGGCCGACGTCGCGTACGTGGACGGCCTCGCGCCGATCGTCCCCCTCCTGGTCGCCCAGATCGAGAGCGCGCTGGACCGCGGCCCGCTGGCGCAGCGCCGGCTGACCCGGCTGGTCGCCGCCGACGGCGAGGCGGGCGTGGAGGTCACCTCCACGTGCCGCGTCCGCATCACGGCGTACCGCCTCGACCGCCTCTACCGCGCGCACACGCACGACGTCTTCGACGCGGTCCTGGAGTCCGGCCGCCACCGGATCTCCCTCGACGACAAGGCGACGAGGGGACAGTCCTTCCTGGTGGCACGCACCACGGGGAGCGTGCTGGTGGCACGGATGGAACGGTGACGGTGCCGGAAGGCCCGCCCCTGCCTTGGGCAATCTGCCGCCTTGGGCGGCAGGGTGGGCAAGGCGGCGCCCGGTGCGGCGCAACGAGAACGGCGGGCGCACTCCCCGGTGCAGGCCGAGCCCCCGGTGCGGCGCAACGAGAACGGCGAGCGCCGACCCCGGCACGGCTCAACCACCCGCCGCCGCGCACCGGCACCCCGACTAGGATCACCCCCCTGATGACTGCAACGCTCGTAGCCAAGAACCTCGCCGCGGGACACGGTGACCGCACCCTCTTCGCCGGTCTCGACCTCGTCGTCGCCCCCGGCGACGTGATCGGACTCGTCGGCGCCAACGGAGCCGGAAAGTCCACGCTCCTGCGCCTCCTCGCCGGCCTCACCACCCCCGAGGAGGGCGACGTACGGCTCTCCCCGCCGACCGCCACCGTCGGCCACCTCCCGCAGGAGCCGGACCGCCGCCCCGGCGAGACGATCCGCGAGTTCCTGGCCCGCCGCACCGGCGTGACCGAGGCGCAGCGCACCATGGACGAGGCCACACAGGGCCTCGTCGACGGCGCGCCCGGCGCCGACGACGCGTACGCCACGAGCCTGGAGCGCTGGCTGCACCTGGGCGGCGCCGACCTGGACGAGCGCGCCGAGGACGTCGCGGAACAGCTCGGCCTGGACGTCGGCCTCGACCAGGCTATGACGTCCCTGTCCGGCGGCCAGGCGGCCCGCGCGGGCCTCGCCTCCCTCCTCCTGTCCCGCTACGACGTCTTCCTCCTCGACGAGCCGACCAACGACCTCGACCTGGAGGGGCTGGACCGCCTGGAGGCCTTCGTACGTGGCCTGCGCGCCGGCACCGTCGTCGTCAGCCACGACCGCGAGTTCCTCACCCGTACCGTCACCAAGGTCCTCGAACTCGACCTCGCCCAGCAGGAGATCAACCTCTACGGAGGCGGATACGCCGCCTACCTGGAGGAACGCGAGGTCGCGCGCCGCCACGCGCGCGACGAGTACGAGGAGTTCGCCGACAAGAAGTCGGCCCTGGAGGGCCGCGCCCAAATGCAGCGCACCTGGATGGACAAGGGCGTCAAGAACGCGCGGCGCAAGGCCACCGACAGCGACAAGCTGGGCCGCAAGTTCCGCAGCGAGGCGAGCGAGA
The DNA here is from genome assembly GCF_035798155.1 of Streptomyces endophyticus. Taxonomy (NCBI): domain Bacteria; kingdom Bacillati; phylum Actinomycetota; class Actinomycetes; order Kitasatosporales; family Streptomycetaceae; genus Streptomyces; species Streptomyces endophyticus. Next base: position 233,937 of record NZ_JAOZYC010000122.1, on the reverse strand, counting down.
AGCAGGCCGCGAAGGCCCGGCAGACGCAGAAGATGATCGAGCGCCTCGACGTCGTGGACGAGCCCCGCAAGGAGTGGGAGCTGCGCATGGAGATCGCGGCCGCACCCCGCTCGGGCGCGGTCGTGGCCTCGCTGCGGGACGCCGAACTACGGCGCGGGGACTTCTCCTTCGGCCCGGTGACGCTCCAGCTCGACTGGGCGGACCGCGTCGCGATCACCGGCGCGAACGGCTCCGGCAAATCCACTCTGCTCGCTACACTGCTCGGCCGCGTCCCCCTGGACTCCGGCCACGCGACGCTGGGCTCTGGGGTGGTCGTCGGCGAAGTGGACCAGGCCCGCGCCCTGTTCCACGGCCCCGAGAAGCTGCTCGAAGCCTTCGGCGCGGCCGTCCCCGCCATGGAACCGGCCGAAGTCCGCACGCTGCTCGCCAAGTTCGGCCTGAAGGCGCACCACGTGCTGCGCCCCGCGGCGACCCTCTCCCCGGGCGAACGCACCCGCGCGGCCCTCGCCCTCCTCCAGGGCCGAGGCGTCAACCTCCTGGTCCTGGACGAGCCGACGAACCACCTCGACCTCCCGGCGATCGAGCAACTGGAGTCGGCCCTGTCGACCTACGAGGGGACCCTGCTGCTCGTCACCCACGACCGCAGGATGCTGGAGGCGGTCCAAACGACGAGGCGCCTCGAAGTGGCCTCAGGCAAGGTGACCGAGGCCTAGCGGCATCGCTTCTAAGCCTTGATCGGTGCGGCCGACCTGGCGGCCTGCTCGATCTTCGCGCGGTGGGCGGCGCGGGCTTCCTCGTCGATCTGCCGCTCGTGTTCGGCGCGCACCCCGGTCCGGCCGTCGAGGCCCTCGCGCAGGATGTCGGCGTGCCCGGTGTGCCGGATGGACTCGCCGAGGACGTGGACCATGATGGCGAACAGGTTCGTGTTGGGACGGGGCTCCGGCCACCACGGCACGTGGCCGGGGGCGTCGAGGGGAAGCTCGTTGATCGTCGCGTCCGCGTGTTCCCACGTGCGCCGGTAGAACCCGACGATCTGATCGCGGGTCTCGTCCGCGGCCGCCCACTGATCGCTGCCGTCGGAGTCCTGCCACCGGGGCAGCGGTTCAGGCGAAGGACGGTCGAAGACCTCGCCGAAGTACCTGGCCTCGACGGTGGCCACGTGCTTGACCAGGCCGAGGAGGTTGGTCCCGGTCGCCGTCAAAGGCCGACGGGCGTCGTATTCGGACAAGCCGTCGAGTTTCCAGAGCAGCGCCTCGCGGTCCCGCCGCAGTCTCCCGTGCAGGTTGTCCTTCGCGAATTCATCGATCATGCGGAGTGAGACTGCCATGGGCCGCTCGTGGCCTCAAGAAACGACCTCGCGGGGAACTGTGCGCCCAGTAACGAACGGGCGCACAGTTCCCCGCGGACAGCCCCGGAGGGCTACGCCAACCCCGCCTTGCGCAGCGCGTCCGCCATCGCCGAGTTCGCCGGCGGAACCGTGGGACGGCCCTTGCCGCCGCCCTTGCCGCCGCCGGATCCACCAGAGCCACCAGAGCCGCCGGATCCGCCAGAGCCGCCGGAACCACCACGGCCGCTGCCCTGCCGAGTCTGCCGCGGCGGCTTGCGGTCGCCGCCCCGGTCCCCGCGGTCGCCACGGTCACTCCGGGCACCGCGCTCGCCCCGTCCGCCGGTCCCGCCGCCGGGGGCCTTCTCGTCGTCGAGGCGCAGCGTCAGCGAGATCCGCTTGCGCGGCACGTCGATGTCGAGGACCTTCACCTTGACGATGTCGCCGGGCTTGACCACATCCCGCGGGTCCTTGACGAACGTCCGGGACAACGCCGAGACGTGCGCGAGCCCGTCCTGGTGCACACCGATGTCGATGAACGCCCCGAAGGCGGCCACATTGGTGACCACGCCCTCCAGGACCATCCCCGGCTCCAGGTCGCCGATCTTCTCGACGCCCTCCTTGAAGGTGGCCGTCTTGAAGGCGGGCCGCGGGTCGCGCCCCGGCTTCTCCAGCTCCTTCAGGATGTCGGTGACGGTCGGCAGACCGAACGTGTCGTCCACGTAGTCGGCCGGCTTGAGCGAGCGCAGCGCCCCCGCGTCACCGACGAGCGAGGCGACCTCGCCGCCCGTCGCCTTCGCCATCCGGCGCACCACCGGGTACGCCTCCGGGTGCACGGACGACGCGTCCAGCGGGTCGTCGCCGCGGATCCGCAGGAAGCCCGCGCACTGCTCGTACGCCTTCGGGCCGAGCCGCGCGACGTCCTTGAGGCCCTTGCGGTTGGTGAACGGGCCGTTGGAGTCGCGGTGCGTCACGATGTTCTCCGCGAGCCCCGCGCCGATGCCGGACACGCGCGCGAGGAGCGGCGCGGAGGCGGTGTTCACGTCCACCCCGACACCGTTCACACAGTCCTCGACGACCGCGTCGAGCGAACGGGAGAGCTTCACCTCGCTCAGGTCGTGCTGGTACTGGCCGACACCGATCGACTTCGGGTCGATCTTCACCAGTTCGGCGAGCGGGTCCTGGAGGCGGCGCGCGATCGACACGGCGCCGCGCAGCGACACGTCCATGTCGGGCAGCTCCTGCGAGGCGAAGGCCGACGCCGAGTACACGGAGGCGCCCGCCTCGCTCACCATCACCTTGGTGAGCTTCAACTCCGGGTGCTTGGTGATGAGTTCACCGGCGAGCTTGTCGGTCTCGCGGGACGCCGTGCCGTTGCCGATCGCGATCAGGTCGACCGCGTGCTCCTTGGAGAGCTTCGCCAGCTTGGCGATCGCCTCGTCCCAGCGGTTGGCCGGGACGTGCGGGTGGATGACGTCGGTGGCGACGACCTTGCCGGTGTCGTCGACGACCGCGACCTTCACGCCCGTACGGAAACCGGGGTCGAGCCCCAGCGTCGCGCGCGTGCCCGCGGGGGCGGCGAGCAGCAGGTCGCGCAGGTTCGACGCGAACACCTTGACCGCCTCGTCCTCGGCGGCCGTGCGCAACCGGGTGCGCAGGTCGAGGCCGAGGTGCACCAGGATGCGCGTGCGCCAGGCCCAACGGACCGTGTCCTGGAGCCACTTGTCGCCCGGACGGCCCTGGTTGGTGACCCCGAAGCGGCCGGCGATGATCGGCTCGTACGACGAGGAGGCCGTCGCGGCCGGGGCGTCGGCGTCCGCGGCCGGCTCCTCCGGCTCCAGGACGAGCTCCAGCACGTCCTCCTTCTCGCCGCGCAGCATCGCCAGGACACGGTGCGAGGGCAGGTCGGTGAAGGGCTCCGCGAAGTCGAAGTAGTCGGCGAACTTGGCGCCCGCCTCCTCCTTGCCGGACTTCACCTTCGCCGCGAGCCGGCCGCGCCCCCACATGCGCTCGCGCAGCTCGCCGATCAGGTCGGCGTCCTCGGAGAAGCGCTCCGTGAGGATCGCGCGGGCCCCGTCGAGCGCGGCCTGCGCGTCGGCGACGCCCTTCTCGGCGTCCACGAACGCGGCCGCGGCGGCCTGCGGCTCCACCGTCGGGTCGCCGAGCAGCCCCTCCGCCAGCGGTTCGAGCCCCGCCTCGCGCGCGATCTGCGCCTTCGTGCGGCGCTTGGGCTTGAAGGGCAGATAGATGTCCTCCAGGCGCGCCTTGGTGTCGGCGGCGCGGATCCGCGCCTCCAACTCCTCGGTCAGCTTGCCCTGCTCGCGCACCGAGTCGAGGACGGCGGTGCGCCGCTCCTCCAGTTCGCGCAGATACCGCAGCCGCTCTTCCAGGGTGCGCAGCTGGGCATCGTCGAGGGACTCCGTCGCCTCCTTGCGGTAGCGGGCGATGAAGGGCACGGTCGAGCCGCCGTCGAGCAGCTCGACCGCGGACTTCACCTGCCGCTCCCGTACGCCTAGTTCCTCGGCAATCCTGCTCTCGATGGATCCGAACCCGGATCCAGCAGTGGTGCCAACTGTGGGTGTCGCCACGATCCCGTACCGCCTATGTCGAATGAGGTTGCGCCGCAATTGTGGCAGGTGGCACCGACACTAGGGGATCAGGGAGGTCAGGCACGATGCGTACGGCCGGACCGGGAGGCGCCGCCGAACAGCCGCGCGAGCACCCGGAACGGCAAGGTCACGACGGTGGCGATGGCGCCGCCGATCTGGCGCAGAATGTCAGCGATTGCGCGGAACATGCAGGTTTCCTCTCTCGTGTGTCCCGACCGCGAACAAGCGGCCGGAACACCCGAGTACCGCGCAACGCGCCGCTCAGACCTCAGGCAGCCTTGCCGATCAGGTCGGCGGGGAAGGCGCCGTTGCCGAGCGCCGCGCCGATGAACTTCGTCGCCAGCTCGGTGAGCCGGGCGACGCCGGTCTCGCCGAGGTGCGCGTAGGGGGCGCGGTCGAGCGCGTCGGTCCGGTGCTCGATCTCGGCGCGCAGCGTCACGCCCTGCTCGGTGAGCGTCAACTCCTCTTCGGCGGTGAGCAGTCCACGCGCGCGAAGCCGCTCGGCGGCCGCGTCGTACTCGGACCTGTCCCAGCCGCGCGTGGCGAGCAGCCACTTCGGGGCCATGCCCTTGCCGGTCGCGACGTGGCTCACGAGGGCCTCGACCGGGTCGAGTTCGGCGCCGAGCAGCGCCGCGATGTGGCCGTCGCCGCGGTGCTCGCGCAGCAGCGTCGCGGCGTGCCAGTACGCCATGTGCGGCGCCTCCGGCACGTCGAGGTCGGCGTGGGCGGCGTACAGGGGGCGGGCGTGCCGGGTGCACGCCTCGGTGGCGCGCAGGGCGAGCTCGGCGGCCTCGGCCATCTCCTGGGAGGCGAGCGCCTCCTCGCCGAGCAGGCGGCGCAGCGTCGAGTCGACGGCACGCGCGCGTGCGGCGAGCACGGCCTCCGGAGAGGCGGCCTCCCACACGGCCGGTACGTGCCGGGCCACCAGCTCGTGCTTGAAGTTGTAGAAGGTGGCGCTCACGGTCCCGGCTCCGACGGCCCCCATGGGCGCGGAGCGCGCCGCGAGGTAGGCGGCGCCGGAGTCGGCCACGCCTATGGCGGCCAGTTCCTTGCCGAGGTCGGGCGAGAAGTAGTGCGTCGAGTGGAACGGGTTGAGCACGTTGTGACAGTGGCGGGCGGCGCGGAGGCGGGGGTCCGAAGTCATGCGGCTACGTTACCGACCGGTCGGTACGGATGGCAGTACCGGGCGTCCGTCGATGGCAGGAAAGGTGGGGAACTCGTCATTGCGGCCATCAGGCGGGCGCCGAAGAATGAGCCGCATGCCGCCGCGTACCGTCCTGGTCCTCCTCTTCGACCACGTGCAGAGCCTCGATGTCACGGGCCCCGTGGAGGTCTTCTCCGGCGCGGGCGACGCCTACCGGGTGCGCACCGCCTCGCCCGACGGCGCCCCGGTCCGCACGTCGAGCGGCCTGACCCTGACGCCGGACCACGCCCTCGCTGACGCGCCCTCGGCGGACACGCTCCTGGTCCCCGGCGGCGAGGGCACGCGCGACCCGGACCCGCGCCTCGTCGCCTGGCTGCGCGAGCGCGCCCCGCACGCCCGCCGCACCGTCTCGGTGTGCACCGGCGCGTTCCTGCTGGCGCGGGCGGGGCTCCTGGACGGCCGCCGGGCCACCACGCACTGGGCGTTCTGCGACACCCTCGCCCGCCAGTACCCCGAGGTGGCCGTGGACCCCGACCCCGTCTACGTACGGGACGGCCGGCTGGCGACATCGGCGGGGGTGACCGCGGGCATCGACCTCGCGCTCGCCCTGGTCGAGGAGGACCACGGCAGGGATGTGGCGCTGCGGATCGCCCGCGCCCTCGTCGTGTTCCTCCGACGCCCGGGGAACCAGGCCCAGTTCAGCACCCAGCTCGCCGCCCAGACGGCCACCAGGCAGCCGCTCGGTGAGGTGCAGCGGTGGATCGCCGAACACCCCGGGGCCGACCTCTGCGTCGAGGCGCTCGCGGCCCGCGCACGGCTCTCCCCGCGCCACTTCGCGCGCGCCTTCCGCACGGAGACGGGCCTGACGCCCGGCCGGTACGTCGAGCGCGTCCGCGTGGAACACGCCCGTCGCCTCTTGGAGGACACGAAGGGCGGCGTCGAGGAGATCTCCCGGTCGAGCGGTTACGGCACCCCGGAGGCGATGCGCCGCGCCTTCCTCAAGACCCTCGGCACTTCACCGGCCGAGTACCGGCGCCGGTTCCACGCACCACTGGGCTGAACACCGCCCAGCCGACACGTCAGAAAGGCATGACATGCAGATCGCCATCGCCCTCTACGAGCGGTTCACCGCCCTCGACGCCATCGGCCCGTACCAGACCCTCGGCGGCATTCCGGACGCCGACGTCGTCTTCGTGGCCGAGCGGACCGGCCCCGTGCGGGACGACACGGGGCGGCTCGCGCTCGTCGCGGACAAGACCTTCGACGAGGTGGGCTCCCCGGACGTGGTCGTCGTGCCAGGCGGACCCGAGCAGAGCGACCAGACGCGGAACGGGCCGCTCCTGGAGTGGCTGCGCGCCGCGGACACCTCCAGCACCTGGACGACGTCCGTGTGCACGGGCTCCCTCGCGCTCGCCGCCGCGGGCCTGCTCAAGGGGCGCGAGGCCACCTCGCACTGGCTCGCCCTGGAGGAACTGGACCGGCTCGGCGCCCGGTCGACAGGGCGGCGCGTGGTCTTCGACGGCAAGTACGTCACCGCGGCCGGCGTCTCGTCCGGCATCGACATGGGCCTCGCCCTCGCGGGCCGGATCGCGGGGGACGAGACCGCCCAGGCCATCCAGCTGATGACCGAGTACGACCCGCAGCCGCCCTACGACGCCGGCTCCCCGGACAAGGCCCCTGCGCACATCGTGGCGATGTTCCGCCCGGCGACCTAGGCCCCCACGGTCCACTCGAAGCGCGGCGCACGCCGCTCCAGGAACGCGGCGATGCCCTCCGCGCTCTCGCCGCCCGCGCCCGCCTGCTCGGCCCAGTGCGCGTCGCGGTCCGTGCGGCCCGTCACGAACTCCTTGGAGGCGGCCTGCGTCAGCTGCGAGCGGGTGGCGAGGGTGCGGGTGAACTCGGCGACCCGCTTGTCCAGTCCGTCCTCGGACAGCACCTCGTCGACGAGCCCGGTGCGCAGCGCCCGCTCGGAACCGATCAACTCGCCCGAGAACAGCAGGTACTTGGCGGTCGCCGGTCCCACGAGCGCGGCGAGGCGGCGCGTGGAGGAGGCCGGGTAGACGATCCCGAGCTTGGCCGGGGTCACCCCGAACAGCGCGCCGTCGGCGGCGAACCGCAGATCGCAGGCCGCCGCCAACTGGCTGCCGCCGCCCACGCAGTACCCGCGCACCACGGCGAGCGTCGGCTTCGGGAAGGCGGCGAGCGCGTCCTCCGCCGCGACCGCGAGCCCCTGCGCCGCCCCCTCGCGAAGAGTCGATATGTCGGCCCCGGCGCAGAACGTGTCCCCGGCCCCGGTGAGCACGAGCACCCGGACCTCCGGATCGGCCGCGAGCCGGTCGAGGAGCGGCGGCAGGGACGCCCACATGGCGTCGGTCATGGCGTTGCGCTTGGCCGGATGGTCGATCACGACAGTGACGACGCCCTCGGCGACGGCGTGCGTGAGCTGCTGCGGGGACACGGAAGACATGGGTCGGATGCTAGCCCGGCCGTCGGCCCGGTCGGCGTGTCGGACAGCTCGTAGAACAAGCTTAAGAAGGCTTAAGTCGGGCATATTCGGGTCGGGAGTGATCAGGTCTCCGACCTGCGCGGCCATCAACGATCAAATGCCGTCGATACTCGCTGACTTCTGGTCAGTACGGCGGCCCGAAGCAGGTGATTCCCAACACTCGAAGCGTGGTGACAATCGAGCGCAAGGGCGGCGACCTGACAATGAGCGACCACGGGTGGGGATCCCATCCACGTCCTCAGGACAGCGGGGGAGCGCCTCCTGACCGTCCCGCGGACGGGCCGCTCCCGTACGAGGGAGTGTGGCGGTTCACGACGCAGGCGGTCGACGCCTCCGTGCCGCAGGCCCGGCGCGCGGTGCGGGAGTTGCTCACCCGGCAGGGCGTGCCCGCCCCGGACGACCTCGTGCACGGGCTGCTCGTGATCGTCTCCGAACTCGTCACGAACGCGGTGAAGCACGCCGCCGTCGTCTCGCCGATGCTCGCCGTGGAGGTCGCCGTGGGGCCCGAGTGGGTGCGGGTGTCCGTGGAGGACGAACACCCCTACAAACCCACGGCACTCGAGGCCACCAGCGGTCAGACCGGCGGCCGCGGCCTGCTGCTCGTCCGCGAGATCACCGCGGAGGCGGGCGGCGTCTGCGACGTCGCCAGCACCGCGAGCGGGGGCAAGGTGATCTGGGCCGCCCTGCCCCTCAAGCCCGAGACGGTTACCAGCCCGCCGACTGGCCTGTCAGCTCTCTGACCGCGGGCCGCGCCGCGTCGAGGACGGTCATGAACCACGCCGAGAACGGGTCCTTGGCATGCCGCTCGGCCAGCTCGTCGGCCGTCACGAAAGCCGTCTCCCCGACCTCCTCCGGGTCGGGGTCGAGCGACGCCTGCACGAGGCCCACGAAGAGGTGGTTGTACTCCTGCTCCACCAGGCCCGACTCCGGGTCCGGGTGGTTGTAGCGCACCGTGCCGGCCTCGGCCATCAGGGACGGCGAGACGCCGAGCTCCTCGAAGGTGCGGCGCGCGGCCGCCGCGAACGGGGCCTCGCCGGGGTACGGGTGGCCGCAGCAGGTGTTCGACCAGACGCCGGGGGAGTGGTACTTGCCGAGCGCCCGCTGCTGGAGCAGCAGCCGGCCCTGCTCGTCGAAGAGGAACACCGAGAACGCTCTGTGCAGCTGCCCGGGCGGCTGGTGCGCCGCGAGCTTCTCCGCCGTGCCGATCGTCCTGCCGTCCTCGTCGACGAGTTCGAGCAAGATCGCTTCCGCGGTGCCGTTCGACGAGCTGTTCGCCGTGGGGGCAGGTGTGATCGGCATACCTATCCTTCGTTTCGGTCCTCGAACCAAGTCTGCCGTACGGGACGGACAACCCCCGTGCTGTCGGTGTCCCGCAAGTCCCGCCAGACCTCGCGGCCGGGCGGAACAACCGTAGGCGCCGATCAGACGCCGAACGCGGCCGGGTAGGTGATCGTGCCCCGCGGGAGCTGTCCGGAATCGTCGCCTTCATCCAGAACGAGAGCCATCATCGCCTCGTCCGGCACGTCGAAACCGGGCCGGATGCCGTACCCCGAGGCGGGCGTGAAACCGAACCTCGGGTAGTACTCCGGATGCCCGAGGACCAGCACAAGTCGCTCCCCACGCGCGCGTGCCGCCTCCAGCACCGCGCGTACGACGGCCGAACCGGCCCCCGTGCGCTGGTACTCCGGCAGCACCGCACAGGGCGCGAGCGCCGCGGCGGGCGCGCCGTCCACCGTGCAGCGGGTGATCAGCGCGTGCGCGACGACGGTGCCGTCCGGGGCCTCGGCCACGTACGACAGTCCCTCCAACCACGCGTCCTTGTCGGCGCGCAGGGCGTCGACGAGGTCGGCCTCGGCCTCCGTGGGGAAGGCGGCGGCGTTGACGGCGTGCACCGCCGCGCGGTCGGCCCCGGTCTCGGGGCGCGTGCGCCACGTGTGCGTCTTGGTGTCGGTCAACCTGAAAACCTTTGAGTGTGCGAGTGGAAGTGTGTGAGTGAAGGGGTGCCGTTCAGTGGCACAGGCGCGCCTCGTGCTCGGCGTGCCCGGTGGGCTCCAGCTGGAACGTGCAGTGCTCCACGTCGAAGTGGTCGCCGAGACAGCCCTGCAGTTCGTGGAGCATCTTCTCGTGGCCGATCGAGCCGAGCATCTCCGTGCTGACGACGACGTGCGCCGAGAGCACCGGCATCCCCGAGGTGATCGTCCAGGCGTGCAGATCGTGCACGTCCTCGACGCCGGACAGCGCCAGTATGTGGGCCCTGACCTCCGCCATGTCGACGCCCTTGGGCGCCGATTCGAGCAGCACGTTCAGCGTCTCGCGCAGCAGCTTCACCGTACGCGGGACGATCATGAGGCCGATGACGAGCGAGGCGATCGGGTCGGCGGGCTGCCAGCCCGTGGTCAGGATGATCGCGGCGGAGATCAGCACCGCGAGGGAACCGAGCGCGTCGGCGGCCACCTCCAGGAAGGCGCCGCGCACGTTCAGGCTCTCCTGCTGCCCCTTCACCAGGAGGGACAGCGAAATCATGTTCGCCACCAGGCCGATCAGGCCGAAGACGATCGTCTGCCCGCCCGCCGTCTCGGCCGGCTCCATGAACCGCTGGATCGCCTCGTACAGGACATAGCCGCCGACGCCGAGCAGCAGCAGGCAGTTGGCGAGCGCGGCGAGGATCTCGGCGCGCGCGTAGCCGAAGGTGCGCTGGTCGCTCGCCGGGCGGTTGGCGAAGTGGATCGCGATCAGGGCCATCGCGAGGCCGAGCGCGTCCGTCGCCATGTGGGCGGCATCCGCGATCAGCGCGAGCGAGTCGGCGACGATGCCGCCGATGATCTCCACCACCATCACGGTGATCGTGATCGACAGCGCGATCCGCAGCCGCCCGCGGTGGGCGGCCGCGGCCGTCCCGGTCGTCGGTCCGTGACCGTGCCCGTGGTCGTGATCGTGCCCGAGGCCCATCGAAATCCCCCTACGTATCGATCCGGCGCGTTGCCCTGGTCGGGGGCGACGATCACAGTGAACTACGGGTAGGGGGTATCCGCAAACATGGCGCTGAACACCGTTGTCATGTGCCCTGACCTGCGTAAACGATGTGCCGCGTGTACGCAGGTCAGGGCACCGCGGAGATCACTTCCCGGTCGCCTCGGGGTGCCGAAGGCACCAGCCGGCCCAGGCCGACCCGACCATCTCGCGCACGTCGCGCCGCGCGCTCCAGCCGAGCTCCTTCTCGGCGAGCGCGGAGGAGCCGACCGCGCGCGGGGCGTCGCCCGGGCGGCGCGGTTCGACGATCGCGGGGGTGCGGTTCCCCGACACCTCCGCGATCACGTCGATCAGCTCACGCACGGAGGCGCCCTGCCCGGTGCCGATGTTGAGCGTCAGATCCCCGCTTGCGTCGGGCCCGGACAGCCGGCGGGCCGCCGCCAGGTGCGCCTCGGCGAGGTCGGCGACGTGAATGTAGTCACGTACGCAGGTGCCGTCCGGGGTCGGGTAGTCGTCGCCGAAGATCCGCGGGGACTCGCCGCGGGTGAGGCGGTCGAAGACCATCGGGATCACGTTGTAGACGCCGATGTCCGCGAGCTCCGGCGCCGCCGCGCCCGCCACGTTGAAGTAGCGCAGGCAGACCGTCGCCATGCCGTGCGCGTGCCCGGCCGCCCGCACCAGCCACTCGCCCGCGAGCTTCGTCTCGCCGTACGGGTTCACGGGCGCGGTGGCCGTGGACTCGGTGATGAGGCCCACATCCGGATTGCCGTAGACGGCCGCCGACGAGGAGAACACGAAGCGGCGCACCCCGGCCGCCGCGACCGTCTCCAGGAGCGCGGCGAGCCCGCCCACGTTGTCCCGGTAGTACAGCTCCGGCTTCTCCACCGACTCGCCGACCTGCTTGTGCGCGGCGAGATGGACGACGCCCGTCACCTCGTGCTCCGCGCACACCCGGGCCACCAACTCGGTGTCCAGCGCCGAGCCGCGCACCAGCGGGATCGCCTCGGGAAGCCGGGAGGGCACCCCCGAGGTCACGTTGTCGAGGACGACGACCCGCTCGCCCGCCTCCGTCATAGCCAGCGCCACATGGGCCCCGATGTATCCGGCTCCGCCGGTGATCAGCCACGTCATGGCGCACCACCCTAAGACCGAACCGGGCTCGCCCCGGTTCGCGCCACCGGCTACCCCCGGTTACGGACCCGGGCCACCCCTGGTTTGTGGCCCGCGTACTTGATCGTCAATGATGAGCGCGCGGTCGGCCCTGCGCGGACCGCATGAGACAGGGGCCAATCGGTCGGTAAACGGGCAGCGAACGCCCGGTTGCGCCATCCGATAGCCTCTGCCGACATGCCGCCCGGCCGCGCATTCGCGCCGGGCGCTCCACCATGCATGAGCCCGGCGCCCTCTCGCGTCGGCACCCAAGGAGTGAGTTCGTCTGTCGACCGCCATCGTCACCGGTCAGCCGGTTCCCGGATCGTCCCTTGAGGGAGATCTGCGGGCGCTCGGCTTCGACGTGCGGCTCGCCCCGGACACCGCGGACGCCGAAGCGGCGCTCGCGGCCGTCCCCGGCGAGCAGCGGGTCGCGGTCGTGGACGCGGGCTTCGTGGGCCATGTCCACGCCCTGCGCCTCGGCCTCACCGACCCGCGTTTTCCCGCGTCGGCGATCCCCGGTGCGCTCACCGCGCAGCCCGCCGCCCGCCAGGCGCTGACCCGCGCGGTCGCGCGGACCGGCGTCGACCCGGACGTCGTGGCGAAGAGCCTGGAGACGGACGGCGTCGACGTGCACCACCCCGAGCTCGGTGAGCTCGTCGCCGCGGTGCCCGCCGACCCGCAGGCCCGCAACGAGGCCCGGCAGGCCCTCGCCGCCGTCGACGACGAGGCGATCCGGCTGCGTACGGCGGTCAAGGCGCGCGACGGCTTCTTCACCACCTACTGCATCAGCCCGTACTCCCGCTACATCGCGCGCTGGTGCGCACGCCGGGGCCTGACCCCGAACCAGGTCACCACCGCGTCGCTGCTCGTCGCGCTGATCGCCGCGGGCTGCGCGGCGACCGGCACCCGCGCCGGGTTCGTCGCGGCGGGCGTCCTGCTGCTCGCCTCCTTCGTCCTGGACTGCACCGACGGGCAGCTCGCCCGCTACTCGCTGCAGTACTCGACGATGGGCGCCTGGCTGGACGCGACGTTCGACCGGGCCAAGGAGTACGCCTACTACGCGGGCCTCGCGCTCGGCGCCGCGAACGCCAGCGGCGACGACGTATGGGCCCTCGCACTCGGCGCGATGGTGCTTCAGACCGGCCGGCACGTGATCGACTTCTCGTTCAACGAGGCGAATCACGACGCCGAGGCGCTGGGTGAATTGGCGGGGGCCAGCCCCACCGCGTCCCTGTCCGGCAAGCTCGACTCCGTCGGCTGGACCGTCTGGGCCCGCCGCATGGTCGTCCTGCCGATCGGTGAACGCTGGGCGCTGATCGCGCTCTTCACCGCGCTGACCACGCCGCGCATCACCTTCTACATGCTGCTCATCGGCTGCGCGCTCGCCGCCTGCTACACGACCGCGGGCCGCGTCCTGCGCTCGCTGACCCGCAGGGCGCGCCGTACCGACCGGGCCGCCGAGGCGCTCGCTGACCTCGCCGACTCCGGCCCGCTCTCCGAGGTGATCGGCAAGACCCTCAAGGCGAAGGCCGCCCTCGTCATCGGCCCTGTGGTCGCCGCCGTCGGAGCCGTCGTGGTCGTCGCCGTGAGCGCGCTCACGGACTTCGGCAGCGTCTGGCCTGTCGTGGCCGCGGCCGTGTACTGCGTCACGTCGGGCCTCGCCGTCGCCCGTCCCCTCAAGGGCGCCCTCGACTGGCTCGTGCCCCCGATCTTCCGGGCCGGTGAGTACCTCACGATCCTGGTCCTCGCCGCCCGCGCGGACGTACAGGGCGCCCTGCCCGCGGCTTTCGGCCTCGTGGCGGCGGTCGCCTACCATCACTACGACACGGTGTACCGCATTCGCGGCAACGCCGGGGCGCCCCCGCACTGGCTGGTGCGGGCGATCGGCGGGCACGAAGGCCGGACACTGGTGGTCACGGTCCTCGCCGCGCTGCTCATCCCCACAGATTTCGCCATCGCGCTCACGGTGCTCGCCGTGGCCGTGGCACTCGTGGTGCTCGCAGAGAGCATCCGCTTCTGGGTCGCCTCCGCTCAGCGCGGAGCACCCGCCGTACACGATGAAGGAGAACCCGCATGATCGGCCTCGTCCTGGCCGCCGGCGCCGGCAGCCGGCTTCGCCCCTACACCGAGACGCTCCCCAAGGCGCTCGTGCCCGTCGTGGGCGAGGGAACCGAGAACGAGCTCTCCGTACTCGACCTCACGCTGAAGAACTTCGCCGAGATCGGCCTCACCGAGGTCGGCATCATCGTCGGCTACCGCAAGGAGGTCGTCTACGAGCGCCAGGCCGCGCTCGAGGCGAAGTACGGTCTCAAGCTCACGCTCATCGAGAACGACGTGGCCGAGAAGTGGAACAACGCCTACTCCCTGTGGTGCGGCCGTGACGCCATGAAGCACACGGTGATCCTCGCCAACGGCGACACGGTGCACCCGGTCTCCGTCGAGAAGACGCTGCTCGCCGCCCGCGGCGACGGCAAGAAGATCATCCTCGCGCTCGACACGGTCAAGGACCTGGGCGACGAGGAGATGAAGGTCGTCGTGGACCCCGACAAGGGCGTCCAGAAGATCACGAAGCTGATGGACCCGTCCGAGGCCACCGGCGAGTACATCGGCGTCACCCTCATCGAGGGCGAGGCCGCCGACGAGCTGGCCGACGCCCTGAAGGCCACGTACGAGCGTGACCCGCAGCTGTACTACGAGGACGGCTACCAGGAGCTCGTGAACCGCGGCTTCAAGGTCGACGTCGCGCCCATCGGCGACGTTCCGTGGGTCGAGATCGACAACCACGACGACCTGGCCAAGGGGCGGGAGATCGCGTGCCAGTACTGACGAGGCTCATTCCCTCGCCGGTCGTCGTCGACATCCGGCCGGGGGCGCTCGACGACCTGGCCAAGGTCCTCGCCGACCAGAGGATCTCGTCGTCCACGGGGCGCCTGGCCATCGCGATCAGCGGTGGTTCGGGCGCCGCCCTGCGGGCCCGACTGGAGCCCTCGCTGCCCCGCGCCGACTGGTTCGAGGTCGGCGGCGGCACCATCGACGACGCGATCAAGCTCGCTGACGACGTCAAGAAGTCGAACCGCTACGACGCCCTGGTCGGCCTCGGCGGCGGCAAGATCATCGACTGCGCCAAGTTCGCGGCGTCGCGCGTCGGCGTGCCGCTGGTCGCCGTCGCGACGAACCTGTCGCACGACGGCCTGTGCTCGCCCGTCGCGACCCTCGACAACGACGCGGGCCGCGGCTCGTACGGTGTGCCGAACCCGATCGGCGTCGTCATCGACCTCGACATCATCCGCGAGGCCCCGGTCCGTTTCGTACGGTCCGGAATCGGTGACGCCCTCTCCAACATCTCCGCGGTCGCGGACTGGGAGCTGGGCGTTCGCGAGCGCGGCGAGGACATCGACGGCCTGGCCGCCGCCATGGCCCGCCAGGCGGGCGAGGCGGTGCTGCGGCACCCCGGCGGCGTCGGCGACGACGACTTCCTGCAGGTGCTCGCCGAGGGCCTGGTCCTCACCGGTATCGCCATGTCGGTCTCGGGTGACTCGCGGCCGGCCTCCGGTGCCTGCCACGAGATCAACCACGCCTTCGACCTCCTCTACCCCAAGCGCGCCGCCAGCCACGGCGAGCAGTGCGGCCTGGGCGCGGCCTTCGCGATGCACCTGCGCGGTGCCCACGACCAGTCCGCGTACATGGCCGAGGTGCTGCGCCGGCACGGCCTGCCCGTGCTGCCGGAGGAGATCGGCTTCACCGTGGACGAGTTCGTGAAGGTCGTCGAGTTCGCGCCGCAGACCCGTCCGGGCCGCTTCACGATCCTCGAACACCTCGACCTCTCCACCGATCAGATCAGGGACGCCTACGCCGACTATGCAAAAGCCATCGGTAGCTGAACTCCGCCCGGTCGTTCACCCCGCCGGGGTGAAGGACCGCAGGAGCGGTGAGCACTGGATGGGCCGGCTCTACATGCGCGAGGTCTCGCTGCGTGTGGACCGCCACCTGGTGAACACCAAGGTCTCGCCCAACCAGCTGACCTACCTGATGACCGTCTGCGGTGTCCTCGCGGCCCCGGCGCTCCTGGTGCCGGGCATCTGGGGCGCGGTCCTCGGCGTCGTCGCCGTGCAGCTGTACCTGCTGCTCGACTGCGTCGACGGCGAGATCGCGCGCTGGCGCAAGCAGTACTCGCTGGCCGGCGTGTGGATGGACCGGGTCGGTGCGTATCTGACCGACGCCGCCGTCCTCGTCGGCTTCGGGCTGCGCGCCGCCGACCTGTTCGGTACGGGACGGATCGACTGGCTGTGGGCCTTCCTCGGCACGCTCGCCGCGCTCGGCGCCATCATGATCAAGGCCGAGACGGACCTGGTCGGCCTGGCCCGTGCGGCCACCGGCAAGGAGCAGGTCAAGGAGTCCGCGTCCGAGATGCGCTCCTCCGGCATGGCCCTGGCCCGCAGGGCCGCGGCGATGCTGAAGTTCCACCGGCTCATCCTGGGCATCGAGGCGACGCTCCTGATCCTGGTCCTGGCGATCGTGGACCAGATCCGGGGCGACCTGTTCTTCTCGCGCCTGGGTGTGGCCGTCCTGGCGGGCATCGCGGTCCTCCAGACCCTGCTCCACCTCGTGTCCATCCTCGCTTCGAGCAGGCTCAAGTGAGCGGCGGGACACAGCGGTCGAAGGTCGGCGCGGTTGTCATCACCATGGGCAACCGGCCGGCCGAGCTGCGCGCCCTCCTCGACTCGGTCGCCAAGCAGGACGGCGACCCGGTCGAGGTGGTCGTGGTCGGCAACGGCTCCCCGGTCCCGGACGTCCCTGAGGGCGTGCGGACCATCGAGCTGCCCGAGAACCTCGGCATCCCCGGCGGACGCAACGTCGGCATCGAGGCCTTCGGCCCGTCCGGCTCCGACGTCGACATCCTGATGTTCCTGGACGACGACGGGCTGCTGCCGCTGACGGACACGGCCGAGAAGTGCCGCGATGCCTTCGCCGCCGACCCGAAGCTCGGCATCGTCAGCTTCCGCATCGCGGACCCGGACACCGGCGAGACCCAGCGCCGGCACGTGCCCAGGCTGCGCGCGTCCGACCCGATGCACTCCTCGCGCGTGACCACGTTCCTCGGCGGCGCCAACGCCGTCCGTACGCGGGTCATCGCCGAGGCCGGGCCGCTGCCCGCCGAGTTCTTCTACGCCCACGAGGAGACCGACCTCGCCTGGCGTGCCCTCGACGCGGGCTGGATGATCGACTACCGCGCCGACATGGTCCTCCACCACCCCACCACGGCCCCGTCCCGGCACGCGGTCTACCACCGCATGGTGGCCCGCAACCGCGTCTGGCTGGCCCGCCGCAACCTGCCCGCACCGCTGGTGCCCGTGTACCTCGGCGTGTGGCTGCTGCTCACCCTGGCCCGCCGGCCCTCGGGCCCGGCGCTGAGGGCCTGGCTCGGCGGTTTCAAGGAGGGCTGGACGACCCCCTGCGGGCCGAGGCGCCCCATGAAGTGGCGTACGGTGTGGCGGCTGACCCGACTGGGCCGACCCCCTGTCATCTGACAAGCTCGTGCCTGACGGCAGGCCGTGCATTTGAAGACGAAAGTTCCTCTTGTGAGTGAGACAACGCATGACGCCGGTGTCGCGGTGAGCGCGCCCCCGTCGCCCGATGACGGGCTCTCCCGGCGCGAGCTCGCCGCCAAGTACGGCTTGACCGTCAGCGGGGCCCGCCCGGGTCTGTTCGAGTACGCACGGCAGCTGTGGGGCCGGCGCCATTTCATCCTCGCCTTCTCGCAGGCGAAGCTGACCGCCCAGTACAGCCAGGCCAAGCTCGGCCAGGTCTGGCAGGTGGCGACGCCGCTGCTGAACGCCCTCGTCTACTACTTGATCTTCGGCCTGATCCTCGGCGCCGACCGGGGCATGTCGCACGACGTCTACATCCCGTTCCTGGTGACGGGCGTGTTCGTCTTCCACTTCACGCAGAACTCGGTGATGTCGGGCGTCCGCGCGATCTCGGGCAACCTGGGCCTCGTGCGTGCGCTGCACTTCCCGCGCGCTTCGCTGCCCATCTCCTTCGCCCTGCAGCAGCTTCAGCAACTGCTGTTCTCGATGATCGTGCTGTTCGTCGTGGCGTGCGGCTTCGGCAGCTACCCGAGCCTGTCGTGGCTGCTGATCGTCCCGGCCCTCGCGATGCAGTTCCTGTTCAACATGGGCCTGGCACTGATCATGGCGCGGGCCGGCTCGAAGACCCCGGACCTCGCGCAGCTGATGCCGTTCGTCATGCGTACGTGGATGTACGCGTCCGGTGTCATGTTCTCCATCCCGATCATGCTGGAGGGCAAGCCGGCGTGGATCGCGGACGTGCTCCAGTGGAACCCGGCGGCGGTCTACATGGACCTGATGCGCTACGCGCTGATCGACGGCTACGGCGGCGAGAACCTGCCGCCGCACGTGTGGGCCCTGGCGCTGGGCTGGGCCGTGGTCGTCGCGGCGCTCGGCTTCGTCTACTTCTGGAAGGCAGAGGAGCGGTACGGCCGTGGCTGATCTCGACAAACCCACCGACGCGCATGTCCCGACGGTCATCGCCGACGAGCTGCACATCGTGTACCGCGTCAACGGCGCCAAGACCGGCAAGGGCAGCGCCACCTCGGCACTGAGCCGGATCATCAAGCGCGGCGACGAGCGCGGCGTGCGCAAGGTGCACGCCGTCAAGGGCGTCTCCTTCACCTCGTACCGCGGCGAGGCCATCGGCCTCATCGGGTCGAACGGCTCCGGCAAGTCGACCCTGCTGCGCGCCATCGCGGGCCTGCTGCCGGCCGAGAAGGGCAAGGTCTACACGAACGGCCAGCCCTCGCTGCTCGGCGTGAACGCGGCCCTGATGAACGACCTGACGGGCGAGCGCAACGTGATTCTCGGCGGTCTCGCCATGGGCATGTCCCGCGAGGAGATCAAGGAGCGCTACGAGCAGATCGTCGACTTCTCCGGCATCAACGAGAAGGGCGACTTCATCACGCTGCCGATGCGGACGTATTCGTCCGGCATGGCCGCGCGCCTGCGCTTCTCCATCGCGGCCGCCAAGGACCACGACGTGCTGATGATCGACGAGGCGCTGGCCACCGGTGACCGCAAGTTCCAGAAGCGCTCCGAGGCCCGCATCCGCGAGCTGCGCAAGGAGGCCGGCACGGTCTTCCTGGTGAGTCACAACAACAAGTCCATCCGCGACACCTGTGAACGCGTTCTCTGGTTGGAGCGCGGGGAACTGCGTATGGACGGTCCGACGGCCGAGGTACTCAAGGAGTACGAGAAGTTCACGGGTAAGTAACCGCCCGACTCTGGACCACGTCATATGAGGCCCTACCGGCTTCCGTCCGGTGGGGCCTCTGATATGCCTGTAGGTACCAAGTAATTGGCGATCACGGTCAAGGGTGGGTCAACTTCCTTGCCCTGAAGGAATCTTGGCGTCAATCGGTGTGTTGTTGTGATGTGCAGAACACCCCGACGCGAGGGCGGGCGTTGTACAACGTAAGCTGTACCGGCCTCAATCGCGGCATGTGGGGCGATAAGGCGCGACATCCCGACCCCTGCGGGGCTGGGCGGCCGCGCGGGCGGCCGGGCGGCGTGTCCGAAATGAGATGCATTGGGTCCGCAGTGTAGAACGGGAGTTGTGACGGCAATGGCTATGGAAACTCTCCAGCTCCGCGGGGCTTTCGCCGTCCTCGGGGAAGTGGGCCGCGCCCGGTGAGCGAGCACGCCCGAGTGCGCGCCGAGAGCCCTGGAGATTCAGCGAGCCCGGTGAGCGCCACCCTCGACAAGGCCGCCGAGGAGAACTTCCCGGTGGCCCCCTTCTTCCTGCCGCGTGCCTGGCGCGACGACCTGATGGCCGTATACGGGTTCGCGCGCCTCGTCGACGACATCGGCGACGGCGACCTCGCCCCCGGCGGCGCGGACGCCCGCTTCCTGGGCGTGTCACCCGATCGGGCGCACGACCGCCTCGCGATGCTGGACGCCTTCGAGGCCGACCTGCGGCAGGTCTTCGACGGCACGCCCCGCCACCCGCTCCTGGCGGCGCTGCAGCCCACCGTCCGCCGCCGCTCGCTGACCCCCGAACCGTTCCTCGGCCTCATCGCCGCGAACCGCCAGGACCAGCTGGTCACGCGCTACGAGACGTACGACGACCTGCTCGCCTACTGCGAGCTGTCCGCCAACCCCGTGGGCCGTCTCGTCCTGGCCATCACCGGCACCGCGACCCCCGAGCGCATCCGCCTCTCGGACGCGGTCTGCACCGGACTCCAGATCGTCGAGCACCTCCAGGACGTGGCCGAGGACCTGGGCCGCGACCGGATCTACCTGCCGGCCCAAGACCTGAAGAAGTTCCACGTCGACGAGACGGATCTCGCCGCGCCGAGCGCGGGCGCATCGGTGCGCGCGCTGGTCGCGTACGAGGCCGAACGCGCCCTGAAGCTGCTGAATGAAGGCACCCCCCTGGTGGGTAGCGTCCACGGCAGGCTGAAGCTGCTGCTGGCAGGGTTCGTCGCAGGGGGGAAAGCGGCGGTCCACGCGATCTCCGCCGTTTCGTACGACGTGCTTCCGGGACCACCCAAACCCACCAAGGCGCGGTTGCTGCGCGAGGTGGGAGCGACTCTGCGAGGAGAGGGGTGAGCAAGACCGTGGAGTCTGACCAGACCATGTCGGCGCCGGTGCTCGCCGCATACAGCTACTGCGAGACCGTCACCGGGCAACAGGCCCGCAACTTCGCCTACGGTATCCGGCTGCTGCCGACCGCGAAGCGGCGCGCCATGTCGGCCCTGTACGCGTTCTCGCGCCGCGTCGACGACATCGGCGACGGCGGCCTGGAGCCCGACATCAAGGCGCACCGGCTCGACGAGACCAGGGCGCTGCTCGGCCGCGTCCAGGACGGCAAGGTCGAGGAGGACGACACCGACCCGGTGGCCGTCGCCCTCGCCGATGCCGCGAGCCGCTTCCCTGTCCCGCTGGACGCGCTCGACGAACTGATCGACGGTGTCCTGATGGACCTGCGCGGCGAGACCTACGAGACCTGGGAGGACCTGAAGGTCTACTGCCGGTGCGTCGCAGGCGCCATCGGGCGGGTCTCGCTGGGCGTGTTCGGCACGGAACCGGGGGCGCGCGGCGTCGAGCGGGCGCCGGAGCTGGCCGACACGCTCGGGCTCGCGCTGCAACTGACCAACATCCTGCGCGACGTGCGCGAGGACGCCGGGGACGGGCGCACCTATCTGCCCGCCGACGACCTCGCGAAGTTCGGCTGCTCCGCCGGGTTCCACGGCTCCGTGCCCCCGGCCGGCTCGGACTTCGCCGGGCTCGTGCACTTCGAAGTGCGCCGCGCCCGTGCCCTGTTCGCCGAGGGCTACCGGCTGCTGCCCATGCTCGACCGGCGCTCCGGCGCCTGCGTCGCCGCCATGGCCGGCATCTACCGCCGGCTGCTCGACCGCATCGAGCGCGACCCCGAGGCCGTGCTGCGCGGCCGGGTCTCGCTGCCCGGCCACGAGAAGGCGTACGTCGCCGTGCGCGGCCTGTCGGGCCTGGACACCCGCACCGTCGTGCGCGGCGCCACCCGCGGCACCATCAGGAGGCGCGCCTGATGGACATCGCGGGCCAGGGTGACAGGGCGAGAACCAAGCGGCGGGCAACCCTCCGCCGCGGCGCCGCGTCCCTGCATGCAACGGTCGGTCGCGTGTTCGCCACACCCGTCGAAACCGGCCCCACGCGGGCCGTACGCACCACCGTAGGCACCACCCAGGGGGAGGGCGCATGAGCGAGGGGACCACGCCGGACGACGTGCCCGAGGCGGACGACGCCGCGGACCGCGTGCGGCCCACCGCGGTGGTCGTCGGCGGTGGGCTCGCGGGGATCACGTCCGCGCTCGCGCTCGCCGACGGCGGCATGGACGTCACCCTCCTCGAAGGGCGCCCCCGGCTCGGCGGCCTGGCGTTCTCCTTCAAGCGCGGCGACCTCACCGTCGACAACGGCCAGCACGTGTACCTGCGCTGCTGCACCGCCTACCGCTGGTTCCTCGACCGCGTCGACGCCACCTCCCTCGCGCCCCTGCAGGAACGACTCGACGTGCCCGTACTCGACGCCGAGAAGAACCGACTCGGCCGGCTGCGGCGCACCGCGCTGCCCGTGCCGCTGCACCTGGCCAAGAGCCTCGCCACGTACCCGCACCTGTCGCTCGCCGAGCGCGCCAACGTCGGCCGCGCCGCGCTCGCCCTCAAGGGCCTCGACCCCGCCGATCCGGCGCTCGACGAACGGGACTTCGGCTCCTGGCTGGCCGAACACGGTCAGACGCAGCGGGCCATCGAGGCGCTGTGGGACCTCGTCGGCGTCGCGACCCTGAACGCCGTGGCGGGCGAGTCCTCGCTTGGCCTGGCCGCCATGGTCTTCAAGACCGGGCTGCTGTCCGAGCCCGGCGCCGCCGACATCGGGTGGGCCAAGGTGCCCCTCGGTGAACTCCACGACACTCTCGCCCGCAAGGCGCTCGACTCCGCGGGCGTACGCACCGAACTCCGTACACGCGTCACCTCCATCTCCCGTACGGACAACGGCCGTTGGGCCGTCGAGGTTCCCGAGGGGCCGGAAGGTTCCGGCCAGCTCCTCGCCGCCGACACCGTCGTGCTCGCCGTCCCGCAGCGCGAGGCGCACGACCTGCTGCCCGCGGGAGCCCTCGACGACGCCGGCCGGCTGCTCGACATCGGCACCGCGCCGATCCTCAACCTGCACGTCGTCTACGGCCGCAAGGTCCTCAAGCAGCCCTTCTTCACCGCGCTCGGCTCGCCCGTCCAGTGGGTCTTCGACCGCACGGACGCCTCCGGCCTGGCCCGTACGCTGCCGGGCGCCCAGTACCTCGCCGTCTCCCAGTCGGCCGCGCAGGACGAGATCGACGCGCCGGTCGCCACCCTGCGCGAGCGGTACCTGCCGGAGCTGGAGCGGCTGCTGCCCGCCGCGCGCGGTGCCACCGTCCACGACTTCTTCGTCACCCGGGAGCGGACGGCGACCTTCGCGCCGACCCCCGGAGTCGGCGCGCTGCGGCCCACGGCCCGCACCAATGCCCCCGGCCTGTACCTGGCCGGCGCGTGGACCGCCACCGGGTGGCCCGCGACCATGGAAGGCGCTGTCCGCAGCGGCACCAGCGCCGCCGACGCGGCGCTCGCCGCGCTCGGCCGCCCCCGCGGCCATCTGTACCGGGAGGCGGCGTGACCAGCGAACTTCGTACGGTGGAAAAGCCGACAACGGCGAATCCGGCTGTATCCACCCGGGGGACAACCCCCGGACCCCCGGCCGGAGAGCAGGTCGGACGGGGTGTCCCGAGCGGCCATGACCCGGTGAATTTGAGCCAACAAGGAGAGACTGTGCCACCTGTGCCCTCGGCCCCTGAGGCTGCCGACGCGGTGGACGTGACCGCGCTTTTGGAGCGCGGCCGAACCCTGGCCACCCCCGTGCTGAAGGCGGCGGTGGACCGCCTGGCATCCCCGATGGACACCGTCGCCGCCTACCACTTCGGCTGGATCGATGCCGCGGGCAACCCGGCCGACGGTGACGGCGGCAAGGCCGTGCGCCCCGCCCTGGCCGTGCTGTCCGCACAGGCCGCGGGCGCCGCCCCGGAGGTCGGCGTGCCGGGCGCCGTCGCGGTCGAGCTCGTCCACAACTTCTCGCTGCTGCACGACGACCTGATGGACGGCGACGAGCAGCGCCGCCACCGCGACACCGTGTGGAAGGTGCACGGTCCCGCCCAGGCGATCCTCGTCGGCGACGCCCTCTTCGCGCTCGCCAACGAGGTCATCCTGGAGCTGGAGACCGTCGACGCGGGCCGCGCCACACGGCGCCTGACCACCGCGACCCGCGCCCTCATCGACGGCCAGGCGCAGGACATCGGCTTCGAGCACCGCGAGCGCGTCAGCGTCGTGGAGTGCCTGGAGATGGAGGGCAACAAGACGGGCGCCCTGCTCGCCTGCGCCTCCTCCATCGGCGCGGTCCTCGGCGGCGCCGACGACGCGACAGCCGACGCCCTGGAGAAGTACGGCTACCACCTGGGCCTCGCCTTCCAGGCCGTCGACGACCTGCTCGGCATCTGGGGCGACCCCGAGTCGACCGGCAAGCAGACCTGGAGCGACCTGCGCCAGCGCAAGAAGTCCCTGCCGGTCGTCGCCGCGCTCGGCGCCGGTGGACCGGCCTCCGAGCAGCTCGGCGAGCTCCTGGCCGCCGACGCCAAGGACGTCGACTTCGACACCTTCACCGAGGCGGACTTCGCCGCCCGCGCCGCCCTCATCGAGGAGGCCGGCGGGCGCGAGTGGACCGCCGAAGAAGCGCGGCGCCAGTACGCCGTCGCCCTCGAAGCCCTGGACTCCGTCCAGATGCCAGCCACGGTGCGCGCCGAGTTCGTGGCGCTCGCCGACTTCGTCGTCGTACGAAAGAGATGATCACTATCGGCCGCATATGACTCGCAGTCGCCGGCCGGTGTCCCGCCAGGGCCCCGGCCGACGGTTACCCAGCATCAGAACCACTGCATGAAGGGATAGCCATGACAGCGACGACCGACGGAAGCTCCGGCGCCACGGCACCGCAGACGACCTCGGCCACCACTGCCCAACTGACCGACACGACCCCCGGGGCGGCCGGGACCGACGCCGCCGCCGGCCGAGCCATACAGCGCGCCACGGACTTCCTGCTCGCGCGGCAGGACGACCGGGGCTGGTGGAAGGGCGACCTCGACACGAACGTGACGATGGACGCCGAAGACCTGCTGCTGCGCCAGTTCCTCGGCATCAGGGACAAGGCCACCACCGACGCGGCCGCGCTGTTCATCCGCGGCGAGCAGCGCGAGGACGGCACCTGGGCCACCTTCTACGGCGGGCCCGGCGAGCTGTCCACCACCATCGAGGCGTACGTCGCGCTGCGCCTGGCCGGTGACTCCCCGGACGACGCGCACATGGCCAAGGCCTCCGCGTGGGTCCGCGAGCGCGGCGGCATCGCCGCCAGTCGCGTGTTCACCCGGATCTGGCTGGCCCTGTTCGGCTGGTGGAAGTGGGACGACCTCCCCGAACTGCCGCCGGAGCTCATCTACTTCCC
Organism: Streptomyces endophyticus; assembly: GCF_035798155.1. Lineage (NCBI taxonomy): Bacteria > Bacillati > Actinomycetota > Actinomycetes > Kitasatosporales > Streptomycetaceae > Streptomyces > Streptomyces endophyticus. The sequence continues at coordinate 209,165 of NZ_JAOZYC010000122.1, read as the reverse complement.
CAAGTGGATGCCGCTCAACATCTACGACTTCGGCTGCTGGGCCCGGCAGACGATCGTGCCGCTCACCGTGGTCTCCGCGAAGCGCCCGGTGCGCCCCGCGCCGTTCCCGCTGGACGAGCTGCACACGGATGCCCGCGATCCGAACCCCGCCAAGCCCCTTGCCCCGGTGGCGAGTTGGGACGGAGCGTTCCAGCGGCTCGACAAGATCATGCACGGCTACCACAAGGTGGCCCTGAAGCGGCTGCGCAAGGCCGCGGTCAACTCCGCGGCCCGCTGGATCATCGAGCGCCAGGAGAACGACGGCTGCTGGGGCGGCATCCAGCCGCCCGCCGTCTACTCCGTCATCGCGCTCCACCTGCTCGGCTACGACCTCGAACACCCGGTCCTCAAGGCCGGGTTGGCCTCCCTGGACCGGTTCGCCGTGTGGCGCGAGGACGGGGCCCGGATGATCGAGGCCTGCCAGTCGCCGGTGTGGGACACCTGTCTGGCGACGATCGCGCTCGCCGACGCGGGCCTGCCCGCCGACCACCCGGCGCTCGTCAGGGCCGCCGAGTGGATGATCACCGAGCAGATCGACCGGCCGGGCGACTGGTCCGTGCGCAAGCCCCAACTGGAGCCCGGCGGCTGGGCGTTCGAGTTCGACAACGACAACTACCCCGACATCGACGACACCGCCGAGGTCGTGCTCGCGCTGCGCCGGGTGAACCACCCCGACAAGGCGCGCGTCGAGCGGGCCATCGAGCGCGGTGTGCGTTGGAACCTCGGGATGCAGTCGAAGAACGGCGCGTGGGGCGCCTTCGACGTCGACAACACCAGCCCGTTCCCCAACCGGCTGCCGTTCTGCGACTTCGGCGAGGTCATCGACCCACCGTCCGCCGACGTCACCGGGCACGTCGTCGAGATGCTCGCCATTGAGGGCCACACGCGCGACCCGCGCACCCGGCGCGGCATCGAGTGGCTGCTCGCCGAACAGGAGGACAGCGGCGCCTGGTTCGGCCGCTGGGGCGTCAACTACGTCTACGGCACCGGCTCCGTGGTGCCCGCCCTGATCGCGGCCGGCCTGCCCGCCTCGCACCCCGCGATCAGACGGGCCGTCAGCTGGCTGGAGTCCGTCCAGAACGAGGACGGCGGCTGGGGCGAGGACCTGCGCTCGTACCGCTACGAGGACTGGAAGGGGCACGGCGCCTCGACCGCCTCGCAGACCGGCTGGGCGCTGCTCGCGCTGCTCGCGGCGGGGGAGCGGGAGTCGAAGGCCGTCGAGCGCGGCGTCACGTATCTCGCCGACACCCAGACCGAGGACGGGACCTGGGACGAGCCGTACTTCACCGGTACCGGCTTCCCCTGGGACTTCTCGATCAACTACCACCTGTACCGGCAGGTGTTCCCGCTGACCGCGCTCGGCCGGTACGTCCACGGCGAGCCCTTCAGCGACAAGGGCGCCGCCGCCAAGGGGAGCTGATGACCGCATCGCCGACGGGCCGACCGTCGGACACCGCGCCGCTGCTGGTCGCCTGTGCGCTCGGCATCGAGCACCTCGCGCTGCGCAGCGGCAGCCGGGCCGGGGCCACGAGCCCCGTGACCGTGCTGCGTACGGGCATGGGGCCCAAGGCCGCCGAGCAGGCGGTGACCCGCGCCCTCGGTGACGCCGTGCTGCGCGACGCCGCCGTCGTGGCCACCGGGTTCTGCGCCGGGCTCGCGCCCGGCATGCACCCCGGCGACCTGGTCGTGGCCGAGGAGACCCGCGACGCGCACGGCGCCACGCCGTGCGCGGGCACGGATCTCCTGGTCAAGGAGCTGGTCAGGGCCGTGCCCGGCAGGACCGTGCACACCGGGCCGCTGACCGGCTCGGACCACGTGGTGCGCGGGCACGAGCGCGCCGACCTGCTCGCGACCGGCGCGATCGCCGTCGACATGGAGTCGGCCGCGACCCTGCGGGCGGCCGGTGGCGCCGGGAGGCGTCCGGTTGCCGCCGTCCGGGTGGTCGTGGACGCTCCAGAACATGAACTCGTCAGGATCGGCACGGTTCGCGGTGGACTATCGGCGTTCCGTGTCCTTCGTGCCGTCCTTCCCGCCTTTTTTGAATGGCACCGTTCTTTGCTGCTCCCTCGGAGGTGAGCCCAGATGGCCATGCCGCTTCGTCAATCCATCAAGGTTGCGACGTATCTCGCTGAACAGAAGATCCGCCGGCGGGACAAGTTTCCGCTCATCGTCGAATTGGAACCGCTCTTCGCCTGCAATCTGAAGTGCGAGGGCTGCGGAAAGATCCAGCACCCGGCCGGGGTGCTCAAGCAGCGCATGCCGGTCGCCCAGGCCGTCGGCGCCGTCCTCGAATCGGGCGCCCCGATGGTGTCCATCGCGGGCGGCGAGCCGCTGATGCACCCTCAGATCGATGAGATCGTGCGTCAGTTGGTGGCCAAGAAGAAGTACGTCTTCCTGTGCACCAACGCCATGCTGCTGCGCAAGAAGATGGAGAAGTTCACGCCCTCGCCGTACTTCGCCTTCACGGTGCACATCGACGGCATGCGCGAGCGGCACGACGAGTCCGTCGCCAAGGAAGGTGTCTTCGACGAGGCGGTCGAGGCGATCAAGGAGGCCAAGCAGCGCGGCTTCCGGGTCACCACGAACTCGACCTTCTTCAACACGGACACCCCGCAGAACATCATCGAGGTGCTCAACTACCTCAACGACGACCTCCAGGTCGACGAGATGATGATCTCGCCCGCGTACGCCTACGAGAAGGCGCCCGACCAGGACCACTTCCTGGGCGTCACGCAGACCCGTGAGCTCTTCAAGAAGGCGTTCACGGGCGGCAACCGGCGGCGCTGGCGGCTCAACCACTCGCCCCTGTTCCTCGACTTCCTCGAGGGCAAGGTCGACTTCCCGTGCACCGCGTGGGCCATCCCGAACTACTCGCTCTTCGGCTGGCAGAAGCCCTGCTACCTGATGGCCGACGGGTACGTACCCACGTACAAGGAGCTCATCGAGAAGACCGACTGGGACGCCTACGGCCGCGGCAAGGACCCGCGCTGCGACAACTGCATGGCGCACTGCGGCTACGAGCCGACCGCCGTGCTCGCCACGATGGGATCGCTGAAGGAGTCCATTCGCGCCATGTCCGAGACCGTCGCCGGGAACCGTGGGTGAGCGCGTCATGAATGGAGACCCTGTTTCACTGGGCCTCCCCGAGGTGCCGGTCCGACCCATCGCTGAACGGCGGATCAGCCGTCAGATCCAGGTCGGACCGGTGGCCGTGGGAGGCGGGGCACCCGTTTCCGTACAGTCGATGACGACGACGCGGACGTCCGACATCGGGGCGACGCTTCAGCAGATCGCCGAACTGACCGCCTCCGGCTGCCAGATCGTGCGTGTGGCCTGCCCGACGCAGGACGACGCGGACGCGCTCGCGACCATCGCGCGCAAGTCGCAGATCCCCGTGATCGCGGACATCCACTTCCAGCCGAAGTACGTGTTCGCCGCCATCGACGCGGGGTGCGCGGCGGTGCGCGTGAACCCGGGCAACATCAAGCAGTTCGACGACAAGGTGAAGCAGATCGCGCGGGCGGCATCGGACGCCGGCACACCGATCCGTATCGGGGTCAACGCCGGCTCGCTGGACAAGCGGCTGCTCCAGAAGTACGGGAAGGCGACCCCGGAGGCCCTCGTCGAGTCGGCGCTGTGGGAGGCCTCGCTCTTCGAGGAGCACGGCTTCCGGGACATCAAGATCTCGGTGAAGCACAACGACCCGGTGGTCATGGTCAACGCGTACCGGCAGCTCGCCGCCGCGTGCGACTACCCGCTGCACCTGGGTGTCACCGAGGCAGGACCCGCCTTCCAGGGAACCATCAAGTCCGCTGTCGCCTTCGGGGCGTTGCTGTCCGAGGGCATCGGCGACACCATCCGGGTCTCGCTGTCCGCGCCGCCCGCCGAGGAGTGCAAGGTCGGCATCCAGATCCTGGAGTCGCTGGGCCTGCGCCAGCGCCGCCTGGAGATCGTGTCGTGCCCGTCCTGCGGGCGCGCGCAGGTGGACGTCTACAAGCTCGCCGACGAGGTGACCGCCGGGCTCGACGGCATGGAGGTGCCGCTGCGGGTGGCTGTCATGGGGTGCGTGGTCAACGGCCCCGGCGAGGCCCGCGAGGCGGACCTCGGTGTCGCGTCCGGCAACGGCAAGGGCCAGATCTTCGTCAAGGGCGAGGTCATCAAGACGGTGCCCGAGTCGAAGATCGTCGAGACGCTGATCGAAGAGGCGATGAAGATCGCCGAACAGATGGAGAAGGACGGCGTCGTGTCGGGAGCGCCCGACGTCACCGTGAGCTGAGTTCTTAAGTGCTGAGTTCTTAAGTACGGATGGGAAGGGGGCTCGAGCGTGACGATACTGGAATCCATCCGGGGGCCGCGCGACCTGAAGGCACTGAGCGAGGAGGAGGTCGGCGAACTGGCCCATGAGGTCAGGGAGTTCCTGATCCACGCGGTCGCGAGGACGGGGGGTCACCTCGGGCCGAACCTCGGCGTGGTGGAACTGTCCATCGCGCTGCACCGGGTCTTCGAATCGCCGGTCGACCGCCTCGTGTGGGACACCGGTCACCAGAGCTATGTGCACAAGCTCCTGACGGGCCGCCAGGACTTCTCCAAGCTGCGCGGCAAGGGCGGCCTGTCCGGCTACCCCTCGCGCGAGGAGTCCGAGCACGACATCGTGGAGAACTCGCACGCCTCCACGGCGCTCGGCTGGGCCGACGGCCTCGCCAAGGCACGCCAGGTGCAGGGCGAGCGCGGGCACGTCGTCGCCGTGATCGGGGACGGCGCGCTGACCGGCGGCATGGCCTGGGAGGCGCTGAACAACATCGCGGCCGCCAAGGACCGGCCGCTCATCATCGTCGTCAACGACAACGAGCGCTCGTACGCGCCCACCATCGGCGGCCTCGCCAACCATCTGGCGACGCTGCGCACCACGGACTCGTACGAGAAGGTGCTGGCCTGGGGCAAGGACGTGCTGCTGAAGACCCCCGTGGTCGGGCACACGGTCTACGAGTCGCTGCACGGCGCGAAGAAGGGCTTCAAGGACGCGTTCGCGCCGCAGGGCATGTTCGAGGACCTGGGCCTGAAGTACGTGGGTCCCATCGACGGCCACGACGTGGGCGCCGTCGAATCCGCCCTGCGGCGCGCAAAACGCTTCCACGGCCCCGTACTTGTGCACTGCCTGACCGAGAAGGGCCGCGGCTACGAGCCCGCGCTCGCCGACGAGGCCGACCGCTTCCACACCGTCGGCGTGATGGACCCGCTCACCTGCGAGCCGCTCGCGCCGTCCAACGGGCCTTCCTGGACCTCGGTGTTCGGCGACGAGATCGCGGCCATCGGGCGCGAGCGGGAGGACGTCGTCGCGATCACCGCGGCGATGCTGCACCCGGTGGGGCTCACCAAGTTCGCCCAGGAGTTCCCCGAGCGGGTGTGGGACGTCGGGATCGCCGAACAGCACGCCGCCGTGTCGGCCGCCGGACTCGCAACGGGCGGGCTGCACCCGGTGGTTGCCGTGTACGCGACCTTCCTGAACCGGGCCTTCGACCAGCTGTTGATGGACGTCGCACTGCACAAGTGCGGGGTCACCTTCGTGCTCGACCGGGCCGGGGTCACCGGCGCCGACGGCCCCTCCCACAACGGCATGTGGGACATGTCCGTGCTCCAGGTCGTACCGGGTCTGCGGATCGCCGCGCCGCGCGACGCCGACCAACTCCGGGCGCAGCTGCGGGAAGCGGTCGCCGTCGACGAGGCGCCGACCATGCTGCGGTTCCCCAAGGAGTCGGTGGGCGCGCCGATCGCGGCGGTCGACCGGGTCGGCGGCATCGACGTGCTGCACCGGACGCCGGACGCGCGGGTGCTCCTCGTCTCGGTCGGCGTCATGGCGCCGGTGTGCCTACAGGCCGCGGACCTGCTTGAGGAGCGCGGCATCAACTGCACGGTCGTGGACCCGCGGTGGGTCAAACCCGTCGACCCCGACCTCACGCCGCTGGCCGCCGCGCACGAGCTGGTCGCCGTCGTCGAGGACAACAGCAAGGCGGCGGGCGTCGGTTCGGCGGTCGCGCTCGCCCTCGGCGAGGCCGAAGTCGACGTACCCGTACGGAGGTTCGGCATTCCCGAGCAGTTCCTGGAGCACGCCAAACGCGGCGAGGTGCTCGCCGACATCGGTCTGACACCCGTGGAGATCGCGGGCCGGATCGCGACGAGTCTCGGCTTCAAGGCCGCGCGGCCCGGGCACCCCATGCGGCCCGCGCACCCCGGCCCTGTCGAATCCGGCAAGGAGATCAACACATGAGCAAGGAGTTCGACCTCGGCACGCTGCTCGCCGAGCGCGGCGCCGAACGGTACGAGCTGCACACCAAGTACCTCAACCACCAGCTGCCGAAGATGCTCCACACCATCGGCTTCGACAAGGTCTACGAGCGGGCCGAGGGCGCGCACTTCTGGGACGCGGACGGCAACGACTACCTGGACATGCTCGCCGGATTCGGCGTCATGGGCCTCGGCCGGCACCACCCCGTCGTACGCAAGGCGCTGCACGATGTGTTGGATGCCTCGCTCGCGGACCTCACCCGGTTCGACTGCCAGCCGCTGCCGGGGCTGCTCGCCGAGAAGCTGCTCACCCACAGCCCGCACCTGGACCGGGTGTTCTTCGGCAACAGCGGTACGGAGGCGGTGGAGACGGCGCTGAAGTTCGCGCGCTACGCGACCGGCAAGCCGCGGATCCTGTACTGCGCACACGCCTTCCACGGCCTGACGACCGGAGCGCTGTCGGTGAACGGTGAGGACGGCTTCCGCGACGGCTTCGCGCCGCTGCTGCCCGACACCCCGGTCCCGCTCGGCGATCTCGACGCGCTGGCACGGGAGTTGAAGAAGGGCGACGTCGCCGGGCTCATCGTCGAACCGATCCAGGGCAAGGGCGTGTACGAGGCGCCGCCCGGCTATCTGCGGGCCGCGCAGGAGCTGCTGCGGGGGCACAAGGCGCTGCTGATCGCCGACGAGGTGCAGACGGGACTCGGCCGCACCGGCGACTTCTACGCCTACCAGCACGAGGAGGGCGTCGAACCGGACCTGGTGTGCGTCGCGAAGGCGCTGTCGGGCGGATATGTGCCGGTCGGCGCGACGCTCGGCAAGGACTGGATCTTCAAGAAGGTCTACTCGTCCATGGACCGGGTCCTCGTCCACTCGGCGAGCTTCGGCTCCAACGCGCAGGCGATGGCGGCGGGCCTCGCCGTCCTGTCGGTCATGGAGGACGAGGAGACGGTCGCGAACGCGCGGGCGATGGGCGAGCTGCTCACGTCGAAACTCACCGAACTCATCGACCGCTACGAGCTGTTGAGCGACGTACGCGGCCGCGGCCTGATGGTCGGCATCGAGTTCGGCCGCCCCAAGTCCCTCAAGCTGCGCAGCCGTTGGGCGATGCTGCAGGCCGCACGCAAGGGCCTGTTCGCGCAGATGGTCGTGGTGCCGCTGCTCCAGAAGCACCGGATCCTGACGCAGGTCTCCGGTGACCACCTCGAAGTCATCAAACTGATCCCGCCGCTCGTGGTGAACGAAGCCGACGTCGAGCGGTTCGTCGAGGCGTTCACGGCTGTCATGGACGACGCGCACAGTGGCGGCGGACTGATGTGGGACTTCAGCAAGACGCTGATCAAGCAGGCGGTGGCGAACCGCTGAGGGCGCCCTGGCTCAAGTCGGTGGCTTTTGCCTCTGAGGCAAGAAAGTTGCCGGAGGGGCATGGCTCTGGCTGAATCGACAGCATGAGCCCTGCCCTCTCGCCGGACGAGGCGGACGGTGCGGAGGTCCCGGAATCCCCGGAACTTCCCGCCGTCGCGCCCCAGCTCCGCGAACTGCGCCGCCGCGCCGCCCTCACCCTGGAGGCCGCCGCCGGATCCGCCGGCCTGTCCCCGGCGCACCTCTCCCGCCTGGAGACCGGGCAGCGTCAGCCCTCGCTCCCGATGCTGCTCTCACTCGCCCGTATCTACGGTACGACCGTATCCGAACTCCTCGGCGAGACCCCCGCCGACCGGGACGCGGTCGTGCGCGGCGGCACGATGGAGGCCACCGAGGCCGGGGGCTGGACGTACCGGCAGGCCGGTTCGCCCGGGCGCGGCATGCAGGCGTTGCAGGTCCACGCGCCGTACGGGTCCCAGGGCGATGTCGTACGCGTGCACCCGGGGGAGGAGTGGCTGTACGTCCTGTCGGGCCGCCTGCGGCTGCGGCTCGGGGACACGTCCTACCGGCTCGACCCCGGCGACAGCTCCCACTTCGACTCGCTCACCCCGCACCGCATCGCCGCCCTCGACCGGGGCGGCGTCGACTTCCTGTTCGTCCACACCCTGCTGCAGAGCCCGACGGCCGCGCTGTGCCTCGGCCCGTCGGCCGGACCGGTAAAGGAGACCCGCCATGGCTGACACGGCCGACACGACTGGTGCGACCGGTGGGGCCAGTGGGACCGGTGCGACCGGTTCGAGCCCGGCCCCGGCCCGCCGCGACATAGAGGACAAGCTCCCGCGCGGCATCCTGATCCGGGTCCTCGTGTACGTCTTCGCGGGACACGCGCTGGCGGGGTTCATCTATTTGCTCTTCACGTTGGGCGGGAACCAGTGAGGCGGCACCCCCTACTGCAGTAGCACCTCCACTTTGGCTCCCGGGTATGACGCCAGGCGCCCGGTCGTCCTCGCACACTCCTCTCCGTCAGAACGCGGAAGAGTACGAGAGGGCGGGACAGGGCGATGAGGCTACGCAGGGGCAAGCGGCGGACGACGGAGGACAACCGGCCGGAGGAGCCGGCCGGGACGCCGGGTCTCGCGGTGGAACTGCGCGGTGTGCGGCGGCAGTACGGACGCGGGGCCGGCGCGGTGCACGCCCTCGCGGGCGTCGACCTCGCGCTGCCGCGCGGCACGTTCACGGCCGTGATGGGGCCCTCCGGGTCCGGCAAGTCCACCTTCCTGCAGTGCGCCGCCGGGCTCGACCGGCCGTCGGCGGGATCCGTGCGCCTCGGTGGCACGGAGATCACCGGAATGAGCGAGAACAGCCTCACCGAGCTGCGCCGCAGCCGCCTCGGCTTCGTGTTCCAGGCGTTCAACCTGCTGCCGTCGCTGACCGTGGAGCAGAACGTCCTGCTGCCCATGCGTCTGGCCGGGCGCCGCCAGGACCGCCGCCGGGCGGCCGCGATGCTCGCGCAGGTCGGGCTCGCCGACAAGGCGCGGCGCCGGCCCGGCGAGCTCTCCGGTGGCCAGCAGCAGCGTGTGGCCGTCGCCCGCGCCCTGGTCACGAGCCCCGACGTGGTGTTCGCCGACGAGCCCACCGGTGCCCTCGACACCGGCACCGCCGCCGAGGTCCTCGGCCTGCTCCGCAACGCGGTGGACACCCTCGGCGCCACCGTCGTCATGGTCACCCACGACCCGGTCGCGGCCGCCTGGGCCGACCGTGTGCTGTTCCTCGCCGACGGCGCCTTCGCCGACAGCCTGGAGCGCGGTTCGGCGGAGCGGATCGCGGCGCGGATGGCGACGCTCACCGCCCGTACCGCCCACCCGGGCACGATGGCGGGGGCGGTGGCATGAGGAGCCTCGCCCCGAACGGCCTCGCGCGGGCGGCCGTCCGCTTCAAACCTGCCTCGTTCGTGGGCACCTTCGTCGCGCTGCTGATGTCGGCCCTGATCGTCGCGGCCTGCGGCACGCTGCTGGAGACGGGCGTACGCGCCTCGGTTCCGGCGGAGCGGTACGCGAAGGCGCCGGTCGTGGCGGCGGCCGACCAGTCCGCGCGGGTCGTCGCCGACACCATCGACGGCCCCGAGGAAAGCAAGTACCCGCTCCCGGACACCGCGCGCGTGGACGTGGGGCTCGCGGCGAAGGCGGCCCATGCGCCGGGCGCCGAGGCCGCGGTGGCCGACTTCACCTTCCCCGTGCGGCAGGGGAGCGGCGCGCTCACCGGTCACGGCTGGGGCTCGCACGCCTTCACCGGCTCCGCGCTGTCCGCGGGCGCCGCGCCGCGCACGGGCGAGGTAGCACTCGACGCCGCAGCGGCCCGCACCGCGAAGGCCGGCGTCGGCGACACCGTCGTACTCGAAACGGCGGCGGGACAGGCGGAGTTCCGGGTGTCCGGTCTGGCCAGGGCCGGGTCCGGGGACACCGCGACGGCAGGCACAGCGACCGGCGGCGGGGCCACGGCCTGGTTCGCCGACACCGAGGCCCCCGCGCTGTCCGGGCACCCCGGCAAGGCCGACGCCATCGCCGTACTGGCCAAGGACGGCGCCGACACCGGTGCCCTCGCCACCGCCGTCGATAAGGCGCTCACCGGCTCCGGCGCGCAGGTGCTCACCGGCGACGACCGCGGCGAGGTCGAGGACCACGGCCTGGCGTACGCCAAGGAGACGCTCACCGCGCTCGGCGGCTCCTTCGGCGGGATCGCCACTTTGGTGGCCGTGTTCACCGCGGCAGGCACCGTCGCCCTCTCGGTCGGCCAGCGCACGCGCGAGTTCGCGCTGCTGCGTGCCGTCGGCGCCACCCCGCGGCAGATCCGCCGGGCGGTCGCCGCCGAGGCGCTGCTCGTCGCGCCGCTCGCCGGGGTGCTCGGGTGCCTGCCGGGCATCGGGCTTGCGCACTGGTGGTTCGGGCAGCTGAAGGACCGTGGGGCCGTCCCGCAGGCGGTCGAGCTGCACGTCTCGTGGATCCCGCTGGTCGCCGCCGTCGGGACCGGGCTGCTCACGGCGCTCGGCGCCGGCTGGATCGCCGGGCGCAGGCCCGCGAAGATCAAGCCGGGTCAGGCGCTCGCCGAGGCCTCCGTGGAGCGGCTGCGACCGGGTGTCATCCGGACCGTGCTCGGTCTCGCGGCCCTGGGCGGCGGCTCGGCGCTCGCCGGTGTCGCGGCCTCCACGGGCGGTGCCGACGCGGCGAACGCCTCGCTCGGCGTCGTGATGCTCTTCATGCTGGCCGTCGCCCTGCTCGGCCCGCTGGTGGCCCGGCTGTGCGCGGCGCTCTTCGGCCTGCTGCTGCGCGGGGGCGGCGCCTCGGCCTCGCTGGCGGCCGCCAACTCCCGGACGAACTCCCGTCGGTTGGCCTCCGCGATCACGCCGATCGTGCTGGCGATGGCCTTCGCCTCGACGCTGGTCTTCATGCACACGAGCGAGAGCAAGGTCTCCGCGGACCAGCTGCGCGAGGGCATCACGGCGGACCACGTCGTCACCGACCCGGCAGGCCTGCCCGCGGGCGCCGCCGACCGGGCCGCCCGCGCTCCCGGCGTGAGGGCGGCCGTGAGCCTGCTCGACACGCAGGTGCTCGTACCGGTCGACTCCGGTGGCGAGACCTCGTTGCAGGCAACCGCGACCCAGGGCATCTCGGGCTCCGGGGCCGAGCTCGCCAAGGTGCAGGATCTGGATGTGCGCGGCGGCAGCCTGGACCGCGTGGGCGCGGGCCGCATCGCCATCGACAAGACCCTCGCCACGGCGGCGAAGGTGAAGGTGGGCGACAAGCTGCCGCTCCACCTCCCCGACGGCACGAAGGCCCGTCCGGAGGTCGCCGCGGTCTACGGCCGGGGCCTCGGTCTGGCGGCGGTGACCATGGACCGGGCGTCCCTGGCCGGCCACGTCACATCGGGCTTCGACGGCACGCTGCTGGTGCGCGGCGGCGACGCCGAGCCGCTCACCGCACTCGGCAAGGTCACCGACGCCTCGGGCTACGCCGTCGCGCAGAGCGTGGACAGTGAACTGGGCGCCTGGTCCAACTACATGATGGCCGCGGTCCTGGGCGGCTTCGCCGCCGTCGCCGCGGTCAACACCCTGGTGATGACGGTCCTGGACCGACGTCGCGAACTGACCGTGCTCCGCCTGGTCGGCTCCACGCGCCGCCAGGTGCTGCGGATGCTGCGCTGGGAGAGTCTGCTGGTGTCGGCGGCGGGGCTGGCGCTGGGCACGACCATCGCGCTGATCACGCTGACCCCGATGATGCGCGGCATGACGGGGGAGTCCCCGTACATACCCCCGCTGGTGTACGGCACGTTCGCGGCAGGCGCGGTGTGCCTCGGCCTGCTCGCCGTAACCCTCCCTGCCCGCGCGGCACTTCGCGACAGAGAGGGGTGACGTCGGGCCTCGGCCGAGGCGGTGCTGCCGGGCGTCAGGTGCTGCCGGGCCTCGGCCGAGGAAGCGCTCGGGCGGACGCTAGGGCCCTTCTGACGGGTCAGGCTGGACGCGGACGGCGTCAATGGGCGGTGCAGGCGCGTGCCAGACCCCGCGACTCCGGCAAGATCCGTCAGAAGGGCCCTAGTCGAGGAGGCGCTCGCGCAGTCGCTCGCGCGTCGCCGCGGTGACCTTCAGGCCCTCTTCGAGGTAGCGGTCCGTGCTGCCCCAGTGCTCGTCGATGGTCTCGAGGCCCGCGTTGAGGTACTCGATGCGGGCGTCGAAGAGCGGGCTGAGCAGCTCCATGATCTCGGGGGAGTAGGCGTCCTTCGCGGTGGCGGTGCGGCGCACGTTGTAGCGGCGGTGCTTCTCGTTGGACTTGAGGTAGTCCGCCTCGATGGCGTCGCGCTCCACGCCCACCGCGAGCAGCGTCACCGCGATCGACAGACCCGCGCGGTCCTTGCCCGCCGCGCAGTGCATCAGCGCGGGGAGGCTGTCCTCGGCGAGGGAGTGCAGCACGCGGCTGTGCTCGGCGGTGCGCTCCTTGATCATGGTGCGGTAGGAGTCGACGAGCCGGTTCGCCGCGCGGCCCTCGGAGAGGATCTGGCGCAGCTGGTCGATGTTGCCGTCGCGGACCATGGTCCAGAATTCGGCGCCGTCGGCGGGGTCGTTGAGCGGCAGGTTCAGGTTGCGCACGCCAGGCAGTTCGACGTCCGCGCCTTCCAGCTTCTGGTCCGCGGAGTTGCGGAAGTCGAAGACCGTGTGCAGGCCGAGGGAGGAGAGGAAGGTCGAGTCCTCGGCCGTGGCGTGGGCTAGGTGACCGCTGCGGAACAGTACGCCCTGGCGCACGCGCCGGCCGTCCACGGTGGGCAGGCCGCCGACGTCCCGGAAGTTGCGCACTCCGGTCAGCTCGGGCTCGGTGGACGGTGCGTGCTGCGTCACAGGGGCTCCTCCCAATCGGTGCACCGGCGTTGGGTCGCCGGCGGGCGCGCTCCTGACGATACGACATCGGTTCCACAGGCAACCATCTGTCCGATTCGCACCGTTCTGTGTCAACTGTGCATGAATCGGAGGGGCTTGTGGGCGTGTGCGTGACCGGCTTCATGTTCGTGACGCTGCGTGCCGGGCGGCCCGGATTGCCTCCCCAGTAATCCCCGAAAGTATGGCGTTGGTAAAGCGAAGAATGTCGACGCAGGGTTACACAGGGAAGCCTCAGAAACCCAAGGAATTGCCCCCGTAGATGAATTCGGGGTTTGTCGCCGCCATTGCCGTTCGCCTACGGTCACCAATCAATCCGGTCGGAACGCCTAGTCCTGCCGCCGCCCGGATTCCTTTCGACTACCCGTCACGGCAGGAGCGGGGGACCCACACGCAGTACGCCGCGGAGGGATTTCCCGAAGTGGCTAGGGGTGAAGCCGTGCCCGCACCCCGGGCGCGGCCGGGCATCTCCAGCCCGAACCCGACAGCTCACCTCGTAGGCGACGGAGAGGAAAATCAGCATGCCCGCAAAGGGAAAGCACCGTCTTTCGACCTCCCAGCGCATCGCCCGTGTCGCCGCCGTCGCCTCCGCCGGTGGAGCCGCGCTCGCGCTGCCGCTGATGGGCGCCTCCGGCGCGCAGGCCGCGACGTCCGGCGCTACCGCCGACACCACGACGTACACCGTCAAGGCCGGTGACACGCTCTCGAAGATCGCCAAGGCGCAGGACGTCGGCGGCGGCTGGAAGAAGCTGTACGAGGACAACAAGGACGCCGTCGGCTCCAACGCGGACCACCTCAAGATCGGCGTCAAGCTCGCCGTCGGCGGCGCGGCCGACAGCGACTCCGGCTCCGAGGCCGCGGCCGCCACCGCGCAGGCGAGCGCCAAGACGACCGCCTCCGGCGACTACGCGGCGCCGGTCGACGGCGCCAAGGGCACGGACTACGGCAACTCCGGATCCATGTGGTCCAGCGGCAGCCACACCGGTGCCGACTTCTCGATCCCGACCGGCACCTCCGTGAAGTCCATCGCCGAGGGCACCGTCGTCTCGACCGGCTCGGGCGGCGCGTACGGCAACGAGGTCGTCATCGAGCACGCCGACGGCCACTTCTCCCAGTACGGCCACCTGTCCTCGATCGGCGTCGCCCAGGGCGACACCGTGACGGCCGGCCAGGAGATCGCCAAGTCCGGCGCGACCGGCAACGTCACCGGCCCGCACCTGCACTTCGAGGTCCGCACGACCGCCGACTACGGCTCGGATGTCGACCCGATCGCCTACCTGAGCGAGCACGGCGTGAACGCCTGAGACGTGTCGTAGCGGCTCGTCGACCCGCTCCATTCGGCGCCCGGAGGGAATCCCTCCGGGCGCCGAATCGCGTTCCCCCAGTTATTCCCGAGATCGCGAGTGGGGTATCTCACCAGGCGTCAACCCCTACCTACGATGGCGTAGGTCACTTTTCGCGAGCGAAACTACGTGGGTGGCACACGAATCGAGAGCACTCACGGATTCACTCAACGGCGCGATCCGGTCCTACGCGGCCGTGGGAGACAGCTTCACCGAAGGAGTCGGCGACCCCGGCCCCGACGGAAAGTTCGCGGGCTGGGCCGACCGGCTCGCCGTCCTCCTGGACGACCGTGTCCCCGAGGACACCTTCAGGTACGCGAACCTGGCCGTGCGCGGCAAGCTGCTCGACCAGGTCGTCGCGGACCAGGTCCCCAAGGCGGTCGAGCTCGCCCCCGACCTGGTGACCCTGGTCGCCGGCGGCAACGACATCATCCGCCCCGGCACCGACCCGGACGACGTGGCCGAACGCTTCGAGAAGGCCGTCGTCAAGCTCGCCGACGCGGCCGGCACCGTCATGGTGGCCACCGGCTTCGACACCCGGGACGTGGCCGTGCTCAAGCACCTGCGCGGCAAGATCGCCACGTACAACATGCATGTGCGGGCGATCGCCGACCGCCACGGGTGCCTGATGCTCGACCTGTGGTCCCTCAGGTCCATCCAGGACCGCAGGGCCTGGGACGAGGACCGCCTCCACCTCTCGCCCGAGGGGCACACGCGGGTGGCGCTGCGCGCCGGCCAGGCGCTGGGCATCGACGTGCCGGCCGACCCCGAGCAGGCCTGGCCGCTGCTGCCGCCGCGTGGCACGTTCGAGGTGCGGCGCGACGACATCCACTGGGCGCGGGAGTTCCTGGTGCCGTGGATCGGGCGCCGCCTTCGCGGCGAGTCCTCCGGCGACCGGGTGCAGGCGAAGGGCTTCGTGGACCCGCACGCGGTGA
Source organism: Streptomyces endophyticus (assembly GCF_035798155.1). NCBI lineage: Bacteria > Bacillati > Actinomycetota > Actinomycetes > Kitasatosporales > Streptomycetaceae > Streptomyces > Streptomyces endophyticus. Next base: position 193,785 of record NZ_JAOZYC010000122.1, on the reverse strand, counting down.
AGGCGCACCTGGAGGCGGCGTCCTGACGCGGTGATCCTCGGCGGTACGGCGGCGCTGACGGCCTTCCGTCAGCGCCCCGTTCCGGTCAACTCGGCGCGCTCGAGCCCCAGTTCGCGGGCGAGCGCCTCATCCACCCACTCCTGCATACGGGCCCGCGACACCGCGGCCGGCCTGGCGCGCCCGTCGCTGTACGCCGTCAGCTGCACGGCGAGCCCGTCCAGCAGCGCCGTGAGCCGCAGCGCCGCCCCCATCGGGTCGGGGCAGGTGAACTCGCCCGCCGCCACGCCCTCGGCGATCACCTCCGCGAGCGCCGCCTTCCACTGCCGGTCGAGGTCCCGCGTGACCTCCCGCAGCGCGGGCTCGCGCAGCGCCGCCGCCCAGCCCTCGATCCACAGCCGCCACCCCTTGGCCTGCCCCGTCGGCGCGTACCAGCGCACCGCGGCACGCAGCCGCTTCAGGGCCGTCGTGCGGCGGCCGAGCAGTCCACGCAGATGGGCCAGGTCGCTCTCGGCGGCGTGCGCGAACGCGGCCGCGACGAGCTTCTCCTTCGTCGAGAAGTGGTACAGCACCAGCGCATTGCTCACGCCGAGCGCCGACGCCACGTCGGCGATGCGCACGGCGGCCACCCCGCGCGCCTCGATCTGTTCGATGGCGGCCCCCAGCAGCTCTTCACGCCGCGCGGCCACGCTCAACCGGACTCTGGTCACGCCGCAAGCCTAGTTGTTCCTGTGCGCCGAACCGTTCACGTGCAGGCCTCTTGACGCCTCGCCGTCGCGCGGGTCACAGTCACGTCACGTTCCACTACTGACTGGCCGTTCAGTCAATAAGTCGGCCGGTCGGGGGTAAGCGCGGCTCGAGCAAGCCCCGCAGTTGTTGTCCGTGCTGTCCGTGCCGCTTTCGTGCCGTCCTCCCCAGGAGCAATCGTGACCCAAGCGCCATCCCTCTCGCCGACCCCGCCCGCCGGGGACGAGCCCGACCTCTCCGAAGGCTGGGGCGAGCAGCGCTCACGGCTGCGCAAGGATCTGCGCAGGCTGGACGTACTGTTCTTCCTCATCTGCACGCTCGTCGGCCTGGACACCATCGGTTCCGTCGCCGCACAAGGCCCGCAGGGTCTGACCTGGATGGTCATCCTGGCCGTCGTCTTCTTCCTCCCCTACGGGCTGCTCGTCGCCGAACTCGGCTCGGCCTTCCCCGTGCAGGGCGGCCCGTACGTATGGACGCGCCTCGCCTTCGGCCGGCTCGTCGCGGGCGTCAACCAGCTCCTGTACTGGATCTCCAACCCGGTCTGGGTCGGCGGCAGCCTGTGCATCATCGCGCTGACCACCTGGGAGGAGTTCTTCACGCCGCTGCCGGGCGTGTGGAAGTACGTCGCCGGGTTCGTGTTCATCTGGGGCGGCGCGCTCGCCGTGGTGCAGTCCGTGCGCATCGGCAAGTGGGTGCCCATCGCGGGCGCCGTCGCGCGCGTGGTGCTGCTCGGCTTCTTCCTCGTGTCCGTCGTCGTGTACGCCGCCGAACATGGCGTGCACGCCCTACCCGCGGGCGAGTTCACGCCTACGTATGCAGGCTTCGTGGCGCTCGTCCCGGTGCTCATCTTCAACTACGTAGGCTTCGAACTGCCCAGCTCCGCCGCCGAGGAGATGAAGAACCCGCGCCGCGACATCCCCCTGTCGATCCTGCGCTCCGGCCTCGCCGCCGTGCTCCTCTACGGAGGCCCCATCCTCGGCATCCTGTTCGTCCTGCCCAGCCAGGAGATCGGCAGCCTGGGCGGCTTCATCGACGCCTGCAAGGCGGTCTTCACCGTCTACGGCGGCTCCATCGCGGCCGACGGCACGGTGACGCTGACCGGGCTCGGCTCCGTGTTCGGCGGGCTCGCCGCGGCGGGCCTGATCATCGGCCTGCTCACCTCCGGTGTCACGTGGGCGATGGGCGCCCACCGCGCGCAGGCCGTGGCGTGCGCGGACGGCGCGGGCCCGGCCTGGCTGGGCCGCATCTCCGAGAAGCACGGCACTCCGGTACGGGTCAACATCCTGTCCGCCGTGCTCGGTTCGATCCTGTTCGTCGTCGCCCTCAACCTCACCGGCGGCGACGGCGAGAAGTACTTCGCGGCAGGCCTCGGCCTGACCATCAGCACGACGTTCATCTCCTACGTCATCACGTTCCCGAGCCTCGCGGTGCTCCGCCGCAAGTACCCCGACCAGGAGCGGCCCTACGCCGTGCCGGGCGGCCGGGTGGGCGCCTGGATCGTGACCGCGCTCTCCACCGGCTTCGTCGCGTTCACCGTGGTCGTGCTCGTCTGGCCCGGCTTCGGAGTGGGCTGGTTCGGCACGGCGGGCAACCCGGCGGACTCGCTGCCCGAGTCCTTCGCAGGCCAGCGACTGCCGTACACGCTCAGCCAGGTGCTGCCGCTGCTGCTGTTCGTCGTGATCGGGTTGGTGTTCTACGCCTGTGGGGCGCGGGCGCGGCGGCGGGCGCGCGACGGTGCGGTTGGCGGTCGTTGAACGCCCGATGGGCCCCACGTGAGGTGGGGCCCATCGGGTCTTGGGCCCCGGGCCCCTGCTCAATCGCCGCAGGGGCTTCCGGTGGCCACCACTGCATGTGCGTCCAGGGCGATCGCGCCGCCAGGGTGTACGAGCAGCGGGTTGACCTCCAGGTCGGTCAGTTCCGGGTGGTCCGCCGCGGCTTGCGCCACCGCGCAGACTGCCGTCACTGCCGCCTCCAGGTGGACGGCCGGGGCGCCGCGCCACCCGGTCAACAGTGGCGCGTGCCGCAGCTCAAGGAGCAGGGCACGCGCGCGTGCCGGGGTGAGCGGGGCCAGGGCCAGCGCCGTGTCCGCGTGCAGCTCGGCGGTGACACCCCCGGCGCCGACCATGACGACCGGTCCGAACGCCGCGTCCTTGCGTACACCGACGATGAGTTCGCGCGCGTACGGAGGCGTGGCCATCGCCTCGACCGCGTACCGGGCCGCCCCCGTGGCCTCCCGCATCCGCGCGAACGCGGTCCGCAGCGCGACCTCGTCCGCGATGTGCAGCGCCACGCCACCTGCCTCGGTCTTGTGGGCGAGCCCCATCGCCTTGAGCACCAGGGGATAGCCCGTGCGGTAGGCCGCCTCCACCGCCGCGTCCGCGTCCGTCACGAACTCGGCCGTGGGGAACGCGACTCCGTAGGACGCCAGCAGGTCACGCACCCGCTCGTAGCCGCCGTCCTCGACCTCGTACGCCGCCGGGGGAGCGGTTCGCTCCTGCGGCAGGCGCGGCGCGGCCGAGGTCAGGCGCACGGCGCCCGCGAGCGCCGTCGCCGCCTGCTCGACGCGCTCGTGCACCGGGACACCGCGCTCCCTGAGGACGGCGAGGGCCGGGGTGTCGCGGGCCATCGTGTGCACGAGAAGCGCCCGCCCCGCGGCGCCGGCGGCGTCGGCGAGGGCGTGCGCGATCTCGCACTCGCGCCCGGCCTGGGCGGGGTTCGCGGTCGCGTAGTCGCCGAAGTAGCCGGTGAGCACGACCGTGTCGGCGTCGCCGCTGTGCAGCAAGGTGGCCGCCACGCGCGCGTAGGCGGCCAGATCCCGCTCGCCGGCCCCGGCCAGGTCGACCGGGTTGGCCCGCCCCGCACTCGGCGGCAGATGCGTGCTCAGGGCGTCGATGGTGTCCGGGGAGAGCGCGGGCACGTCGAAGCCGCACGCGGCGAACGAGTCGGCCGCCAGCGCGCCCTGCCCGCCGCTGTCCCCGATCACGGCGATCCGGTGCGGTGGGGGTGGGGCGGCGCTGGGGTGGTCGGGGGGAGGGGCGGAGGGGGTTTCGTGGCGGTGGGGGTGAGGGCGGGAACGTACGAGAGAGGGGGTGGGGGACATCAAGTGGAGGGCGGTGTCCACGAGTTCGCCCGCGGAGTCCAGGAGGAGGGCGCCGGCGTCGCGGCAGACCGCCGCGACCGTGGCGTGCGGGCTGACGAGGGCGCCGGTGTGGGAGGCGGCCGCGCGGCCCGATGCCGCGCTGCGGCCCACCGTGAGGAGCAGGACCGGCTTTCCCGCCGCGTGGGCGGCCGCGAGGACGTCCGCGAGGCGGCGGCCGTCCCGGAAGTCCTCCACGTACGCCGCGATCGCTCTCGTGGGCCCGTGAGCGATCAGGGACTCCAGGGCGTCGGCGGCGTCGATGTCGCGCTGGTTGCCGAGCGAGACGAAGCGCGAGAAGCCCGCGCCCGCGCGTTCCAGGTGCCGGCCGATCTCCAGGGCGAGATTGCCGCTCTGTGAGACGAGTCCGAGGCCGCCGGTCGGGAAGTCGCCCCAGCTGAGCCGGAGTTGGCTCGTCGTGTCGACAATGCCCATGCAGTTGGGGCCCAGCAGGCGGGCGCCCCGTGAGGTGACCAGGTCCGCGAGGGAGTCCTCCTCGGTGGTGCCCGACGTGATCACCGTGAAGCAGCGGGCGCCCGTGTCGAGGCCCTCCTGGACCACCGGGCGCACCTGGTGGGGCGGGACCGCGACCACCACGTGCTCGGGCGGCGCGTCCAGGGCGGACAAGGCGGGGCGGAACGGTTCACCTGCGAGCTGGCCACCCCTGTGGTTGACCAGGTGGACCGCGCGCCGGGCGCGTCCGGTCAGGGCGCCCGCCGCGAGCCAGTAGCCCCACTTCTCCGGGTTGTCGGACGCGCCGACGACCGCGACGGACGCCGGGTCGTACAGCGCGTCCAGGCTTGTCGACGTCGTCACCTGTACCACCCGAACCTCTCCGCGAGGATCGGCAGGCGGTCGGCGACGATGGCGTGCGCCGCGGCCCTCGGGGTCGTACCGTCGCCCTCCGCGCGCGCGAGCATCTGGTCGATCAGGGAGCGCATGGAGCGCCGCGTGTAGGCGAAGGCCTCGTCCGCGTCCGCGCCGATGTCGCCGAACAGGGTCCACCACCACCAGGCGTTCGTCCCGGAGTTGACGACGACGTCCGGCAGGACCGTGATCCCGCGCCCGGTCAGCAGCTCCTCGGCGTCCGCGAGGACCGGCATGTTGGCCGCCTCGACGATCCAGCGGGCCGTGATCCGCTCCTGGTTCGCGGCGTCGATCGCGTACGAGACCGCGGCCGGGACCAGCACGTCCGCGTCCGCCGACAGCCAGGCGTCGCCCGGCAGTTCACGGTCCTCGGGACGCAGCCGCTCACGGTTCACCGTGCCGTAGGCGTCGCGCGCCGCGAGCAGCGCCTCCACGTCGAGTCCCGCGTCGTTGGCGATGGTGCCCTTCAGGTCGGCCACCGCCACGATCGTGAGCCCCGCGCGCGCGAGGAAGCGGGCCGTGGCTCCGCCCATGGTGCCGAGCCCCTGGAGGGACACACGGGTGCCCTCGTAGGAGCGACCGGCGCGGTCCAGCGCGACCAGGACCGCCTCGGCGACGCCGCAGCCGCCCACCAGCTCGTCGAGACCGATGCCGTCGACGTCCACCGCGAACGCGTCCGCCAGTCGCTGACGGGCCGTCTCCTCGTCGTCCAGGAGCGGGTACACGGCCTGGATGGACGACACGAGACCCGCCTCGGTCGCCGCCTTGTCGACCAGGTCCTGCGTGAGCCCCAGGTCCTCACCCGTCGTCCAGAAGGACTCGATGTACGGACGCATCGCCTTCAGGTAGCGCACCAGGATGCCGTACGCCTCCGGGTCCTGCGGGTCGCAGTCGATGCCCCCCTTGGCGCCGCCCAGCGGGATGTAGCGACCCTCCGGGTTGTAGTGCAGCGCCTCCTTCATCGACATCCCGCGCGCGAGGCCCGCGACCTCCTTCAGGGTGCAGCCGGCCCGCATGCGCAGCCCACCGCTGGAGACGCCGCGCACCAGGCGGTCGATCACCAAGTAGCCGTGGCGGCCGGTGACATGGTCGGTCCAGGTGAGCTCGGTGAGAGGGGCCGTGGAGGCCTCCGCGGCAGTCGGGGCCGTCGGGGGCGTAGCGGTGCCGGCGGGCGTGGGGGCGGTGGTCATGCGGACTCCTCGGGGACGACGATCAGGGTGGGGGCGGGAGTGATCAGGGCGGTGCTCAGCAGCTTCGCGAGTTCCTCGGGGGAGTGGGCCGTCGCGCCGTGTCCTCCGTAGGCGCGGGCGAGCGCGGCCAGGTCCACGCGCGCGTGGTCGACCGCGAGCGGTGCGTCGCCGCGGGCGTTCATCTCGTCGCGGATCTCGCCGTAGCCGGAGTTGTCGAACACCACGACGGCGAGGGGCTGTTGGAGCGCGGCGGCCGTGGCCAGCTCCTGGATCGAGAACTGCAGACCGCCGTCGCCGCTGAGCGCCACCACCTGGCGGTCCGGGCAGGCGGCCTTCGCGCCGATCGCCGCGGGCAGGGCGTAGCCGAGCGTGCCGAAGCCGGTGGGGTGCAGATAGCGGGCGCGTCGGCCCAGGGTGAGGTGCGGCAGGGCGCCGTAGTAGCAGCACTGAGCGCTGTCCGAGGTGACGACGGCGTCCGGGGCGAGGGCGCCGCGGATCGCCTCCAGGTAGGGCAGCCAGTGGGCGTCGCGAGGCCGGGACTCGTCGTCGCGGGCCGCCTTCAGGGCGACGGTTTCGGTGTGGGCGGTGGTGGGGTCCGCGGTGACGGTGTGCCCGGCGGCGACTGCGGTTTCGAGGGCGAGGCCGAGGTCGAGGGCGACGGTGAGCGCGTCGAGCGTGGCGGCCGCGTCACCCACCAGGGGGACGTCCGCCGGGAGACCCGCGTACATCTGCGCCGGATCGAGATCCACACGGATCAACTCCCCCTGAAGAGGCAGGGGTTCGGCGGTCCAGATGTCGGACTCCGCCAGCTCCGTGCCGACGGCCAGGACCACGTCACGGCTCGTGAGCCACTCCTGGACCGCCGGACTGTGCAGGGACACGCCGAGGGAGAGCGGATGGTCCTCGTCGACGAGCGCCTTGCCGTTCGCCGTCGTGACCACCGGCGCCGCCAACTGCTCGGCCAGGGCGAGGCATTGGGCCCCCGCTCCGCGGGCTCCGCCACCCAGGACGAGGGCCGGGCGCTCCGCGCGGGCGAGAAGCGCGGCGGCCTCCTCGATGCGTACGGCGTCGGGGACGCGCGGCGCCGCCGGGGGAGCGGTGCGGACCGGGCCCGCGGGCTCCGTCGCCTCCAGGAGGTCGAGCGGGATCTCGATGTGCGCGGGACGCGGCCGCTCCGAGCGGAACAGCGTGAACGCGCGTGCCACCGCCGCACCGATCTCCGCCACCGACGAGACCCGGTGACTGAAGGCGGCCACGTTCCGCAACGCCTCGCTCTGGCTGCGCATTTCGTGCAGCAGGCCCGTCGACTGGCGCGGGTGGCGCAGCGGCATGCCCGGCGAGATCACCAGCAGCGGCACGCTGTCCGAGTACGCCTGGCCGACGGCCGCCGCGATGTTCAGCAGCGCGGGACCCGTGGTGGTGATCGCCACCCCGGGCGTCCCCGTCACGCGCGCGTACGCGTCCGCCGCGTACCCGGCTCCCTGCTCGTGGCGCGGCGCGATGTGTGCGAGGCCGTAGGCCGTCAGGTGGCGGTAGATCTCCAGGTTGTGGGTGCCGGGGATGCCGAAGGCCTGGGTGATGCCGTGGGCGGCCAGGGCGCGGACGAGGGCCTCGCCGCCGGTGAGGTGGGTGGGGTCTGGTGGTGGGGTGGGACTGTGACGCGTACCTACGGCCGATTCGTGGACAGACGTCACAGTGACCTCGCAATGATCAGGCGCATGATGTCGGAGGTGCCCTCTTCGATCTCCTCCAACTTGGCGTCGCGCATCCACTGTTCGACCGGGTACTCGCGCGAGTAGCCCCAGCCGCCCAGCGTCTGCACGGCCGCCCAGGTGCAGTACGCGGCGGTCTCCGACGCGGTGAGCTTGGCCATGGCCGCCTCCGTGGTGGCGTCCAGGCCCGCGTCCAGGCGGCGGGCCGCGCGCCACGTCATCAGGCGCGACTGCTCGATGCGGGTGCGCATGTCGGCGAGGCGGAACGCGACGGCCTGGTGCTCGATGACGGGCTTGCCGAACTGTTCGCGCGTGCGCGCGTAGTCGCGTGCGTACTCGTAGGCGGCGCGGGCGACACCGGTGGCGGCGGCGCCCAGGACGGCTCGTGAGATGTCGAAGGTGCGCATCAGGCCGTTGAAGCCCTGGCCCTCGTCGCCGAGCCGGTTCTCCTCGGGGACGAACGCGTCGGAGAAGAAGATCTCCCGGCAGACGATGGCGCGCTGGCCCATCTTGCGCATCGGCTCACCGAAGGTGACACCTTCGGTGTCCTTGCGCAGAAGGAAGGCGCTCACGCCGCGCGAGCGCTGGGTCGGGTCCGTCTTGGCGAACACGACGTAGCGGTCGGCCTCGCCCGCGTTCGAGATCCATGCCTTCTGGCCGTTGAGGAGGTAGCCGCCTTCGGTGCGGCGGGCTGTGGTGCGGATCGACGCGGCGTCCGAGCCCGCGCCGGGTTCGGTGGTCGCCAGCGACGTCATCGGGGTGTCGGGGCCGGCGAGCGGGGTGAGCCAGGTGCGCTGCTGCTCCTCGGTGCCGAGGGCGAGCACGGGGTCGGCGAAGAAGCCGTTCGAGCAGAGCAGGTTGCCGATGCCCAGGTCGCCGACGCAGAGCTCCTCTTGCACGAGGACCTGCGTGAACACGTCGGTGAAGCCACCTCCGCCGAACTTCTCGGGGAGCATGAAACCGGTGATGCCGACCTTGGCCGCCTTGCGCCACAGGTCCCAGGGTGTCTCGACGTCGGCCTCGTCGACGGCGCGCGCGCGAGGCCGGATCTCCTCGACCGCGAACGTCCGGGCGAGCTCGATGACGGCGTGCTGTTCGGGAGTGAGCGGGACCAGTTCGGTGGGGAGTTCCGACACGGTGCCTCCAGATGGCTTTACTGAATCGTCGGTCAGTATCCGGAGTCGGCGAGAGTGCTGTCAATCGAACTGGTACTGAATGGTCAGTCAGGGTGGGGGTCAGGGTGGCGGGCGGGTGGCACGGATTCGGGAACCCGGGCACACAACGGGCGCTCAGCGCGTTGTCAGTGGTGCCGCACATAATGGGAAACCTGATCGATCAATGGGAGGCGCCGTGTCACGTTCTCTGACTTCCGGCCTGCGCTCGCTCCAGCCCGATGCCTTTGGCGCCGAGCCCACAGGGGCGCGACTGGACCGGATCCGCCGGTCCCCGAACTTCGTGGACGGGTCCTTCCAGAACCCGGAGGGCGCGCGCACCCGGCCCGACGGCTCGATGGTCGAGTTCGCGAAGAACTACTTCCGTAAGGATGAGCGCGCCCGCCGGGCGCCCACGGGCACCGTGCCTGTGCATGCCACGACCCTCGCCGACCTGGCGAAGCCGCCGGTGAGCGGTCTGCGGATCACATGGATGGGGCACTCCAGCGTCCTCGCCGAGATAGACGGGGTGCGGGTGCTGTTCGACCCGGTGTGGGGCGAGCGCTGTTCACCGTTCGCCTTCGTGGGGCCGAAGCGGTTGCACCCGGCGCCGCTGCCGCTCGCCGCGCTGGGGCCGGTCGACGTGGTGGTGATCTCGCACGATCACTACGACCACCTGGACATGCCCACCATCAAGGCGCTCGCCCACACCGACACCGTGTTCGCCGTGCCGCTCGGCGTCGGCGCGCACCTGGAGCACTGGGGCGTGCCCGCGGACCGGCTGCGCGAGCTGGACTGGCACGAGTCGACGAAGGTCGCCGGGGTGACGCTGACCGCCACCCCCGCCCGCCACTTCTGCGGCCGCGGCCTGCGCAACGCGCAGCACACCCTGTGGGCGTCCTGGGTGGCCACCGGGTCCGAGCACAGCGTCTTCCACAGTGGCGACACCGGGTACTTCGGCGGCTTCAAGGACATCGGCGCCGAGCACGGACCGTTCGACGTGACGATGATCCAGATCGGCGCGTATTCCGAGTACTGGCCCGACATCCACATGACCCCGGAGGAGGGCATGCGTGCCCACCTCGACCTGCAGGGCGGGCCGGCGGCCGGGCCGATGCTGCCGATCCACTGGGGCACGTTCAACCTGGCGCCGCACGCCTGGACCGAGCCCGGCGAGGGCACCGTCACCGCGGCCCGCCGCTCCGCCGCGCGCCTCGCGCTGCCGCGCCCCGGCGAGCCCTTCGAGCCGGACGCCGAGGCGCTGCCCACGGAGCAGTGGTGGCGGCCGGTCGCGGCGGTCCCGCAGGGCGGGTGGCCGGTGGCCGGGCCCGCGGCGGGGGCGGGGGCGGAGGGCACGGAGATCGTGGTAGGCGGGTAGGCGGGTAGGCGGGTAGGCGGGTTGGCGGGTTGGCGGGCGTCGGGTAGCCGGTAGTCGTGTAGGCGGTTTGTTGGTTGCTGGTCGCGGGTGGGTGCCTGACGGGTTCGCCGCTGTGGCTGTGGCTGTGGCTGCGGTTTTCGGGGCCGGTCCGCCGTGGCTTACGCCGTGCGCTGGGCTCGCAGGACCGTGTCCCGGTGGTGGTGTGTGCCGGGCGGGGCCGGGGCGGTGCGCTCGCGGGTCTCGTTGACCTGGATCTTCCAGGCGCTGTCGCTGTCGCTGTCGCCGTCGGCGTCGAGGAGTGCGGCGATGTCGTCCGCCCAGTAGTAGTCGGCGGGGTCGAATTCGGCCGTCGCCTCGGTGTGCTCCTTCAGGTCCGCAAGCGCGTGCGTGGCGAAGAGCAGCGTGCCGCCGGGTGCGACCGCGTCGACGAGCCCGCGCAGCGCCGGCAGGCCCGCGCTGCGCAGCAGCGGGAAGTACTGGACGGTCACCAGGTCGAAGGCGCCCGCGGGCGGCGGCGTGACGGCCAGGTCGGCCTGCGCCCAGGAGACCCGGTCCTCCACGTCGGTGCCGGCCGCGGCCGCGCGCCGCAGGGCGACCTCGGAGACGTCGACCGCCATGACCTGCCAGCCGCGCCGGGCCAGCCAGAGCGCGTCGCCGCCCTCGCCGCAGCCGACGTCGAGCGCCTGGCCGGGCGACATTCCGTCGGCCTCGGTGACCAGCACGCCGTTCGCGTTGCCGCTGAAGAGCTGCTCGCGGCTGCGGTACCGCTCGTCCCACTCCCGGGCGGTGTCGGAGTGAGCGGTCTCGGGCTGAGCGGTGTCGGGCTGAGTGGTGTCGGACTGCGGGCCGGCGTGCTGGGCGGTGTTGTGGTTCATGGCGTGCGGTCCTGTCTCTCGTCGGTTCGACGGTGACCCCGTCGACGCCAAGGTCGCGCCACCGGTGCGTACGGGCAAACTTCTTTGCAGAAAGCGCAAAACGTAGGCACGGTGGACGGATGAGCGACGACGTCGACGGGGTGCTGGCAGGGGTCGGGCCGAGGCTGCGCGAGCTGCGCAAGCGTCGGGGCGCCACCCTGACAGCCCTGTCGGAGGCCACCGGAATCCCGATCAGCACCCTGTCCCGCCTGGAATCGGGGCACCGCAAGCCGGGACTCGAACTCCTGCTGCCGCTGGCCAGGGCGCACCAGGTGTCGATCGACGAGCTGGTCGGCGCCCCGGCCGACCTCGACCCGCGCGTGCACCCGCAGCCGATCACGCGCAACGGCGTGACGATCGTGCCGCTGACCCGCAAGCCCGGCGGCCTTCAGGCGTTCAAGCAGATCCTCCCCGCGGGCCTCACCGACGGCCGCGATCCCGAGCCGCGTTCGCACGAGGGATACCACTGGCTGTACGTCCTCAAGGGGCGGCTGCGTCTCCTGCTCGGCGACCAGGACGTCGTCCTCGCGGAGGGCGAGGCCGCCGAGTTCGACACCCACCTCCCGCACTGGTTCGGCAACGCCGACGAGCGCGCCGTGGAATTCCTCAGCATCCTGGGGCCCCAGGGCGAGCGCATGCACATCAAGGCCCGCTTCCGGCCGGACGAGAGCTAGGTACGACCGAAACCGCCCATGAAGCCGCCCCGCCGAACGTGCGTACGGACACATCGCGCCCAGGTATTCGGTCGCAGGTGCGAAGCCTCATACCAGAGCGGGACCTCGGTCGTCGGAGTTTGTCAACTGCCCCTCGCGTATATGCCGTTGGCGACTACCGTGTGTGCTCGCTGTGCGACGCCCGGTCGCGCTGCCTGCTGCCCCTTCAGCTGCCGAGCCACCCCCTGAACTCAAAGGACTCCTGAACCCCGAACCCCGAACTCAGCACTGAGAGCTGAGAACTCAGGAATCAGGAATCAGGAATCAGGACTCCTGCACTCACAGAACCGAGGACGAGGTCGCCGTATGTCCCAGCTCCGCCAGCCGGCCGCCCGCGCAGACCGCCGCGAAGGCGGTCGGCACGGCAGGCCGGCCGGGCGGGCCGCGCCACAGCCGACCGAGACCCACATACGTTCCCAACTCCTGCGCATCGCCATCCTTCCGCCGCTCGCGGTGGCCCTCGGTGCGAGCGCGGCCGTGCTGTTCGTCCTTCAGCACACGGGAGTGCGGCCCAGCGTGACGCTGTGGGCGGTGCTCGGCGGGGCCTGCCTGGTGACGGTCGCGGGCATCGTGATCGCCGCCATCGCCGCGCGGCGCACCGCGGCCGTCGTACGCGACCGGGTGCTCGCGCTGCGGCAGAGCGCCGCGCACCGACAGTCCGAACTGCGCGACCTGGTCGAGCAGTTGCGCAAGGGCGAGGCGCCGCCACCGCGCCGGGCACCCGCCGTCGGCGCGCCCGGAGGCGACGACTTCGACCGGCTCGCCGTCGACCTCGCGCGCGGCCACGACGTCGCGGTGACCGCCGTCGTCCAGGCCACCCAGCTGTCCAGCCAGGCGGGCAGCCGGCAGAAGGTCGAGGTGTTCGTGAACCTCGCCCGGCGCCTGCAGTCGCTCGTACACCGGGAGATCAGCCTTCTCGACGAGCTGGAGAACCAGGTCGAGGACCCCGACCTGCTCAAGGGCCTCTTCCACGTCGACCACATGGCCACGCGCACCCGTCGGCACGCCGAGAACCTCGCCGTTCTCGGCGGCGCCGTCTCGCGCCGCCAGTGGAGCCACCCCGTGTCCATGACCGAGGTGATGCGCTCCGCGATCGCAGAGGTCGAGCAGTACTCGCGGGTCAAACTCGTGCCGCCGATCGACGGCACCCTGCGCGGGCACGCCGTCGCCGACTGCATCCACCTGCTCGCCGAACTCGTCGAGAACGCCACGGTGTTCTCCGCCCCGCACACCCAGGTCCTGCTCCGCGCCAACCAGGTGACCTCCGGACTCGCCATCGAGGTGGAGGACCGCGGCCTCGGCATGCCGGTCACCGAGCAGAACAAGATGAACACGCTGCTCACCGACCCCGACCAGGTCAACGTGGCCAGCCTCCTCGCGGACGGGCGCATCGGCCTGTTCGTGGTCTCGCAGCTCGCGCGGCGGCACGGCATCACGGTGCGGCTGCAGACCAATATCTACGGGGGAGTGCAGGCGGTCCTCGTACTGCCCCAGGAGCTGCTCGGCGGGGACGGCGACACGGACGGCGCGGGTGTACGCATCCCGCACGTGCGCAAGGCCGCCGCGGCCGCGACCGCGAACAGTGTGCTCGGCAGCGAGGCCGCGCCGTCGGCGAACGGCCACCGGGCGGGCCCGCCGCCACAGTCCAGCCCATCCAGCCCGTCCGGCCCGGGCACCAACGGCACGCGGCCCGCACCGGCCAACCCGTCCGCCCCGGCGCCCCCTTCGCCCGTCCCGCTCCACGGAGCCGTCTCCGTGGTGCCCCGGCAGTCGCACACGGCAACTCCTCCTACGGGTACGCCCCTGGGCACACCTCCCGTCGGCGCGCCGACCGACACACCCGTCACGGCAACGCCTCCCACCGGCACCGGCACCGGTGTCGGCACGCCAACGGGCACGCCCGCCAACGGCACACCACCGGCCCCGCCCCGCCCCGGAACCCACGCCGCCCCCCTCCCGCAGCGCATCGCCGGCGACTCCCGCCCCACCCCCGCCGCCGCCCTCCCCGGCATCCGCCCGGGGGCCCGCGAGGCCGCGGCCCATGCCGAGCCCCCGGCCGCCTGGCCCGAGGGAGTCGTGCGCGGCACCATGGGCCGTCCCCAACTGCCGCGCCGCAGGGCCCAGGAGCACATCGCCCCGCAACTGCGCGGCGGCCCCGCGCCGCGTCATGAGGATGCGGCCCCGTCCGTGCACGACCCCGGCCTCATGGCCGCCTTCCAGCGCGGCATCACGCTCGCCGAGTCGGCCGAACCGAGTGCCTCCGGCGACGAGGGGCCGGACGCTCAGCAGCGGAACCCGGGTCCCGCTCAGCAGCGGCACCCGGGTTCCGACGACCGAGGCGGCGCCCCTGCATGACCACCGTGACGCCGCCCCCGTACCCGCCCCCGCCTCCACCCCCGTACCCACCCCCGTACAGGTACGCGACCACGCGCGCGTACCCACCTGAGAGCCCGCACCGCACCCGCACCCGCCGATCCCCCACCTCCCCGCACCACACCCAGCAGTCCACCAAGGAGTCGATCCCCCATGGCGAGCGATGTGCCGACGGGTCATGTGTCCGATCTCGACTGGCTGATGAGCGGCCTCGTCCAGCGCGTTCCCCACACCAACAGCGCCGTGCTGCTGTCCTCCGACGGCCTCGTCAAGTCCGTGCACGGGCTCGACGCCGACAGCGCCGACCACATGGCGGCCCTCGCCTCGGGCCTCCACTCGCTCGGCCGCAGCGCGGGCATCCGGTTCGCCGACGGCGGCGACGTACGGCAGGTGGTGGTGGAGCTCGACTCGGCGCTGCTGTTCGTGTCGACCGCGGGCTCCGGCACCTGCCTGGCGGTCCTCGCCGGGCGCGACGCCGACGCGGCCGTGCTCGGCTATGAGATGGCCATGCTGGTCAAGAGCGTGCGCCCCTACCTGGTGACCGCACCCCGGCAGCCCTCCGCCGAGCCCACGGCGATGAGGAATTGACCGTGGCGGCCCCGCAGGACGGGCCATGGCTGGACGGCGCCGCGGGCCGGCTCGTGCGTCCGTACACGATCAGCAACGGACGCACCCGGCCGAGCACGTCGATGGATCTGCTGACCCATGTGATGGCCACCGGGGCGACCCCGCTCGGTTACCTGGGTCCGGAACACAGTCAGGCGCTCGACCTGTGTGCGCAGCCCACATCGGTCGCGGAGATCGCCGGCCATCTGAAGCTCCCGGCAGGCGTCACCAAGGTGCTCCTCTCCGACCTCGTCGACTGCCAGGCGATCACCACCAAGCCCCCCACGTTCCACGACAACCCCACTGACCGGTCCCTACTGGAGGCAGTGCTCGATGGACTACGACGCCAGCTCTGACCCTTTCCCCACCGCACTGAAGATCTTGGTCGCGGGCGGGTTCGGGGTCGGCAAGACGACCTACGTAGGGGCCGTCAGCGAGATCGCTCCGCTCAGCACGGAAGAGCTGCTCACCACGGTCAGCGCCGATACCGACGACCTCGACGGCATCGAGAACAAGGTCGAGACGACGGTCGCGATGGACTTCGGGCGGATCACCCTGGATCCCGAACATGTGCTCTATCTGTTCGGCACGCCGGGCCAGGAGCGCTTCTGGTTCATGTGGGACGAGCTGTCCGAGGGCGCCCTCGGAGCGGTCATCCTCGCGGACACGCGCCGCCTGGAGGACTGCTTCGCCGCCGTCGACTTCTTCGAGGAACGCGGCATGGGCTTCATCGTGGCGGTCAACGAGTTCGACGGCTCCTACCGCTACGAGGCCGAGGAGGTCCGCGCCGCCATCGACCTGGACCCGGCGGTGCCCGTCGTGCGCTGCGACGCGCGCATTTCGAGCTCCGGCATCCAGACGCTGCTCACCCTCGTACGACACCTGCTGGCGCACGCACCCGCGACCGCCACGGGGTTCGGGGCCCACACGTGACGTATGACGCCACCAGGAGGCTGCTGCTGACCCCGCAGGACCAGGAGGGCGTCGAGCGGGCCCGCCGGTTGCGCAGGCTCGATCTGGGGCAGCGCGCCGAGCCGGTGTTCGACCGCTTCGCGGACCGGCTCGCCGAGGTGACGGGCGCGCCGTACGCCATGGTCAACTTCATTGACGAGAACCGGCAGTTCTTCGCCGGTCTGCACACTCCCGATGGCGACCATCGGGGCGGCGAACTGGGCGCGGTGGCCGCCTCGGCCGCCAAGTCGACGTCTACGGAAGGTGCAGTGGCGCGCTACATGGCGCGCGATCACGGTTATTGCCCGCATGTAGTCGTGCGGCGCAAAGCACTCGTCCTTGAAGACGTGTGCGACTACCCGCGCTTCGCGGGCAACCCTGTAGTCGACGAAATCGGCATCCGCTCCTACTTGGGCGCGCCTTTGATCGACGAGCGTACGGGGCTCGCGCTCGGCACCGTGTGCGCGGTCGCGACCGAGCCCTGCCCGTGGGGACAGGCGGGGCTCGCGACCATCAAGGGGATGGCGGGTGAACTGATGGAACTGGTGCGGGGGCGGGGCGATCTGCTCGGCCACGGTCCCTAGTCGGCCACGGCCCCTAGGTCGACCTAGGCCCGCACCGCGTGGGCGTCCTTGCGCTGCTTGACGTAGCCGCCCGCGGCCAGCGCGACCACCAGGATCGCGGAGACGAACAGCTGGTCGCGGCCGTCGGCGGTGGTGGCCATCACCACGAAGACGCCCGCGATCGCCGCCAGGGCGAGCCAGGTCAGATACGGGAAGCCCCACATCCTCACGGTGAGCAGCTCGGGCGACTCGCGCTCCAGGCGGCGGCGCATCTTCAGCTGCGCGAGGCAGATGAAGACCCAGCCGACGAGGATGGCGACACCGGTCGTGTTCATCAGCCAGGTGAAGACGGTGTCGGGCCACCAGACGCCGGCGAACACGGCGAAGAAGCCGAAGAGGCAGGACGCGAGCACCGCGGCCACCGGCACGCGGTGGCGCACCCGGCCCAGGAAGCGCGGGCCGAGGCCGCGGGAGACGAGTGAGTAGGCCATGCGGGACGAGCCGTAGATGTTGGCGTTCATCGCCGACAGCAGGGCGACCAGGATGACGGCCTGCATGATGGTCCCGGCGGCCGGGATGCCGAACTCGCCCAGGACGGTGACGTACGGGCCGTCCGCGGCGACGTTCGGGTCGTTCCACGGCACCAGGGCGACGACCAGCGCCATTGACCCTACGTAGAAGAGCGCGATGCGCCACACGGCGGTGCGCACGGCGCGCGCCACGTTCTCGCGCGGCTTGTCGGACTCGGCGGCGGCGATGGACACCGTCTCCAGGCCGCCGTACGCGAAGACGGCGGTGAGCAGTCCTGCGATCAGGCCGGAGGTGCCGGTCGGGAAGAAGCCGCCCCGGCCGGTGAGGTTCGAGGCGCCGGGGGCGTCACCGAAGACGCCGAAGATGCCAAGGACGCCGAGGACGAGGAACGCGCAGATCGCGGTGACCTTCAGGGCCGAGAAGAAGAACTCGAACTCGCCGAAGTTGCGCACGGCGGCCAGGTTGCTCAGGCAGAAGAACACCATGAAGACGGCGACCCACCCGTAGGCGGGCAGGAACGGCACCCAGTTGTGCATGATCTGCCCGGCCGCCGTCGCCTCCGCGGCCACGCCGCAGGTGAGCATCACCCAGTACATCCAGCCGGAGGTCGCCCCCGCCCAGGCGCCGAGTTCACGCTCGGCGTGCACGGAGAACGAGCCGGTGGCCGGCCGCGCGGCGGACATCTCGCCGAGCATCCGCATCAGCAGCATGACCACGAACCCGGCGCCCGCGAAGAGCAGGACGACCGCGGGTCCCGCGGCGGCGATCCCGGCGCCCGACCCTACGAAGAGGCCCGCGCCGATGACGCCGCCGAGGGCGATCATCGAGAGGTGCCGCTGCTTGAGGCCGTGGCCGAGTTCCGTGCCGGTGGAGGCGTCCTCGACGTCGCCCGGCGTGGCGCCGACGTCGGATCCGGCCTGCGGCCGGTCCGTGACGGGGGTCCGTGTCATGGTCGTGCCTGTTCGCTGTCTGAGACGGGTTGAAGTGCGGCGACAGTATGCGAGCAAGCGGGACGCGGTGCGTTGAGTGTCCGTTATTCGGACACACCGTTCGGTGGGCGGATCAACGCGCCTTGGAGCGGGGAGTTCTTCAGCGTGGCCGCTTGAACCACTGGCGCGCCGAGGCCTGCGACAGCAGCACGATCACGACGATGGTCCCCGCGAGCGGCAGGATTCCGCTCGCACTGCGGCTCCGGCCCATGGTGCTGAGGAACAGAAGGATCTGCGCACTCGCCAGGACGATCACCGTGACGCGCGCGCTGTTGCCCGCCGACCCGAAGCGCAGGGCGAAGCCGCCGATCACCAGGACCAGAAGGCTGCTGCCGAGCACCTGCCCGGCGGCCTCCGCGCCCATCAGCGCACCCATGGCGATCGAACCGATGATGCTCAGTCCCACGAGGACGAAGGCGAGCACGCGCGCGACGCGCACGCTCGACGGCATCTCCATCATCGGCGGCACGCCGAGACCCGGCCCGTACCCGTACCCGTACCCGTACCCGTAGCCGGGTGCGTGGCCGGGTGCTTGGCCGTAGCCGGGCGTCTGTGCGTATCCGGGGCCCTGTTGTCCGTACGGGCCGGGGTTCTGGGGCGGTGGCGTGGTCATCGAAACTCCGTTGATAAATGGGCAAGTGGATAAATGGGTGCCGTGAAGCCGCAGAGCATAGCGAAAGCGTGTGCGGGGGCGGGGTGTTGTTCGCGCCGCGCGGTGCTGCGGACGGGCCTGTAGGAAACCTGGGGCGCCGCTTAAGAAAACCTCGATGGACCGAACGCGCCGCGTACGGAAGAGTCTGCGGTGTCGGCGGACCGCATACGGGACGTATCCGGATGACTGCCGCGGCACACCCACACCACCCACTCTCCCTCGCACGCGGGCCGGTTCGCCCTGCCCGCGTGCGCGACGACAGGAGTCGAACCCTTGAAGGCACTGGTCAAGGAGAAGGCCGAACCGGGTCTGTGGCTGACGGACGTCCCCGAGCCCGGCGTCGGCCCCGGGGATGTGCTGATCAAGGTCCTGCGCACCGGGATCTGCGGCACCGATCTGCACATCCGCAGCTGGGACGGCTGGGCGCGGTCGACCATCAGCGCGCCACTGGTCGTGGGCCATGAGTTCGTCGGTGAGGTCGTCGGGACCGGCCGCGACGTGAGTGACATCGCCGTGGGCGACACGGTCAGCGGCGAGGGCCACCTGGTGTGCGGCAAGTGCCGCAACTGCCTTGCCGGGCGCCGCCACTTGTGCCGGGCGACGGTCGGCCTCGGCGTCGGCCGCGACGGCGCGTTCGCCGAGTACGTGGCGCTGCCCGCGTCGAACGTGTGGGTGCACCGCGTCCCCGTCGACCTCGATGTCGCCGCGATCTTCGACCCGTTCGGAAACGCCGTGCACACCGCGCTGTCCTTCCCGCTCGTCGGCGAGGACGTACTGATCACCGGGGCCGGACCCATCGGCCTGATGGCGGCGGCCGTCGCCAAGCACGCCGGCGCCCGCAACGTCGTCATGACCGACGTCAGCGAGGAGCGCCTGGAGCTCGCGCGGAAGGTGGGCGTGAGTCTCGCCCTGAACGTGGCGTCCTCGACCATCGCCGACGGCCAGCGCGAACTCGGCCTGCGCGAGGGCTTCGACGTGGGCCTGGAGATGTCCGGCAACCCCGTCGCGATGCGCGACATGCTCGCGAACATGACCCACGGCGGCAGGATCGCCATGCTCGGCCTGCCGTCCGAGGAGTTCGCCGTCGACTGGGCGCGGATCGTCACCTCGATGATCACCATCAAGGGCATCTACGGCCGCGAGATGTTCGAGACCTGGTACGCGATGTCGGTGCTCCTGGAGGGCGGCCTCGACCTCTCGCCGGTGATAACCGGCCGCTACGCGTACACCGACTTCGACGCGGCGTTCGAGGACGCGGCGAGCGGACGCGGCGGCAAGGTCATCCTGGACTGGACCGCCTGAGCGCGACCGGCCCCGCCCCGAACTCCCCATCTTGAGAAGGACTTTCGTCATGTTCGACAACGCGCGCGCAGACTTCCAGACCACCCTCGACGAGATCGCCGCCGCGGGCCTGCACAAGCCCGAGCGGGTCATCGGCACCCCGCAGTCCGCCACGGTCGACGTCACCGCGGGCGGCCGCCCCGGCGAGGTCCTCAACTTCTGCGCGAACAACTACCTGGGCCTCGCCGACCACCCCGACGTGATCGCGGCGGGCCACGCGGCCCTCGACCGCTGGGGCTACGGCATGGCGTCCGTCCGCTTCATCTGCGGCACGCAGGAGGTCCACAAGGAGCTGGAGGCGCGCCTGTCGGCCTTCCTCGGCCAGGAGGACACGATCCTGTACTCCTCCTGCTTCGACGCCAACGGAGGCGTCTTCGAGACCGTGCTCGGCCCCGAGGACGCGGTGATCTCCGACGCCCTCAACCACGCGTCGATCATCGACGGCATCCGGCTGTCCAAGGCGCAGCGCTTCCGCTACGCCAACCGCGACATGGCCGACCTGGAAGCGCAGTTGAAGGCGGCTTCCGGAGCTCGCAGGAAGCTGATCGTCACGGACGGCGTCTTCTCCATGGACGGCTACGTGGCGCCGCTCGCCGACATCTGCGACCTCGCCGAGCGCTACGACGCCATGGTCATGGTCGACGACTCGCACGCGGTCGGCTTCGTCGGCCCCGGCGGCCGCGGCACTCCCGAGCTGCACGGCGTCATGGACCGCGTCGACATCATCACCGGCACCCTCGGCAAGGCCCTGGGCGGGGCGTCCGGTGGCTACGTAGCGGCGCGCGCCGAGATCGTCGCGCTGCTGCGCCAGCGTTCGCGCCCGTACCTGTTCTCCAACAGCCTCGCCCCGGTGATCGCGGCGGCGTCCCTGAAGGTCCTGGACCTCCTTGAGTCGGCGGGCGACCTGCGCGAGCGCCTCGCGGCGAACACCAAGCTGTTCCGTACGCGGATGACCGAGGAGGGCTTCGACATCCTCCCCGGTGACCACGCGATCGCCCCGGTCATGATCGGCGACGCCTCCGTCGCGGGCCGCATGGCCGAGCTTCTTCTGGAGCGCGGCGTCTACGTGATCGGCTTCTCGTACCCGGTGGTGCCGCAGGGCCAGGCCCGCATCCGCGTCCAGCTGTCGGCGGCGCACTCCACGGAGGACGTGAACCGGGCGGTGGACGCGTTCGTGGCGGCGCGCGCCGAGCTGGGCTGACATCCCTCCCGTACGGGACTGGTACGGGGCTGGCCCGGGACCGGTACGGGACTGGCCCGGGGCTGGTCCCGGACTGGCCGGGACTGGCCGGGATCCCGTACGGACGATTGTCAGACCCGTTTGGGAGAATCGCCCCATGATCGAAGCGCGGCGGCTGCACATCCTCCGTGCGGTGGCCGACCACCGCACCGTCACGGCTGCGGCCGCCGCGCTGTACCTGACCCCGTCGGCGGTCTCGCAGCAGCTCACGGCCCTTGAGCAGGAGACGGGCCACAAACTGGTCGAGCGCGGCGCACGCGGGGTCCGCCTGACGTCGGCCGGCGAGATCCTCCTCACCCACACCAACGCGGTCCTCGCCCAACTGGAGCAGGCCGAGGCCGAACTGGCCGCGTACAGCACCGGCGAGGCGGGAACGGTGACGCTCGCCTCCTTCGCGACGGGCATCGGCCTGGTCGTGGGGCCGGCGCTCGCCCTCCTGTCGAAGGCGGCGCCCGGCATCCGCGTCCGCGTCCGGGACGCCGAGGGCGACGCCAGCCTGCCGATGCTGCTCGACCGGCAGATCGATGTGGCGGTCGCCGTCGACTACCGGGGCGCGCCGGGCGCCGACGACGACCGGATCACGCGCGTGCCGCTGTACACGGAGCCGTTCGACGCGGTCCTGCCGGTCACGCACCGCCTCGCGGCCGCGGAGTGGGTGCCGGTCGCCGACCTCGACAAGGACACGTGGATCGGTCCGTACCCCGGCAACCCCTGCCACGACGTGGTCGTCCTGGCCTGCGAACACGCTGGTTTCTCCCCGCAGTTCGAGCACTCCTCGGACGACTTCCGCGCCGTCGTCGCCCTCGCGTCCGCGGGCGCGGGCGTGGCGCTGGTCCCGCGCTCGGCCCTGCACGGCGTGGACCTGACCCAGGTGGTGGTGCGGCCGATCGACGGGGCGGTGCCGGCCCGGAAGGTCTTCGCGGCGGTGCGGCACGGGGCGGAGGCGCATCCGCTGATCAGGCCGGTCCTTGAGGCGCTGGGGGAGGCGGCGGAGGGCTGAGGGGGAGCCGAGGTTGGGGTGAACCGAGGAGCCCGCTCGCGTAACACCGCTGTTTCATATCCGGGATACCGTGCCGAATATGAGACGCGAAAGTGGCGCGCCGCCGCGCGGCGCCGACGACCCGACGTCGGACCCCGTGGACGCCCGACTCGGTGCCCGACTGGCCGAGCTGCGGGCCGAACGCGGCTGGTCCCTGGGCGAGTTGGCGGAGCGCAGCGGGGTGAGCCGGTCCACCCTGTCGCGGGCCGAGCGCGCCGAGATCAGCCCGACCGCCGCCCTCCTCAATCGCCTCTGCGCGGTCTACGGGCGGACCATGTCGCAGCTCCTGAGCGAGGTCGAGTCGGCACCCGTCCACGTCGTGCGCGTCGCGGACCAGCCCGTCTGGCGTGACGACTCGACCGGCTTCGCGCGCCGCTCCGTTTCCCCGCCACAGGCCGGACTGCGCGGCGAGGTGGTGGAGGGGACCCTTGAGCCCTACGCCGACATCGCCTACGACCGGCCGCCCGTCCCCGGTCTGGAACAGCACATCTGGGTGCTCGACGGCGCCCTCGACCTCACCGTCCAGGGCACGACACACCACCTGGAGACGGGCGACTGCCTGCGCTTCCGCCTCTGGGGCCCGACCCACTTCCACTGCCCGGGCCCCGCACCCGTGCGCTACGCGCTGATGGTGGTGCTCCCATGACATTCACCTGCACGCGTCTTGCGCCCTCGGAATTCCCCTCCTACGTAGATGAGTTGGGGGCCCTCCTGGTCGACGTCGTCCATGGAGGCAGCTCACTCGGCTTCCTCCACGGACTCACGCCCTACGAAGCGGCGACTTGGTGGCGCGACTACGTAGGCCCGTCCGTGGAACGCGGAAGCATGGCCGTGTGGGTGGCGATCGACACCGAGGCGGCGGCCGGAACCCACCGCTGCGTCGGAACGATCTCGCTCGCCTTCACCGAGAAGCCCAACGGCCGCCACCGCGCCGAAGTGGTCAAGCTGATGGTGCACGGCAGCACCCGCGGCACCGGCCTCGGACGCACCCTGCTGGCGACCGCGGAGCGCGCCGCGGCGGAGGCGGGCGTGACGCTCCTGGTCCTCGACACGGAGACCGGCAGCCCGGCCGAGAACTTCTACCGCAAGGCGGGCTGGGACGAGGTCGGTGTCATCCCGGACTACGCGGCCGACCCGGCGGGGGTGCTGCGCCCCACGACCCTGTTCTGCAAGCGCCTCACGCCGATCGAACCGCTCGCGCCGGTCGGCGATCCACAGGAATGAGGCCCTACGGTGCGGGGGAGGTGCAGGCCAGCACGCACACGCATACGCACACGCACCCGCATCGCCCCGCCCCGCCCCGTCCACAGGGCCGTACGGACCGTTCGAGAGGAAGCCGCCAGATGACCGCCACAGACCCGACGTACACGACGAGCGCGCTCAGCACCGGCGACGGCGCCGCCGTGGCCACGTACACCTGGCTGCCCGACGGCGGCAGGCCCCGCGCCTTCGTGCAGATCGCCCACGGCGCGGCCGAACACGGCCAGCGCTACGACCGCTTCGCCCGCCACCTCACCTCCCACGGCTACGCGGTCATCGCCTCCGACCACCGCGGCCACGGCGCCACCGCTCACACCACGGGCGGCTACGGAGTCACGGACGACGGCGACCCCGAGACCGTCGACGCGTGGGTGTCGATCGTCGAGGACCTCAAGGCGATCGGCGACCAGGCGCGCGCCCTCTACCCGAACGTCCCGTTCGTACTGCTGGGCCACAGCCTCGGCTCGCTGCTCGCGCGCGATTACGCGCAGCGGTACGCGGACGACCTGGTGGGCCTGATCCTCTCCGGAACCTTCCGCTCCCTGCCCGGCGCCGACAACGAAGGTGACATCGCGGCCCTGGAGGCCGAGGTCGCGGCGGGCGGCCGCGCCGCATCCTCGCCCTACGTGGGCAATCTCTTCTCCTCCTTCAACGACCCGTACGAGCACCGCACCGGCTTCGAGTGGCTCTCGCGGGACGAGGCGGAGGTCGACAAGTACGTCGCCGACGAACGCTGCGGCTTCGACTTCTCGGCGGGCCTTTCCCTGGACTGGGTCCGCGCGGTGCGCCGCATCAACGACCCGGCGAACCTCGCCCGTATCCCGGCCGACCTGCCGATCCACGTCGCGGTCGGCACGGAGGACCCGTGCAACCAGCGCATGACCCTGGTCCACGAACTCCTTGAGGACTTCCGCTACTTGGGCGTCACCGACCTCACCTGGAGGGGCTACGAGGGAGCCCGCCACGAGATCCTCAACGAGACGAACCGCGACGAGGTGCAGGCGGACCTGGTGGCGTGGCTGGACAAGCGGGTTCCGTGAGCGGCGGTCGGTGAGCGGTCTTCGCGAGCCGTGACGGGGGCCGTCGGGTGAACGGCCGGTCCCGTCAGCCGGGGCATTGTCAGTGGCGTTGGTTACGGTTCGTTGCATGCTGGACGCCGAGGATGTACGCACCGTAGCCCTGTCCCTGCCGGACACGACCGAGAAGGTCGCCTGGAGCATGCCCACGTTCCGGGTCGCGGGGAAGATGTTCGCCACGCTGCCCGAGGACGAGACGTCGATAGCGGTGCGCTGCCCGAAGGAGGAGCGCGACGAACTCGTCCTGTCCGAGCCGGACAAGTTCTGGATCGCCGACCACGAGGCGTCCTTCGCATGGGTCAGGGCCCGCCTCGCGGCCCTGGAGGGCACGGCCGAGCTGCGTGACATCCTCGCCGACTCCTGGCGCCAGGCGGCCCCGACCCGACTCCTGGACGCACACCCCGAGTTGGGCCTTCCACGTGCAGGATGAAATCACGTGAAGCGCCGCACATCCGCATGGCATCATCCGCTCGCGAGGGCGCACCGCGCGCGTGCGGCGCGCCATGGGGACGACGGACGGGGTACGTGGATGGCCGAGCGTGCGCGCGACGGCGAGGGCGACGGGGCCGCGCCCCGGAGCGGCATCTGGACCCGCGACTTCGGCCTCTTCTTCACCGCGAGGGGCGTCGCCAAGCTCGGCGACAGCATGCTGCCGGTGGCGCTCGCGGCGGGCCTGCTGCAGTACGGCTACGGGGCGGGCGCGGTCGGCCTCGCCATGGCCTCCTCGGTGGCCTGCTTCGCAGGCCTGGTCATCTTCGGCGGGGTACTGGCGGACCGTTTCAACACGCGCCTGCTGATGACGGGCGCCGACCTCGCACGCCTGGTCACGCAGTCCCTCGCGGCCGTCATGTTCTTCACCGGCCATGTCGTGCTCTGGGAGATCTGCGTCATCGGCGCGATCAACGGTTCGGCCGCGGCGGTCTTCCAACCCGGCGTCGCCGGCACGGTGCCCCGCCTGGCCTCCGACGTCCAGGCGGCCAACGGCGCGATCCGCGTGGCGGAGTCCGGCGCGCAACTGGCGGGCCCGGCGGTGGCGGGCATGCTGGTCGCGCTGGCCTCACCGGGTCTGGTCTTCGCGGCCCACGCGGGAACGTACGGCCTGAGCGCCCTGTGCCTGCTCCTCCTGCGCTTGCCACCGGTGGTGCGGGACAGCGACAAGACACGTACCCGAGGTGCCTTCCGCTCCGAACTCGTAGAGGGATGGCGGGAGTTCAGATCGCGGAGATGGCTCTGGGGTGTGATCTCGGTCTGGTGCGTGCTGATGATAGGAGCGTGGGGCCCGGCCGTCCCCCTGGTCGCCGTTCAGGTCACCCAGGAGTACGGCTCGAGCGGGTACGGCCTGGTGAACTCGGCGCTCGGCGCGGGCACGGTCATCGGCGGAGTACTCGCCCTGCGCGTGCGCCCGCGCCGGATGCTGCGCGCGGGCGCCCTGGCCCTGTTCGGCTTCGCCCTGTTCCCCGCGACGGCGGGCGCGGGCCTGGGGGTGCCGTGGATGATGGCGGGCTGCGCGGTGGCGGGCGCCGGCATGTCGTTCTGGGGGGTGATGTGGGCGACGAGCGTCCAGACCCAGGTCCCACGCGAGGTCCTCAACCGCATCCATGCCTACGAGGTGGCCGGCTCCATCGCCATGCAGCCGGTGGGCCAGGCGTTGGCGGGCCCGGCGGCGGCCACGTTCGGCACGCAGCAGGTCCTGCTGGCGGGCGGAGTGGTCACGCTGATGGTGGCAACGACGATGATCTCGATCCCGGCCATCAGGGGCCTGGTGAGGGCGGACGCGCTTCCGCAGGCCCCGCACGGGCTCCCCGCTACGCCGGAACTCCGACAGCGCCGCCGCTACGGGAGAGCAGAAACCCACTGATCCGCTCCCGCAGCGCCCCCGCGTCGAGCCCATGCCCGGCGACGTGCTCCTCGACGCTCCCGTACCGCCGCAACTCCCGCCGCCCGACACCGAGCCCGAGCACGCGGTGCGGCAGATCGGCGAGAGCGTCATTGGCGGCGCCGGTGGAGGTCCCGGCGAGATAGGGCTCGACGACCACGACGTCGGCACGGTCACTCGCGCCCACGGCCCGCCGCAGCCCGGCGCCATCAAAGGGCCGAACGGTGGTCCCGTACAGCACACTGACATCAAGCCCCTCGGTGGCGGCAAGCACGTTGTCCAACATGGGCCCAACGGCGACAACGACCCCCTGCCGCCCTTCCCGCACGGTGAGGAACCGCTCCCCATCGACAGGCAGCGCCTCCCGATTCCCCTGTACGGAGAGCCGCACGTACTCCCGCGAATCACTCACGGCCTCGCCACCGGCCCCGACGGCATGCCGCAGCAGGACCTCGGCCTCATCGGGATGCCCTGGCACATGCACACGCCACCCGTCGAGGGTGTCGAGCAAGGCCACGTCACCGGGAGACATGTGCGTGAAGCCCCCGGAAGACACGTCGTACGACGCGCCCGCACTCACCAGCACACCCCCGACCCCCTGATGCCCGAAGTCCAACTTCACCTGCTCAAAAGGCCGTTCAACGAGGAAGCTCGCGAAGGTGTGCAGCACGGGCCGCATCCCGGCGAGCGCGACCCCCGCCCCGGCCCCGACGAGCAACTGCTCCCGGATCCCGACATTGATCACCCGCTCCGGATGCCGCCGAGCGGCCCCGGCAAACGGCGCGGCCCCGATCTCGGCGAGCACGACGGCGACGCGCGGATCCTCATCGAGGATCTGGCTGAGAACAGGGGCGAACCGATCACGCATGGTGTCCACGAGAGCGTTCCTTCCAGAAGGGGGAGTGGTGCCGGGGAGCGGGAGCGGGAGAGGGCGCGAGGGCGCCGGGGAGGGAGGGGAACTCACTCGAACTTGGGCTCGACGCGTGCGACGACGACGTGCGGCCGCCCCGGGTGCGGCGCGGTGAAGGCCTGGTACAGGGCTTCGTGATCCCGCCCGTCGACGGTCACCGTCGACCACCCGGCGGCCTCGAACCGGGCGGCGATGCCCCCGGCCCGGCCGTAAGTGGCGGACAGGTTGTCGACGACGACGGTGTGCAGCCGCTCGAGCCCGATGGCCCCGGCGAAGGCGATGGCCTCGTGGTTGCTGCCCTCGTCGAGCTCGGCGTCCCCGACCAGGGTCCAGACGGCCGGCTCGTCCAGCCCCTGGGCCCGCAGCCCGAGCGCGGTCCCGACGGCGATCGGCAACCCGTGCCCCAGCGACCCGCTCCCGATCTCGACACCCGGCACGAGCACCCGATCGGGATGATGCCCAAGCCGCGACTCGTACGCCCCGAACCCCGTCAGCCACTCCTCGGGCACAAACCCCTTGGCAACGAGCACGGCGTAGTACGCCATGGGCCCGTGCCCCTTCGACAACAGAAACCGATCCCGCCCGACTCCCTCGACACTCTCCGGCCCGACCCGCAGCACGCGGTCGTACAGCACCCACAGCACGTCGAGGGTGGAGGTGGCGGCGGGCCCGTGCTTCTCGTCCCCGGTCATCAGGCTCATGAGCCGAGACAGATCCGCGTAGCGATAGCCGGGGTGGCCGACGGCCTCGGTAGCTCCGACGGTTCCGGTGGCACTGGTGGCGATGTCATCCGCTGTGGTCGTCATGCAGGCAGCCTGCAACCTTAACTTTGCTTGAGGTCAACCCCTGCTCCCGCGACGTGCCGGATCCCGGCCGCGCACCGTAAGTGATTCACGACCACCGCCCCGAGTGCGGTATGGTTTCTCTGCGCGTGAGGCCAGGGGGAAACCCCAGGTCAACGAGCATCGGGACGTGGCGCAGCTTGGTAGCGCACTTGACTGGGGGTCAAGGGGTCGCAGGTTCAAATCCTGTCGTCCCGACAAGTTCGAACGATCGAACGTCGCAGGTGAAGGGCCGTTTTCGAACGGCCCTTTTTCTGTTGCTCCCACGCTCCCAGTGGGAGCGTGGCGAGCGGGAGCGTGCTCCCAGTGTCCCCTTGCCGGTTTGCTCCCACTCGGGCCGATGCGCACATATTCGATTCCTTGCGCGCGTGTTCACATCCGTGCCCGGTTTGTTATCCCTGGCTCCCGTCCTATGGGTGGCTTTCTGGGTATGTGCTTGCGCTCTTCGTGCTGGTGGGGGTCGCTCCCAGCGGGAGTGGGGTCGGGAGCGGGGTCCCCTTGGCTGGAATTTGGGTTATGGGGCCATGCGAAATTTTGACCCCAGTTCCGATTTCGTGCGGGCGGTATGCGGCTTTTCGGTGGTGGCTGTTGGGGGCTGCATTGAGAGGTTGAACGCGGGTGGGAGCGGTTCGGTGGGGTTCATGGGTGTCGCGCGCTCTGGGGAAGAGAGTCATCGCAGCCAAGTTCGCTCCCACCGGGAGCCTCCCCATACCTCGGTCTGATGGTCGACTCCATCTCGAGGCCCACGTGACGAATACGCTCGCGGGCCGGGAGCGCGCGCCTGCCGCCGTCCTGCGTGCCTCGACGAGGGGGTGCCCCTGTTCGCGGCGCGATGGGTATCCGCTGGAGTGGCCGACCACTTCCGGTAGCAACCTGGTCGGCTTCCTCTCTATGCGTTTGCTCGGCGTAGGCGCCCTTCGGCCTGATCATGGACGGCGTCACCGGACTGCGGGGCATCACCGTGCAGGGCTTCCCATCGGGAGTTGTGGAGTGCTGGCCACAGGCTGGCAGCCCATGCGATCTGCTGTTCCTCCTTGGTGAACCGGCGCCCCCGGAGATCTTGGTAGGCGGCCAGGAACGCCGCGGAACTCTCGATCGGGGCCAGGGTTGGCGGCGAGGTGCTGGCGAACGCTCCGCAGGCCGCGCCTGCCAGTGCCGCCTCAGGCTGCCACGCCAGGCTGTCCCAGTCGTGCACGGTCCAGATGCCATCGTCGTGCCAGCGGAGGTTCTGTGCTTCGAAGTCGGCGTGGCCGAGCACACACGGCAGGTCGGCCGCCAGTAGTCGCTTGCGGGCCCGGACGGCGGTCTCGACAACGTGCGCGGGCACGGGGCTTTGGTCTTGCTCGTCGAGGAAGTCGATCCTCGGCCACAGCCCCACATCGTTATGGTCCCAACGCGCCCAGCGTGGGTTCGGTAAGGGCGGCGTGACGGCTACATCGACGAGTTCGGTCATCAGCCAGGCGAACACCTCCGCGTAGCGCACGGCTACGTCCGGCGAGTCGCCGCGCAACAGTTCACCGCCGGGCCGCGACTCCTCGGCGTGTACTGTCAGCGAACCGACGCCGACCACAGGCGTGAGCGGCCGCGCGCACGCAAATCCCCGTTCCGCCAGGCGGCTTTGGGCGGCGACACATGAAGCGGTGCGGCCGTCGTCCTCGCGAGCCTTCACCACGACGTCTCGCCCACCTGCCAGCCGGAGCCCGAACACCGCCGACAGTGACCGACTTTCGAACAGCACTCCGACCGGCTCGTTGCCCAGTTGGTCCACGCACCAACCCGCCAGCCAGCCGGGCAGGTTATCCAGCGTCATAGCCGCGACTGTGCCATGGGTGACTCGCAATGGGGAAGTGACCGGACACGTGACCACGCCCCGGCGATGCGGACGGCCGCGGACCAGCCGTCGGGCGAAGTGCACTTGCCCATTGTCAACGCCTCAAGTGATCTGCGAGGTGTCGTACTGTGCGTGCGGTGCTGCGTACCGTGGCCGGTACATCAGTCGACGCGCCTGGTCGTGAGGAGGAGGGCGAGTGGGCCCGCGGGGAGCAGGAAGCGTCCGTGTTCGGCCGCGTCCAGGGCGCAGTCGAGCGGCCACCAGTCGAGTTTGAAGTCCTGCTCATTCTCGGTGAGTTCCTGTGGCCCGAGGGTCAGGTTCTGGGCGAGGAAGAGATGGATACGGGCGGTTGAGGCCAGCGTCATGGCGTAGTTGCCCAGGGCGGTCCAGGACGATGCGGTGACGCCGGCCTCCTCCTTGAGCTCACGCTTTACGCCGGTGAGTGCGTCCTCGCCGCCCTCGCGTCGTCCTCCGGGGAAGAACAGGAGGTCGCCCCCGTGGTCGGGGAAGGGGGCGCGGAGGATGGCGATTTTGCCGGTGTCGTCGAGGGCTGCGATCACGGAGGCGTCGCGGACGGGGCATCGACCATGGGCGGTGATCGTACCGGTCACGCATGAGTCGGCGAATGCCTGTACCCGGGACGCGTCTCCATGGCGCGTCCCGGCGTTGACGGTGGCCCATGTCAGGGCTTCTCGCCGAGGGCGGCCCGGAACCAGTCCAGTGAGCCGGTCTTGAGTACGGCGTCGGCGAGGCCCTGGCCGGACTGCGTGGTGATCCGGCCGCGGGAGTTGTCGATCCAGCGTTGCATGTTGACGTAGCCCTGGTCGCGGTACTCGATGCCCTGGATCATGCACTCCAGCTTGTCGGCATCCCGGGCACAGACGGCCTCGGGAGAGGCCTTGTCCTCGTACTCGCCGATCAGATCGCGCACGGCGCCAGCCAATCCCGCCGGGAAGCCCTGTACCTGGTCGTCGGCGATGTCGCGAGGGTCGGCCTCGGTGCCGCCGGTGTACTTCTTCCCGAGGTGGTTGACGTCGCCGGTACGGGTCTCGCCGGTGTCGTGCCAGACGGCGAGGAAGGCAGCCTGCGCGGGATCGGCGCCTTCGAGCTTGGCGATGATCGAGGCGATCACGGCGACCCGCCAGGAGTGCTCGGCGACGGACTCAGGGTCCTTGACGCCGCCCATCCACCAGCCGGTGCGTTTGGTGTGCTTGAGCGTTCCTGCCTCGTACAGGAATCGCGCTACCGGAGTCAGGTCGTCGTCAGCCACCGTGGGCTCCTCTCACGCCTCAGCGAGGCGGATCGCGTACCGGATGCTCTCCAGCTCGCGTTGACCGCGTGCGGAGAGCTCACGGCTATCCAACATCACCGGCAGCTTGTCGCGAAGGGCGCGGGAAGCGGCCCCGGATCGCAGGAGGTTGGGGCGGATCTGGAGAAGGGACCACAGGGTGTGGATGTTCAGGTCCACGTATCCGTGCATGGGCGAGAGTCCGCCGACCAGATGCATCAGGAGCTTGTCCCCTGGCCATGGCTGAGGGGATCCGTCGGCGATGAAGTCGTCGCTGAGCTGAGGTGTCGTCATCTCGCCGACCCAATAGGCCCAGTAGGAGAGATTGGCGGACTCGCCGGCATCGTCGTCCAGGAGTACGTGGTCGATGAAGTGGGCCATGCGGTCGCGGTCGCCGTGCCGGGCACCGACGGCGGCGACGGAACGCTCGTTGAGCCACGAGGTGAGCCAGTCGCCCGGCCGCTCGGTGCGCTGCTGGTGGGCGAGCCAGTCCGCACTGTCGGTCGCGTCGTCGTATCCGGAGAGGTAGAGCGCCTGACGGCGCAGAAGGAACTCGCCTTCACCGCGGGCCTTTTCGGCGGTACCCCGCATTACGCCGAAGAAGCGGGTGCGCTCTGACGCTGTCAGTTCGGGCCCGACTGGGGCTGGCCCGCGCCTGGGGCGCGGTGGTGGTGGCAGCGTGCGCACGGGGCCGGGCGGCACGCCGTTCAGTGGCCACGCGAGAACTTCGGCCAGGTCCCGTTGCATCACCATCACGCCGAGCGGGCTCTCGTCGCCGGGATCCTGCTCGTCGAGCACGCTCGCGAGGAGGACGTCGGCCTCCAGGCCTCGCTCGAGTGCCTGCAGTAGCGCGGGTGGCGTGCCCATCTGCATGAGACGCGACCGGGTCGTGAGCATCTGCCCGACTGGCACGGAGGGAAGTGGGCGGCGCCCCGTCTCCCAGCCGGCGATGGTGTCGATGCTGACCCTCAGATGGCCCGCGGCCTCCTCCTGTGTATAGCCAAGTTGCTCGCGGATGACGCGTAAGACGTACCCGCTGATCAGGCCTGTTCGTGCTCGTGAAGCCGAACCCGTACCGCCGGTCAGGGTTCGGTGAAGGCTTGGCCGCATGGAGGCCCTTCCCGGTGCCTTGGACAGCAAGTCACCTGTACCCGCAGTCACTTAGTGGGTGTTCTGCGAGCCGTCGTGGCCGGTTGTCCGGATTGAGGGGTTGGGGTTGAGGGCTTCTGCGGTGTGCTGGAGACGTGGCTGAGCGGCAGCCGTACCCGAGTGATCTGTCGGATGAGGCATGGGAGTTGATCCGGCCGGTCATCACGGCCTGGAAGGGGCAGCACCGCTCGGTCAGTGGTCATGAGGGCCGCTACGAGATGCGGGAGATCGTCAACGCGATCCTGTACCAGGCCCGGGTCGGCTGCCAGTGGCGCTATCTTCCGCACGACTTCCCGCCGTACACCGCGGTGTACTACTACTTCGGGCTGTGGCGCGACGACGGCACCGACCGGACCATCCACGACCTGTTGCGCTGGCAGGTCCGCGAATCGAAGGGCCGGGGCGAGGACCCGTCCGCGGTCGTAATGGACTCCCAGACCGTGCACGTCTCGCTCAACGCGCCGAAGAAGACGGCCGGGCTGGATCCGGGCAAGAAGAGCCGGGGCCGCAAGCGGGGCATCGCCACCGATGTACTCGGTCTGCTCATCGCGGTGATCGTGGTCGCCGCGAGCGTGCATGACAACGCTATCGGGATCACGCTGCTGGACCAGGTGGCCGCCGACAACCCGACGGTGGCCAAGGGCTGGGTCGATGCCGGGTTCAAGAACGCCGTCATCGAGCACGGCAGATCGCTGGGCATCGACGTCGAGGTCGTCTCACGTGATCCGCAGACCAGGGGGTTCGCCCCGGCACCGAAACGGTGGATCGTCGAGCAGACCTTCGGCACCCTCATGCTGCACCGCCGCCTCGCCCGGGACTACGAGACCCTGCCCGCCAGTTCGGCATCCTGGATCCGCTGGTCGATGACCGACATCATGACCCACCGGCTCACCGCCACGACGACCCCCGCCTGGCGGGACCCGCCACCGGCCCGCCTGCCCGGACCGGCATGAACGCGCGGGAGTGAGCATGCAGGAGTTCCTGGAGCAGATCGAGATCCGCGAGGCCGCCGGCCGTGACCTCGCGGACCGGCTCCGCACTCAAATCGCCGAGCTCACCGCCCAACTCGCGGCCGCCGAACAGGCCCTGGAGCGGCTGAGAGTCACCCGGGAGACCATCCTGGACATCGCACCGGACGTTCCCGGCGGCCTCGCTCCGCTGCCCTCGCCCTACCGCCAGATCCTCGCCCTCTTCGAAGACACCGCGGCCGGGCTGCACTCCACCAAGGACGTCTGCCTCGCCCTGGGCACCGGCACCGAGCCCCGGCACGTCGAAGGCACCCGCGCCATACTGAAACGCCTGGTCAACCGCGGCATCCTCACCGAACCCGAGCCCGGCCTCTTCCAGCTGCCACAGCCAGACCCACCCCCGGACTGAGCGCGGCGAAAGCTCGCAGAACACCCACTTAGAGGTCCCCGCTGTCTCCTTCTGGGCCTCTGGTGTCACCACCGGGCGTTATCAACGCTGTGAGTCGCTGGATCAGGTTGTAGGCGTCCCTGGCGGCGAATCCGGTTCGAGTCCGGAATTCTGAATCGCCCAGATGGTGAAGCGTTGCTGTTGCTGCTGAAATGGTCTTGAGAAGTGCGTCTGGTTCGACTGTGAGAGCCTGGGGCGCAGTGGCGGCCGACGTCTTCTCGGCTTTGCGGATCTGGCGTACTTCATCGACGAGCGCGCGCACACCAGCGATCAACTGATCATCATTGATGACGTACGACGCTTGGACGATCTCCTTTATGGTGTGGAAGAAGATGCTTCCCTCGTCGGACGTGAGGTCCAGGGTCGGCCCGTCAAGGACGTCAATTTGCATCGGTGTCAGTTACTCCAAGTCTTCAAAGTACGTGTGCCCCTCCTGAGGAGTGAAGATTGTTCCTCCGTGTGGGCTTCCGGGGTCTTCAATGATGACGGCTCCAGTATCCGGGTCCCAATAGGCTGTTCTTCCGCTATTCAGGCCGTAGCGCGTCTCGACCCCGTCAACGTCCCCTTCCAGGACATCGGAGACGTAATTTGCCAGATCGTCTTGGGGGATGTTCTTGACGTGATGGTCCAGCGCACCATCGCTGAACCTCTCGTTTGCATGCTTCGCGATGCTGTTCGCCTCGGGCAGTGGATCTTCGCACTTGAGGCCCAAGGGGTCGATCCGCATGAGCGGATTGGCGACGTAAGCATGGTGGTTGACGGCCGGTTCCAGGCCAAGAGGGTCAGGGCTGAGGTAGCGAGGAGGCGGCGGGTGCGGTCGGCGCGGTGGAGTAGCGTGCCGGCCGTTTCGCGGGGGCCGTCGGAGTCCTCGGTCGCGGGGGTTGTGGCCGAGGCGATGTTGCCGGTCGCGTCGTAGGCGTACGACTCGCTCCAGTCGGCGGCGTGGACCGCGGTGACCCGGCCGGAGGAGGTGAGGTCGAAGCGGCGGGTGCCGGTGGCCGTGCCGGATTCGGTGATCTCGGTGAGGTAGCCGTCCGCGCGGTAGGTGTAACTGCGGTGCTGGAGTGGGTCGGTGTCCAGGTCGTGGGCGTGCAGGGTTTGGGTGCTGAGGTGGCCGGCGGCGTCGAAGGTCTGAAGGAAGAAGGCGTTGTCGTCGACGGTGCGGGTGATCTCGTTGCCTGCGGGGTCGTAGCCGAAGTCGAGGCGGTGGCCGGTCGAGGTGGAGAGTGTCTTAGGGCTGTTCCCGGCGCCGTAGGTCCAGGTGGAGACGTGGCCGCTCGGGGTGGTGCGGGAGGTGCGGCGACCGAGTGCGTCGTAGCCGTACGTCGTGGTGTGACCGTTGACCGTCTCGGACAGGGCGCGGCCGAGTGGGTCGTGCCTGTACGTGACAGCTGCGTCCGGGTTGGACATCGAGGTCAGATATCCGCCGGGTGCGTAGGTGAACGCGGTGCGGCGGCCATCGTCCGCGACCCGTGCGGTGGCGCGGCCGAAGGCGTCGCGCACGAACATCTCGGTCTCGCCCGCGCCGTTGGTGCGCGAAGCCAGACGGCTCGCCGTGTCGTGGGTGTAGGTGAGGGTGCGACCGTTGAAGTCGGTCTCGGCCTGGAGGCGTCCGGCCGCGTCGTAGGAGTAACTCCATTTCAATCCGGTCGGGTTGGTGACCTGAGTGAGGCGGAGCTCGGTGTCGTACGTGAATGTGAACTCGGCGCCGTCGGCATCGGTGCGCCCGGCCGGCAGGTCGAAGTGTGTGTAGGTGTGGTGGGTGGTGTGGCCTGCCGGGTTGGTGTGCGTGAGGAGGTTGCCCTCGCCGTCCCAGGTCCACGTACCGCGTGTGCCGTCGGGGTGCCGGCGCGACAGGGGTTTGCCTTCGACGGACCAGGTGGTGTGTGTGGTGCAGTCGCGGGCATCGGTGACGCTCACGGGGCGGCCGAACGTGTCGCGGGTGGCGGTCGTGGTGTGACCGTCCGCATCGGTGACCGTGAGGGGCAGGCCTGCCGCGTCGTTGGTGATGTGGCGCGTGTGGCCGAGCGTGTTGGTGACTGCGGTCAGGTGCCCGAGTGTGTCGTACGCGTAGGTGGTGGTCGCGCCCGTCGGGTCGGTGGCCGAGAGTCGATTGCCGTGGACGTCATAGGTGTAGCGCCAGGTGGCGCCGCCCGGCTGGGTGACCTGCACGGGTTGGTGCAGTGCGTTGTAACGGGCCGTCGCGCGGGTGTCGTCGGGCAGCAGCACCCCGGTGAGATTGCCGTCCGCGTCGCGCTCGTAGCGTGTGGTGTGCCCGAGCGGGTCGAACACCGCAGCGAGGTAGCGGCCGTCCGGCGTCCACTCCTGCGACGTCGCGTTGCCCAGCGGGTCGGTGGTCCGCAGCAGCTTGTTGCGCTCGTCGTACTCGTACAGCGTCGCGTGGCCGAGGGAGTCGGTGTAGGTGGTGCGGCGCTGGGCGGGTTCGTAGCGGAAGGCGCCGGACCACATGCCGTCCGGGCCGAGCGTGCGCAGGACGCGGCCGGTGTGGTCGTAGACGTAGGCGAACGTGGTGTCGTTGCGGTCGGTCCAGGACGTGACACGGTCGGCTTCGTCGTAGGTGAAGCGGAGCGCCTGACCGGAGGAGTTGGTGACTCCGGTGAGGTTGCCGAGTGCGTCGTACTCGTACGTGACGATCAGTGTGTCGGCCAGGCGCAGGGCGGTGATGCGCGGCAGCTCGGGGTGCGTTTCGACGGTGACGTGGTAGCCGCCGGAGTGGCGCAGCGCGATCGGGCGGCCGGTCTCGGTGTCGTAGTCCAGGTCGATGCGGCGCCCGGCGCGGTCCTCGATCGCCACCAACGGGTGGCCGGTGTGCGGGTGTTCGGCGAAGTGGAGGGTGCGGCCGGTGTACGGGTCGGTGACGTGGAAGTCACCCTCGTCGTCGCGGTGCAGGGGCCACTGCACGCCGTGCGTGGGGTAGGTGGTCTCGCCGATTTCGGGCAGCAGGTAGGCGAGCAGCATGCCGTCCGCCGCCGCGAACACGACTGTTTCTTCGTCGACTTCGAGGTGCTGGTCGAGGGTGGCGGCCCAGGAACGGCCGAACCAGCCGCCGGCTCCGTAGTTGGACAGGTGGGTGCGGGTGAGGGCGAGCGGGAGGGCGCCAGGGAGGCTGAGGTCAGCTCGTCACGCGAGTGTCCCGCAGGCGCTGGAGATCCGCCGCGGGCATGCCGGGGTCGCCACCTGGGTGTCCGCGCCGGGGGAGGAGCATCTCGCCGCCACCGGCGAGGCGGGCGGACTGTGGCGGATGCGGGGCCGCGCGCCGAACATCACGTTCGGGGTCGGTTTCACCGCGCAGGGGTTCGACAAGGCATCCGGCTACCGGCGCACCGACGCCGGCGCGGACCCGGCGGTCTCCTGGGCGTTCGACGGCATCGAGGCCCGCCCCGGCGACGTGTTCGGCGACGTCGGCCCGGGCCTCGGCGGAGCTGCCGGCGACGAACTGGACCGCGCGGACGTCGCCCTGGGCACTCCGGCCGATGCCTTCGTCCTCGCTTCCTCGACCGGCCACTCGCAAAAGATCGCTCTCGTCCCCGAGGAGATGGACCACGGCTACGCAGCTACGCCCCCTGGCATCCACCCGAAAGTCCGGTCCGACGTCGTGATCTTTCAACGCCCGGGCGGAGGCGCCGTGTTCGCCGTCGGTTCCATTGCCTGGTCGACCGCCATGAGCCACCAAGGCGGCGACAACGACACGGCGCGGCTCACCGGCAACGTTCTCGACCGGTTCCGTGACGCGGACGAACCGTTTCGCGACAGCCCTCCCGTACGCAGCAAGGAGTGACCATGGGCACCAGCGCGCCCCCGGACGTGGAACACCTCGCCAACCGTGCCCGGTTCATCAGGACCGAGACGGTACGGCTCACCCGCATCGCCGGAGCCGGCCACTACAGCGCAGTGTTCTCCTGCGCCGAGATTCTCGCCGCGCTCTACTACTCCGAGCTGCGCATCGATCCGAGCCGACCGGACTGGGCCGACCGCGACCGCTTCGTGATGAGCAAGGGCCACGCGGCCATCGGGCTCTACCCGGTGCTGGCCGACCGCGGCTACTTCTCGCCGTCCGAACTGGACACCTACACGCGTCTCGGCAGTCCCTTCGGCGACCACCCGGACATGAAGAAGATCGACGGCGTCGACTTCTCCTCCGGATCGCTCGGACACGGACTCTCCGTCGGTGTAGGCATGACGCTCTCAGGAAAGCCCGCCGGCCGCGACTACCGCACCTGGTGCCTGCTCGGCGACGGCGAACTGGCCGAGGGCCAGATCTGGGAAGCGGCGATGTCGGCCTCCCACTACGGTCTGGGCAACCTCGTCGCCGTCGTCGACGCCAACCAACTGGGCATCGACGGCTTCGTCAGCGACGTCATGGCCACCGAACCCATCGACCGGCGTTTCGCGGCGTTCGGCTGGGACGTGCACCGCGTCGACGGACACGACCTCCAGGCTCTCCTCGACGTGTTCGCCGCCGTGCCGGCCCGTGGCGGCGACCGCCCGCAAGTGATCGTCGCCGACACGGTCAAGGGCAAGGGCGTTGCACGCATGGAACTGAGCCCTGACTGGCACGTCGGCAACCTGGCCGGCGCCGACTACGACGACGTCATGAAGGAGCTGACCCGTTGACCACGCAAGACCAGTCCGAGATCTTCAACGGCACCGCCTCGGTCGCCTTCAAGGACGCACGTTCCATCGACGGCACGGACACGCGAGCCGTCCCCGCCTTCGTCCTCGGCGAGGAACTGGCAGCGCTCGCCGAGGACGACCCGAGGATCGTCGTGCTCACCGCGGACCTCGGGCGTTCCAACCGAGCCCTGGACTTCGCCGCTCGATGGCCCGACCGCTTCTTCAACGTCGGCATCGCCGAGAAGAACATGATTACTACGGCCGCGGGCATGGCCGCCGCCGGCAACATCCCGTTCGCGGCCACCTTCGGCTCGTTCGCCGCCCTGCTGTGCGCCGAGCAGATCCGCACCGACTGCGCCTACCCGGACCTGCCCGTACGCGTGGTCGGACACCACTCGGGCATGTCCATGGGCTTCTACGGCACGAGCCACCACAGTCTGGAAGACATCGGCATGATGCGCACCATCGCCGACCTCACCGTGGTGAGCGCCACCGACGCCAACCACCTGCGCGCCCTGCTCAGGCTGTCACTCGACCACCCGCACGCGATGTACCTGCGCCTGGGCCGGGGCCGTGACCCCGAGGTCTACGACCGGGTCCCCGAGCTCACGCTCGGCCGGGCACACACCCTCCGGGACGGAAACCACCTGACGATCATTGCCACCGGATCCGAGGTGCACCCCGCACTCGATGCCGCACGACTCCTGGCCGAACGAGGCGTCGAGGCCCGCGTGGTGGACATGTGGACCATCGCGCCCCTCGACCGGGAAGCCGTCCTCGCGGCCGCGCGGGAGACCGGAGCGGTCCTGACCGTCGAGGAGGCCAACATCACCGGCGGTCTCGGCAGCGCCGTCGCGGAGGTACTCGCCGACACCGGCATCAGCACGGCGTTCCGCAGGCACGGCGTACCGGACGAGCACGTTCCTGTCGGACCGCCGGCCGGCCTCTACGCCCACTACCGCCTCGACGCCGATGGGATCGCCGCGGTCGCCGAGGAACTCCTGGAAGGAAGCCCGCGATGACCACCGCGCCCACCACCGTGCTCGGAGACCGGGAACTCGCTCTGCGCGAGCGCGCCCGACACGTCATTCCCGGTGGAATGTACGGCCACATGAACGTGGCCGCGTTCAGCACCGCCCACCCCCAGTTCATGGTCTCCGGCGACGGCTGCCGCGTCACCGACGCCGACGGCCACGAGTACCTCGACCTCATGTGCGGCTGGGGCCCCGTCGTCCTCGGGCACCGGCACCGCGGCGTCAACACGGCGATCCTCGACCAACTGCAACGCGGCGACTGCCTGGACGGCACCAGCCCGCTCGCCGTCGACTACGCCGAACTCCTCGTCGACACCGTCCCCTCGGCGGACTGGGCCATGTTCTGCAAGAACGGAACCGACGCCACCACCACCTGTGTCACCACGGCCCGTGCCGCCACCGGGAAGCGCAAGGTCCTGGTCGCGAACGGCGCCTACCACGGTGCGGTCCCCTGGTGTTCGCTGCGGGGAGCGGGCGTCACCGGTGAGGACCAGGCACACCTGGTCCACTACGAATACAACGACCTGGCCTCCGCCGAACAGGCCGCGGCGGAGGCGGGCGACGACCTGGCCGCCATCCTGGTCTGCCCGATGCGACACGACGTGCGCCGCGACCAGGAACTGGTCGACCCGGCCTTCGCCCGGGGCCTGCGCGCTCTGGCGGACCGCACGGGCGCCGCGCTCATCCTCGACGACGTCCGCTGCGGACACCGCCTCGACCTGCGCGGGAGCTGGGAACCGCTCGGCGTCCGCCCCGACCTGACCGCCTGGTCCAAGGCACTCGCCAACGGACAACCGCTCGGCGCCGTCACCGGCACCGACGCGTTGCGCGACGCCGCCCGCTCGATCTACGTCACCGGATCCTTCTGGTACGCCGCCGTCCCGCTGGCCGCGGGCCTGGCCACCCTCCGCGAACTGCGCAAGGGGCAGGCCCTCCCGGACATGCTGCGCACCGGCACCCGCCTACGTGAAGGCCTCGCCGCGCAGGCGACGGCGCACGGCTACGGAATCCGCCAGACCGGCCCCGTTCAGATGCCGGTGCTGTACTTCGACGGCGACGACGACCTGAGCGTGGGCACCGCATGGGCCGAGGCGGCGGCGAAGCGCGGCGTGTACCTGCACCCCTGGCACAACTGGTTCCTCTCGGCCGCGCACACCGATGCCGACATCGACGAGATCCTGGAACGCACTGACGGCGCCTTCACGGACCTGCGTTGAGCTGGGTGGTGACGAGCTGTCAGGCTGGCTCGGCACGCCCCGAGCCCCACTACTTGCTTGGTCAAGCAGGGTGCGGGACTCGGGGCTCGTCGAAAGCTAGGGGGGATACGTGCATCCTGATTCGCCGTCAGTCGGGCGAACTGCTTGTTCCAGCGCACCTGTTCACGGTGGAGGGCGGGCCGTGACAGGCGTCCGACGTCGGAGTGGCAGGCCGCGATGACCTGCGCGAGGACGAGAGAAGTCTCCGCGTCGCATGCGGGATCACCAGGATGGTTGTGGGGGATGCCGTACCACTCGGCGACAGACTCAAGGGCCGCCCGCCCGCCGGGGCGGAAGGGCTCGGCGTGCCGGTGCAGGACGAGTGGGGCGCAGATCGGTGGCAGACCGCCCGGCAGGCGATCGGACAGGGGAGCGAGGTCGTGTCTGATCAACTCTGTCTCCAGGACGGTCAGTACGAACGAGGCGTTCCAGATCGCAGACGTATACGGGCGCCTGGTCGTCCCGAGGTGCGACAACTCCCATGGCAATACCCTCCTGGCCTGGGAGTTGGATTGCCTCGTGCGTGAGGCGGCCTTGGATGCTGTGCGGCAGCCCCTGCCGCCGCCCGGGGCGGTCGACAGGTTGGAGTGGCGCAGGTTATGAAGGCTGGTGCGGGGCAGTTCGAGTTCGGCGGTGCGCTGGCGCAGCTGGAAAGCGACGACCCCGGAGTGGCAAGGCGGGAAAGGCCCTCCGGATGAGAACTTCCGGCCGGATCCGCCACACAGAAGTATCCTGGTCGCCAGGAACTCAGAACGCCAGACCATCAACCCGCACACGTGCAAGTGTGACCGTTCGGCGAAACCCGCAATGGACAAGTCCCCGGAGCTGAAGAGCACTACTGCTATGACCGTGCAACTAATTCCAGTAGACCCTGATCCGCTACGTCGCCTCTATGGAAGACTTCCGCGGCTCGATGAATTTCGACTCCGCTCGATCAATGTCGACTTGTGGGGGCCGTCACTCAAACTTCGTGTCGACCTCTCAGAGTTTCCTGAAAAGCCCCCTGAGGACTGGGTGGCGAATGGCTGCGATGTGGTGCAGTGTCACATTCGGTTCTCGGCGGTCGAAAAACTCAGCTTGCAAGACTGGACCCCGCCGACGCGAGCCCGTCTCAACGCTGCATCTGCGGAGGTTCCTTGGATGCTTGACGTGTCAGTGCGTGGCGCTGGGGTCTCGCTCGACTTCAGGGGTCACGAATCTGTGGATATTAGTCACATCAGTGCGTTTCGTGTCGAGTCCGATGGATCCGATGAAGTCCCCCACAGGTTCCTGGGGAGGGTCGACACGCGCCTCTTTGCGACTGTTCCTCGCCCTTACGAAAAGATCTTCTATGCGCGCTGACGGTTGGGTCCGGTTCCTCTCCGAACCGTCCGCCATCATGGACCTGTACGACTCCCCGCCAGAACTGAATCGCTGCGGTCTTTACTACGTCCACATCGACGAGCGTGCATGCTCCGTGACGCTGGGATTCGAGACCTCACATCTCCCAGCACGTCCACACCTTGAATGGCAGACCAAGGACTTCAATACCTTCCAGTTCTACTTGCAGTTCGATGCAGCGTCGCAGCTTCGTGTCACAGGGTGGAACGCACCGGCACAGAAGACCGTACTGATGTCCGGTGGTAACGATGGAAGGCTGAGATTTTCTGCGCGTGGACCCGGGTCGCTTCTCGAATTCACGGCTGGTCAGGTAGAGGTCACCCGCACGCATACCTACCTCGCCTCTGCTGCACCCTGACCGCGATGCGCTATGAGGGCGCTGCAACTTCTGGCGAGCGCGTCGAAATCTAAGCCTTGGGTGTGTATTGCCGTGAACAACCGTGAAAACGCTTCGGGATAGTTTCAACGGCGCACTGGAGCTTCCAAGGGGGAGCCGGGAGCGACCGCTGGGGGCAAGGGGTCGCAGGTTCAAATCCTGTCGTCCCGACAGAGACGTCGGCTTGTTTGTGCAGCGGTGTGGGCGGTGGCGTTGTGCCGCAACGGCAAGCGACTTGTCGTCGTGCCCGGAAAGCCTGCCCGGACCGCGATTCGGAGGCTCGGGTGCGGGCCTCGCGCGGTCACGGGCCTTGCCGGTGCTCGGGGCGCGGGCAGAGAATGGCGCGACGCAAGGTGCTCCATGGGGCGGGGCAAGCCCCGCGCCGATGTGACGTAGAGGGCGCGCCCGGGAGGGCGAAGGTCCCGTCCCGTGGGTTGCCTTCGCCTCAAGCCATTGGCCGGCCTTCCCGGCATCGTGGACAGGTCGGTCATCTTGTTCGCCCATGTCCACCAGTTGTGTTGCAGGAGCCGCTTGACCATGGCCTACCGGTTCAATCCTCCGCCCTCCTGGCCCCGACCGCCCGAGGGCTGGACACCTCCTCCTGGCTGGCAGCCGGATCCGGCGTGGCCCATACCGCCGGGATGGCAGCTCTGGGTACCAGAAGGCCCGACGGCACAGCCGAGCGAGCCCGCTCCCCGTGCCCCTCAGCAGTCCCCCTACGGCGACGCGGCCGATTCTGCGACCGGCGGGGGAGGGCTGTTCGGGCGGCGTCGCAAGCAGGCGGAGGCCGAAGCGGTACGCCGTGCCGAGCAGTTGGCGCAGGCAGACAGCCAGATCCGGGCGCTGCAGGAGGACAAACGTCACCTGACCGAGCAACTGGGCCGGGTCATGGGGGCCGACGCCACGCAGATCGCCGCTGAGCAGCAGCGGCTCCAGCGAGTGCACGAGGAGAAGACCCGGGAGATCGAGCGCATCGACGCCCTCTTGGACGCCAAGGTGGAACACGCGGCCGAGCGGGCCGCCCAGTCCCTTGTGGACGTACGCCGACGGGCCGACGCCCTGGCCGGGCAGGC
The DNA here is from genome assembly GCF_035798155.1 of Streptomyces endophyticus. Classification (NCBI taxonomy): domain Bacteria; kingdom Bacillati; phylum Actinomycetota; class Actinomycetes; order Kitasatosporales; family Streptomycetaceae; genus Streptomyces; species Streptomyces endophyticus. The sequence continues at coordinate 150,293 of NZ_JAOZYC010000122.1, read as the reverse complement.
GGCGCAAGCGGAACAGCGGGTGGCGGAGGCGCAGCGGCAGCTTGTGGTCACCGACGAGATGCAGATGCTCCAGGAAGCGGGCATCTACGAATATCGCCATCCCCTGGCGGACGCGGTCGCGTACAAGAACCGTCTGGACTCCCTCAAGGCGCACCACAAGCAGCTGGCCAGGGACAACCGAGCTGCGCTCGCGGCACATGACTGGACGGTCAACGGCTCCGTCGCGCAGGGCCGCAAGATGGTCCGCGACTTCTCGAAGCTGATGTTGCGCGCTTACAACGCGGAGGCGGACAACGCGGTGCGCGGAATGAAGCCGCACCGCCTGAGTTCCCTGATCGATCGGCTGAACAAGACCCGCGACACGATCGCCAGGCTCGGCGCCACGATGCAGATTCGCATCAGCGACGAGTACCACCGGCTCCGGGTCGAGGAGCTGGAGCTCACGGCGGACTACGTCACGAGGAAGGAGATCGAGAAGGAGGAGCAACGCGAACTGCGCGCGCAGCAGCGTGAGGAAGAGCGGTTGCAGCGCGAGTTGGAGCGCGAGCGCCAGCGCCTGGAGAAGGAGCGCAGTCATTACGAGAGCGCGCTGCGTCGGCTGCGTGCGGGAACGGCCGATCCAGCCGCCATGGCCGAACTTGAGGAGAAGCTGGAGGAGCTGGGGAGCCAGCTCGACGCCGTCGACGCGCGCGAGGCCAACATCCGTGCCGGGTACGTCTACGTCATCTCCAACCTCGGTGCGTTCGGCGAGCGCATGGTCAAGATCGGTCTGACGCGGCGCCTGGACCCGATGGACCGGGTCAACGAACTCGGCGACGCCTCCGTCCCCTTCCGGTTCGACGTCCATGCCCTCATCTTCAGCGAGGACGCCGTCGGACTCGAACGCCGTCTGCACCAGGAGTTCGAGTCGCGCCGAGTCAACCGGGTCAACCGACGTCGTGAGTTCTTCTACGTCGCTCCGGTCGAGGTGCGCGATGCTCTCCAGCGGTTCGCCGGAGAGCATCTGCTGGAGTTCCAGGACACGGCCGAGGCCCCGGAGTGGCGGGCGAGTCAGGCCGGTGGCGGAGCGAGCTGACAAGTGGGGGCTGGGCCAGCACATTTCGGCGATCCAGTGGGTGATCGTGGTGCCGCCGCTTCCGCCGCTTCCGCCGCTTCCGCCGCTTCCGCCGCCTTCCGAGTGCGGATCCGACCCCGGTGGTCCTGTCAGACAGCGGGGACTTTGCTTGTAGGAGCCAGGTCGGCCTTGCGGATGGCGAGAGCGAGGGCGCCGAGTCCGCCGCCGGCTGCCGCGGTGAGGAGGGCCAGCCCGGCACCGGTCTGCTGTGCCAGTGCCCCTGCCACCAGGGTCCCAGCGGTGATTCCGAGCTCTTCTCCTGCGACCAACCACATCATCGAGGCGACTGCTGCCTGGCGTGGTGTATGGGCGTCCAGCAGCGCGAACAGGCAGATCGTCAGGGGCGCCAACGCGGCGCCTGCACTGATGAGAAGGATCACCAGGAGAGACGGTGCCGTGGCAGCGGCCAGGGGAGCCAGCGCGAGGGCGAGCCAGGCGAAAGCGGTGAGACAGCCCTTGGTCGGATTGCCCGCGCCGGGGCGGGCGCCGAATCGTGCACCGGCAAGGGCACTACCCAGGGCCAGACAGGCGAACAGCCATCCCGCGTCCGTCGCCGGCCTCAGTCACTCCATCGAGTGTCGATGCCGTTCCTATAGCGGGGGCGACCTCCTTGGCCTTGCAGGCGTCCTCGCTGGCCACCGTCCGGGGCGTGGGAACCCATGCCGCGGACGACGTCACGCTGGTGCTCTACACTCCCTTGAGCCGACGTGAGATGGCGAAATACATGCGCCTCTTGTCCTGAAAGGGGCGTCGCGGGCATGGGGGAGATATATGGCGGTTGGGACGGAAGTCGAGATTCCCGCTGCACTCAACCGCGCTGGCAGCGGTGCCCGTGAGATCGCGGGGTCGGCCCGGACCGTGGGCGCGCATCCGGTGGGCGAGACGCACTCCGCTTCGCGGAACTTCGACGCAGGTAACTGGGAGGGCGGGCTGGGAACGGCTCTGTCCGCCCTGACGGAGACCTGGTCGGCTCAGGTGTCGGCGCTTGTAGCCGACTGCAACAGCCTCGCGGGCCGGTGCACAGAAACTGGCACGTTGTACCAGCGAACCGAGGCCACGAACACGAGAATCATGACTTCCTCACTGCCGAGCGAGCCTTCGCCGTTCGGATAAGCGAGAGGGCGGCCGTAGGGCCAGAAGTCTCACGACACCCTAAGAAGAATCCAGAAGTCATAGGGGATACGCCGAGTTCATGCCGACATACGATCAGCTGTTCCACCTTGACCTCGGCAATCTCAAAGCAGCGGCTGAACGCTGGGAGGAGACCGCCGCCAAGTTCAAGGGGCTGCACACCGCGTACGAGGAGCAGGTGTCCGCCCCGTTCAGGCAGGCCGGCTGGTCCCAGCCCATGGTGACGGCGGCGAAGGCCAGCAATGACGTACGCGCTGCCCAGCAGCAGTTCGAGCGTGCCCACACAGAGGCGAAAGGCATTGCTGGGGTCCTCCTTTCGCTGCACGCCGACCTGAAGAAGGCCAAGGATGACCTTCATCATCTGGCTGATGTCGAAGCCAAGGAACGAAACCTCTACGTCAGCGTCACCGGCGTCGTTACTCCGCGCGATGACCTGTCCCAAGACGCGGGTGCCCCACGACCCGGACGGCCAGGCCGCGATTCGCGAACAGCAGGAAGCCTGTGAGGCGTTCGCCTCCGGCATCAAGCGCGTCCTGAAGCGTGCTGCCGAGGCCGACGAGGTCGCCTGCTGGGCGTTGCGGCGCGATCTTGGAGGTAGCCGAAGCGGCTTCAACGCCAACGTCGTCACCTCTCTCGATGACGCCGGGGCCAAGCGTGCGGCCGAGCGGAAGAAGAGTGGCCATACGAAGAAGGATGGTTGGGTTGCTGACGGCGACTCCGACACCTCTGGGCTCGGCGCCGACGCCTCAGCCAAAGGCCCGGACACAGGTGCGGGCAAGCTCGCTGAGGCCGAGGCCCACGCCGATCTCGGCCGCGCCACATCGGAGGGCTCACTCACCAACGGCTCCATGAAACTCCAGGGAGCGGCCGAAGCCTACGTGGGCGCCAAGGTCTCCGCGGGCGGTGGAATCACGCACGAGGGCATCAAGGGGGAGGCTGGCGCCTTCGTAGGCGGTGAAGCCTCCGCCAACGGCCGGGCAGACGCCGGTCCTGTCGGGGTGTATGGGAGAGCGGAAGCGAAGGCAGGTGCCGAAGCCGGGGCAAGCGCCGGGGTAGGGCTCGATGGCGTGCATGCTGGTGGGGAAGCTTTCGCGGGAGCGAAGGCCGGTGCCGCGGGCGGGGCGGACCTTGGCGGCATCGGGGCAGGAGCGACGGCGGAGGGCTGGGCAGGCGTCGGAGCTGCAGCTGATGCGACCCTGGGCAAGGGCGAAGACGGCAAGTGGCACATCGGTACCACGGTGGGTGTTGCCGTTGGGCTCGGTGGCGAGGTCGGCTTCGAAGCCACTATTGACCCGGGGAAGATCGTTGACACCGCGAGCGACGCCGCGGATGTCGTGGGCGATACGGCTGGGGCGATCGGAGATGCGGTCGGCAGCGTGTTCTGATGAACACTTCCGCCCAGCCCCTGAAGCAGGTATTCCGTCCCCGTGAGGAGGGCCCTCTATGGCCAGCACCCTGCCCGTTCCGATCGAGTTCGAGCTGCCGGACGGATGGCACGCTGCACCACCGGATGACGTTGGTGCAGCGGACGCTGCCTTCGTCGCGCTGTATCCGCACGCGGACAGCGGATTCACCGCGAACATCACGATCGATGGCGAATACCGCCCGGATGAGTCGACGCTGTCGGAGATCGCTCATGAGTCGGTGGAGCGTCTGCGCCAGGCTGCTACGACGGTCGTGGTCACCGGAGACCGTGAGCTGGGTTCTGCGGAGGCACCAGGTTTCACACAGACACTGGCGGTGTCCGCCAACGTTGGCGGAGCCCCTCGCGAACTCCTCCAATCCCAGGTGTACCTGGCCATGCTGGATGATGACGATCCGCGTAAGCGGGCGGTGGTCCGCCTGGTGTTGACGGCTACAGCGTCGCAACACCCCGCTGTTCTCGACGACTTCCGGGACTTCGTGCGCACCGTTCGTCCGGACTCTGCTGCCACTTCGTAGATCAGCCGCGACAGCAGCTGATCTTGCACCGCCAATCCGACGCCTCAAAGGTTGACTTCATGGGACTCTTCGACAAGCTGACCGGAACCAAGCGCCCCGCCGAGGGAGTGGCTCCACGATCCGCCACCGAGGTGCACGAAGCTCTGCTCGGTCTGAACCGCCTCGACGTCCCGTATGTCATCCGGAACGGCCGTGATGAGGGTGCGGATTTGGTCGCGGAGTGGCGTATCACGGACCCGGCCTGGCAGACGTTCTTCGTGCGTACCGAGGTGAGCCGAGTCTTTCAGGTGCGCATGCGGTTGGTGCCGGAGAAGAGTGAAGTGCGTTCCCTCGACCAGCAGTACGAGGTTGCATGGGCCGGCGGTGTCCCCACGCTGGCGCTCTCGGCCGAGAGCCAGCGTGGCCAGGTGCAGACGACTTCGAAGCGCTGGACGCTGGGCGGGGGTGCGGACGGTGGTCTCGAGGCGACTGAGACGTTCAGTTTTGACACTTCCGACTTGAAGGATCCTCTGCAGAAGATTGTGCTGGGCGCGGGTTGGACATGGCGGGGAGTCATCACGGGCAAGCTTTGAGACCGTACTGCTGTCAGTGTTCGCCAACAGTGCTCTGCGTGGCGCAGTGGCGCGCAGTACTCGCAATACTGGCCGACCGCCCGGGGGTGCATCGGAGTGATGCAGGACTCGGTGGTCCGCTGAAGGTGCGTACCGAATCCAGTAGCCAGGAACTTCTGTCGAGAGCGTCGAACTCTCTGGGCTTGGGTGTGTAGTTCCGTGAACGTCCGTGTAGTCGCTGCGGGCAGGTTTCAACGTCGCACTGGAGCTGACATGGGAGAAGGCGGGAGCGCTGGGGGTCAAGGGGTTTGCAGGTTCAAATCCTGTCGTCCCGACAAGTTCGAACGATCGAACGTCGCAGGTGAAGGGCCGTTTTCGAACGGCCCTTTTTCTGTTGCTCCCCACTCGGGCCGATGCACCTATTCGACTCCTTGCGCTCACGTTCACATCCGAGCCCGGTTTGTTACCCCCAGCTCCCCGTCCCATGGGTGGCCAGCGCCCTGATCGACAACGGCACAGACGTCGGCCTGCCGTACGAGGGCGCGGCAACGGACCCGGAAGAGTTCGAGGTGTCTTGAAGGCGAGGGTCCGCCGGGGCGGCCGGGGGGCCCACGCACGGCGCGTCCTCCGCGTGCCGGAGTGTGTGTTCTGGCCCAGGCTGGATACGCGGGGTCGTGGACCAGGCCGCGTTTCGGACGTCGGACGAGGGAGCAGAGCGCCCATGGCAACCGGTGCCTTCCACTCGGCAGTGTCGCTGACCGTGAACGGCAAGGGCTGCGATCTCACGGTCGACCACCGCGCCACATTGCTGGACGCCCTGCGCGAGCGGTTGGATCTGACCGGCGCGAAGAAGGGGTGCGATCACGGTCAGTGCGGCGCCTGCACCGTGCTCGTCAATGGGCGCCGCGCCAACAGCTGCCTGCTGCTGGCCGTGGCCCACGAGGGATGCGACATCACCACGGTCGAAGGTCTGCGTGCCGACGACGGTGGTGATGGCCCAGACGGCGAGGGCGTGGGCGACGACCGTGAAGGTCACCTGCACCCGCTCCAGCGCGCCTTCCTCGCCCGGGACGCCTTCCAATGCGGCTACTGCACGCCCGGCCAGCTCTGCTCGGCCGTCGGTGCCATCGCCGAGGCCGAGGCGGGCCACCCCTCGTACGTGACGGATCCGGGCGCGGAGCCGGGCGATCCCGTCGCGCTGAGCAGGGACGAGATCCGCGAGCGGCTCAGTGGCAATCTGTGCCGCTGCGGCGCTTATCCGCACATCGTCGAGGCCGTCGAGGACGTGACCCGATGAAAGCCTTCCAGTACGTACGGGCCCACAGCGTCGACGAGGCGACCGCGGCCCACGCGAGTCACCCCGGCTCCCGCTACCTGGGCGGTGGCACCAACCTCGTCGACCTGATGAAGCTGGGCGTGGAGACGCCCGGAACGCTGGTCGACGTCAGCGGGCTTCCGCTGGACGCGGTCGAGGAGCTCGCCGATGGATCCGTGCGCGTCGGAGCGACCGTCCGCAACAGCGACCTCGCCGCCCACCCCACGGTGCGCGCCCGCTATCCCGTGCTGTCGCAGGCACTGCTCGCGGGGGCCTCCGGGCAGCTGCGCAACATCGCGACGACCGGCGGCAACCTCCTTCAGCGCACCCGCTGCCCCTACTTCCAGGACCTGGGCAAACCCTGCAACAAACGCGAGCCCGGCACCGGCTGCGGGGCGCGCGACGGCGTCCACCGCGACCACGCGGTCCTGGGGCACTCGCCGCAGTGCATCGCCACCCACCCCTCGGACATGGCGGTCGCGCTCGCCGCACTCGACGCCCAGGTGGAGCTGCATGGCGCGGCAGGTCGGCGCACGGTGCCCGCGGCCGAGTTCCACCGGCTGCCCGGTGACCGTCCGGACCTGGACACAGAGATAGCGCCCGGGGAACTCGTCACCGGCGTTCTGCTCCCGGCCGCCACCGCCGGGCTGCCTTCCGCCTACCGCAAGGCGCGCGACCGCGCCTCGTACGCCTTCGCGCTCGCCTCGGTGGCCGTCGCCCTGAGGGTGGAGGACGCCGTGGTGCGCGAGGTCCGCATCGCGTTCGGCGGCCTGGCGCACCGCCCCTGGCGGGCCCTGCGCGCCGAGCAGGCACTGACGGGCGAGGCCGCGGACGACGAGGCGTTCGAGAGGGCCGTCGACGCGGAACTCGCGGCCGCCGAACCGTTGCGCGACAACGCGTTCAAGGTGCGCCTCGCCCGCAATCTGGCGTGCGACATGCTGCGCCGCCTGACGCCGCCCGCACGTTCCTGACCGACACCCCAGGCAGCCTCACCACCCGTGCTCTCCAGGGAGAAGAATCATGCCGGACACCACCAGCGCTCTCGGGTCGCCTGCCGCGCGCAGGGAAGGCCCGGCCAAGGTGACCGGGGCCGCCCGTTACGCGGCCGAACACACCCCCGAGGGGTGCGCCTACGCCTGGCCGGTGCCGGCCGGTGTGGCACGGGGTGAGGTCACCGCCGTGGATGACACGGCGGCGCGGGCACTGCCCGGTGTCGTCACGGTCCTCACCCACCTCAACGCGCCGCGCCTGGCCGAACCGGACGACCCGACGCTCGGGGTGCTCCAGAACACCCGGGTCCCGCACCGCGGCTGGTACGTCGCCCTCGTCGTCGCCGACAGCCTGGAGACGGCACGCGAAGGAGCCGCCGCCGTCCGTGTCACCTACGCCGAGGAACCCCACGACGTCACCCTGACCGCCGACCACTCCGACGCCTACGTTCCCGAGGACTCCGACGGCACCTCGGGCGAGCACGTACGCGGCGACGCCGACGCCGCGTACGCCCGCGCGGACGCCCGGGTCGACGTCACCTACCGGGTGCCGCCGCTGCACAACCACCCGATGGAACCGCACGCGGCAACCGCCCACTGGGAGGACGGCCGGCTCACCGTGTACGACTCCAGCCAGGGCGCCGGCACGGTGCGCGACGTCCTGGCCGGCCTGTTCGAGCTGTCGAAGGACCAGGTGACGGTCGTCTCCGAACACGTCGGCGGTGGCTTCGGCTCCAAGGGCACACCACGGCCGCACGTGGTGCTCGCCGCCATGGCTTCCCGCGTGACCGGGCGGCCGGTCAAACTCGTCCTGCACCGGCGGGAGTTGGCGGCCGTCGTCGGCCACCGCTCGCCGACCGTGCAACGGGTACGGCTCGCGGCGGAGGCCGACGGCACACTCACCTCCGTGGTTCACGAGGTGACCTCGCACACCTCCCGCATCAAGGAGTTCGTCGAGACGGCGGCCGCCGCCACCCGCGTCATGTACCCCTCGCCGCACGGCCGCACCACCCACCGGGTGGTCCCGCTCGACGTGCCCAGCCCTTCCTGGATGCGCGCACCGGGGGAGACGCCGGGCATGTACGCCCTGGAGTCGGCGATGGACGAACTCGCGGAAACCCTCGGCATCGACCCCGTCGAACTGCGGCTGCGCAACGACACCCAGCGCGAACCCGACAGCTCCCGCCCCTTCAGCAGCCGCCACCTCGCCGAATGCCTGCGCGAGGGAGCCCGCCGCTTCGACTGGTCCGCACGTGACCCGCGCCCCCGCTCGCGCGCCGAGGGACCCGTCATGGTCGGCTCCGGCGTGGCCGCGGCGACGTACCCCGTGATCGTGGCGCCGTCGCGCGCGAGCGCCCACGCCGCTGCGGACGGCAGCTTCGTCGTCCGGGTCAACGCCACCGACATCGGGACCGGCGCGCGTACCGTCCTGGCCCAGGTCGCCGCCGACGCGCTCGGTGTCCCGTTGGACCGCGTGCGCACCGAAGTCGGCAACAGCGACCTCCCCGCCGCCTCACTCGCGGGCGGCTCCTCCGGCACGGCCTCCTGGGGCTGGGCCGTCCACGAGGCCTGTACGCGACTGGCGGCGGACCTCGCCGACCGCAAGGGGCGGATCCCCTCTTCCGGGCTCGTTGCCACGGCCGACACGGCGGGCCGCGCCGACGCCGACAGCGCCTACGCGCGACACGCCTTCGGCGCACACTTCGCCGAGGTCGGTGTCGACACGGTGACCGGCGAGGTCCGCGTGCGGCGCCTGCTCGGTGTCTACGCGGCGGGCCGCATCCTCAACTCCCGTACCGCACGCTCCCAGTTCATCGGCGGGATGACGATGGGCCTGGGGATGGCCCTCACCGAGGGCAGCACGCTTGACCCCGCCTTCGGTGACTTCGTGGAACGCGACCTCGCCGGCTACCACGTACCGGCGCACGCGGACGTGCCCGCGATCGAGGCGCACTGGATCGACGAGGACGACCCCCACCTCAACCCCATGGGCAGCAAGGGCATCGGCGAGATCGGCATCGTCGGAACGGCCGCCGCCATCGGCAACGCCGTGCACCACGCGACCGGCGCCCGGCAGCGTGAACTGCCGATCACGCCGGACCGGGTGCTGGTGGGCGGCGGTTGAGGGCGGCGGCTGAGGGCGGCGGCTGAGGGCCGCTGAGGCGCCTACTCCTCGACCTGCTCCGGGTCGATCGGAATCTCGGGTGCCGTGTTCTCGGCGCGCTTCTCGGCGGTCAACTCCCGTGCCACGGTCCCGCAACAGCGGTTGAACTGGTTCTGCCAGTCGCTCATGAACTGGTCGTAATGGGACTGGCCGACCAGCTTCAGGTCCGACTCGTCGTTGTGCCAGACGCCGTTGCTCGTCCAGTTCGAGGAGCCGACGAACACGACTTTGGCGTTGGACGAGCTCGCGTAACCGCCGCTGACCATCATGTACTTGTCGTGCGTGTAGTGCAGGGCGTTGCCGTTGGCGTCGGTGCCGCGGGAGGTGTCGTGCACCTCGATGTTCGCCCGGTCTTTCAGGTAGTTCTGCACGCTGCCGTCGACCTGGTGGGCGGTGAAGAGTATCCGTATCTTCACGCCGGTCTTCGCCAGGCTCACCAGCTTCTTCGGCAGCTCCAGATAGTTCCGGTCGCCCGGATCCCCGTGGGACGTCCACTGGAACATGGCGATGTTGATCGTGGCCGGCGCCTTGACGTTGTTCAGGAAGTCGACCCAGGTGTCGCTCTTGGAGCGCGCCTTGGGCCACTGGTAGGAGGGCGGGGACAGTGCCGTCCTGGCGTCCGTGCCGCTGGTGGTGTTGTAGTAGTCGGGCACCAGCGGGCCCGGGCCGTTCTGCGCCCCCTTGGCCATCGCGGTGAAGTAGCGGACATAGGAGTTGTACAGGTCGACGTTGCCCTTGACGGTGGCGCCACTGTTCCACGCGGTTCTGGCCTGGGCGGAGGTGGGGTTGGCGCTGCTGACGGTCACCGTCCTGTTCGCGTCGCTCCCGCCGCTGAGCATGTAGTACTTCGCGTGCAGGGCGGAGCCGGAGTAGTGGGTCAGGCAGCCGCCCGGACACAGCGCGGCGAAGCTGGAGGCCCGCGGGTCGTTGCCCAGCTCGGCGACCATCGACTGCCAGATCGCGTTGTCGCTGTGAGAGTCCATCAGCGCCTTGACGATGACGCCGCGTTGGTGGGCGGCTATCAGGGCGTTGGCGAAGTCCGGGCCCGGCTGCGTGCTGCCGATCGAGTACATGGCGACGCGTATGGTCTGCCCGCAACTGGCGCTGTTGATCGATTCGATGATCGGGCCCAAGATGTTCATCTGGGCGTCGGCGTCCTCGGGGTCGCTGAACTGCGGGCCCGGTCTTGAGGTGAACGTCCGAGACTCGCAACTGAGCGGAGACTTGGCGTTCTTGACCGCCGCGTGCGCCGCTGTGGGCGACAGCGCGGTGACGGCCAGCGCGGTGATCAACGTGAGCGTGCGCTTCATGGACGGGCCTTTCGCATGGTTGTTGACGATGACGATGACGATGACGATGACGATGACGATGACGACGAGTCGGGGTGTTGCTGTGCTGATCGAGCAATGAGTGGTCGCCGAGGTGGGCTCGGTGGCCGACGTCGCCGTACGGGTCTGAGCGGCAGCTCGGTATGACGGGACCACCGGTCGTCCGGCCGGGTGAACTACTCATGGCTTCGGGTCAGTTGGCGGCGTTCGCCCCGAATGGCGGGTAGCCGTGGCCGTTGATGTCGCCGTAGGCGCTGACCCGGCCGAAGCCGTCACCCTCCCCGTTGAAATCCGCCTTGTGGTGCGTGACGGAGTCGGCCGCGCCGGCCGTGACCGCCGACGCGGCGAGGAGGCCGCCGGTCAGGGGCGCCGCCGAGGCGTTCGCTGTGGCGACGCGGATGCGCGTCGGAGGCGGGGTGGTAGGGCGTATGTGCGTGGCCATGCGTTGAGCTCCTGCAGGGGACAGAGGCGTCCGGCGGACATCCCGCTTCGACGAGGTGTTGATCCGTTGGCGTTTGCCCGGATTTGTTCCAGACGTGACCCACCGTTCGACAAACAGGAGACTCACAAAGGCGTCCGAGGGTTGCACGAGAAAGCGGGGAAGCGGCCGCGAGGCTGCGCAAGTTGAGCCAGAGGGCGAGCCAGTCGCCCGGGGCGTTCGGTGGGCTTGTGCGTGCCGAAAACTCTGTCCGTCCAGGTCAGGCCGCTGAGCGGTGGTTTTCGTGGAGGGTGCCTCCGAGGCGGTCGCGGATCAGGTATTGGACGCGGGCGCCCGCGTCCTCCAGGTCCATGGCGAGGTTCCTCGCGGCTTGGGTGACCCAGGTGGTGGTGGGGTGGGCGGTGGTGCCGAGTGCGCGGATGCGGCGCTCGGCGGTCGGGGTGACGGTCTCGATGAAATGCGTTGCCAGGAGGACGTCGGCCTGGGAGCGCAGGAGAGCGGTCCAGGTGGTGGTGAGTTCACCATGGATGCGGCGGTAGCCCCAGGGCGGGTTTTCGCTGGCCAGGCGCAGGATCAGCAGGCGGATGGAGCGCACGGTCCGGGGTCGGCCTGGGCGGTGAGGTCGGGAGGCGTTCGCGTGGCGCTGTTTGAGCAGGTCGCGGTGCCAGCGCAGGACTGTGTCGGGTCGTACGTACGAGCAGCCGCAGGTGGCGTAGCGCCTCGCGGGGGAGAAGGTGGAGGAGTGCGGCGAGCAAGGCTCGGTCTGCTGGTGCGAACTGCGTCTGTTTCGGATCGAGTTGGTGTTGCAGGACGGTGATCTGGTGGTGCGGGGCCAGGATCTCGATGTTCTTGTCGCGATCGCTCGCCGGGAGCAGCCGCAGCGTGGCGAAGTCTCGGCACGCACAGCGCTGCGCCCCGCGGCCGCCGAAGCTCTCGTGGAGCCGGTTGTTCCGGGCGTCGCCGAGCAGGCCATGCTGGAGGTGCTGCGGCGCGACGGCCGCGCCACGCTCGCCGAACCGCAGGTCGCCGGCGGCCTGTCCGAGGCCGCCGCGAATCGGCGTCTGGAACGGCTGCGCGCCACCGGCGTCCTGTATCTGGCCGTCGAGTGCGACCACGAGCCCCTCGGACACGGCGTCGAAGCCCTGTGCTGGCTGACCGTCGCTCCCCACGCAGTCGCGCGAGTGGGACGGACCGTCACGGACCACCCCGAAGTACGCTTCGCCGCCGCCGTGCCCGGGCGGACCAACGTCGCCGTCTCCGTGCTCTGCCGCACCACGGACGACCACCTTTGCCCCTTTGCCGGCAGCCCTAACTCTCTGTGCCTCCAGGCGCGTTGGACCGCGCGGCCAGAAGCACCTGGCAGGCCAGCCGGATCTCGGTGTCGGCCTCCGCCCGTGTCGTGTGTTTGTTGAGGGTGGCGACGATGACTCCGTGCCAGCACTTCAGCAGGAGGCGTACGAGCCGTTCGTCCTTGTCCGTCGGGGTGTCCAGGCCGAGCAGGTCGAGAAGCGTCTCCCGGACGCGGTCCTCGATGCGGGCGGCTTCGACGACAGTGGCGCTGTGCGCGGCGTAGTTGCTCTGCATGACGGCGCTTGCGAGCCGGGGCGTGCGCAAGAGGCTGCGCGTGGCGCGCAGCAGGGTTTCGGCGACGGCGTCCACCGGGTCGGCGCGGCGGATGCGCTGACGCGGATCGTGCATGCGGTCGACCTGTTCGCCCATGACCGCGGTGAACAGGTGGGTCTTGGACGGGAAGTAGCGGTAGAGGGTCGCCAGGGCGACGCCCGCGTCCTTGGCCACGTCCTGCATCTGGACCCCGTCCAGGCCGTGCTGGGCTCCGAGGTCGGCGGCGGCCCGCAGGATCCGGTCCCTGCGGGCTCGCTGCCCGGCGGACTGCGGTTGTGCGGCGGCTCTCACGTCGGGGCGTCGGGGCACTGCTGGATCTCTCTGCTCGGTGATGCGGCGGGTTCATGCCTCGTCGGCGTATACGCGGCCCGGCCGTCGAGCGCAAATTATCAGGTGGGGGAGCGCCGTCGGCATCCCTGTGACCGGCGCCGGGAGGGGTGCCGGCAAAGAGGTCGTGCGCGCGCCTTCCGCGACTCTCGCGGCGCTGTTACATTCCAGAAAACAAGAATTCATTTCAGTCTTGAGCTGGAGGCCCCATGTCGGTCGCCGAAGGTGTCCCCGTCGTGGACCTGTCCGTCCGTGCAGAGTCCGCCTGCCGTGAGCTCCCGCCGTCGATGGCCGAGCGCATCACCTTGATCATGGACGCGTTCGACGGAAACGCGGTCCGCAGATCGCTGGAGGACGTGGCCCGCTGCACGCGCCTGCCGCGGTCGACGACCCACCGGATCCTCGACCAACTCGTGCGGCTGCGCTGGCTGGAGCACCACGACTCCAGCTACCGGCTCGGTCGACGGGCCCTGGGACTCGGTGGCGGGGACGGCACCCAGAGCAGGGTGCGGGAGGCCGCCGCCGACCACCTGCACCACCTCCAGATGAGGACCGGCATGGTCGTCCACCTGGCCGTGCTCGACGGCGCGGACGTGCACTACCTCGACAAGGTGGGAGGCCGGTTCGCCACCGTGGTGCCCTCCCGGGTCGGGGGCCGGGCACCCGCGCACTCCACCGCGCTCGGCAAGGCGATGCTGGCCTGGTTGGAACCCGAGGAGGTGGAGGCGCGGGCCGAGGGCACCATCAGCCGCAGGACGGAGCGGACGATCGCCGATCTGAGCACGCTGCATCAGGAACTCCACCGGATTCGCGGGCGCCACGGCCTCGCCTACGAACGCGGGGAGTGCTTCCCGGCGATCTCCTGCGTGGCGGCGGCGATCCGGGGGCCCGAGGGTCCTGTGGCGGCCATGTCCCTGGTCGGAGAGGCGACGACGCCACTGGAGCGGGGCGCGCCCCTGGTGGCGGAGGCGGCGCGCCGGGTGTCCGCCGAACTGTTCCCGCCGACGGCCGGGGCGTCCCGTGCGCGGGAGTGTGCCGACTCCGTCGTGTCCGGCTCCCAGGAGACCTGGTCACCGAGTGCCATGGACCGATTCCTGCTGGCGGGGCAGTACGGGGACTGGCGGTAGCCGACCGGACAGCGTGGCGGCCGGACCTCAGCCCCAGCGGTCCCCCCACCCCCACGGCCCCGTGACGTCCGCGGTCACCGGGCCGTCGACGCCGAACCCGCCCCGGAAGAAGAGCATGGGGAGGCCGTCGGCCACCGGGTCCAGGCCGAGCACCCGGCCGATCACCACGTCGTGGTCGCCCGTGGCCCGCACGTCGTGCACCTCCGCGTGGACCCGGGTGAGGGCGCCGGGCAGGGACGGTGTGCCCCAGCGGGACACCTCCCAGTCGAGCCCCTCGTACTTGCGGCCCCTGCTGGAGCCGAACCGCGCGCAGACATCGGACTGCCCGGCGGCGAGAACATTGACGGTGAAGCGGCCCGACTCCCTGATCAGCGGCCAGGCGCGGCCCCGGTGGTCGGCGCAGAACAGGACGAGGGGCGGGTGCAGCGAGACCGACGCGAAGGACTGGCAGGCGAAGCCGGCGGGCTCGCCGTCCGGTCCGGTCCCGGTGATGACGGTGACCCCGGTGGCGAAGGCGCCGAGGGCCTGCCGCATCCGCACGGGGGTGGGGGCCCACGGGGTGGCGTCGCCCTCGGGGGCCTCGGTCTCGGTCGGGGTCACGGACTGGGCGGTCATCGGTTCACCTCGGCGGGGCGCTGCGACGGAGGTGCCCGGCCGGGCACGGGCCGACCGTAGGACAGCCCGCGACACCGTCGAACCGTGTTCCCGGTGAGTGGAACCCGTCCCTTTCGTGCGCTCGGCCGGGTCCGGACGATGGGCCGTCCGGACCGCATCCCGCTGACCGAGACCGTCCCGAAACGGGCCCTCGCGCGCTGGCTACGGTCCAGGAACCGATCACGGTCCGACCGAGGCAGGGATGATGACGGAACTGAGTCACGACTCCACGCGGCGCGAACTCGCGACCGACGAGGGGGTGTTGCGCTACCACGAGGCCGGCGAAGGACCTCCGCTACTGCTGTTGCACGGTTCGGGCCCCGGAGTCACGGGATGGCGCAACTTCCGTGACAACCTGGCCACGTTCGCCCCGCACTTCCGCTGCCTGGTCCTGGAGTTCCCCGGGTTCGGCGTCAGCGACTCGACCGATGGCCACCCCATGGCCACGGCAGGCACGGCCGTCGAACGCTTCCTCGACGGCCTCGGCCTCGACCAGGTCGACGTCATCGGGAACTCGATGGGCGGCATCGTCGGCACCCGCTTCGCCCTCGCGCACCCGGACCGCGTCCGCCGGCTCGTCACCATCGGCGGCATCGGCCGCAACCTCTACAGCCCCGGCCCCGGCGAGGGCATCAACCTGCTGATGGAGTTCACCGAGAACCCCACCCGCGAAGGTCTGGTGCGCTGGCTGCGCTCCATGGTCCACGACCAGTCCCTGGTCACCGAGGAGTTGATCGAGGAACGCTGGGCGCACGCCACGGACCCGGAGACGCTCGCCGGGGCCCGTCGGATGTACTCCCGGGAGGCCTTCGCCGCGAGCGCCGCCGCGGCGGCCGCTTCCGGTGAGCCGCCGTACTGGGCGATGCTGCATCAGCTGAAGGCGAAGACGCTGCTCACCTGGGGTCGTGACGACCGGGTCAGCGCGGTCGACATGTCCATCGTGCCGATGCGCACCATCCCCGACGGCGAACTGCACGTCTTCCCGAACTGCGGCCACTGGGTGATGATCGAGCAGAAGGCCGCCTGGGAGAGCGCGGTGCTCGCCTTCCTGACCCGCAAGGACGCGTCGTGAGCGCCCGCGTCGAGGCCACCGGGCCGGACGCCCGCGGCGAGGCCGCCGCGTGGGACGAGGAGTACGACTTCGTCGTGGTGGGCAGTGGCGGCGGAGGCATGGCGGCCGCTCTGACCGCAGCCGACGAGGGACTGTCCGTCGTCGTGGTCGAGAAAGGCAAGAAGTACGGCGGCTCGACCGGCATCTCCGGCGGCGGCATCTGGGTCCCCAACAACCCCACCCTGCGCGCCGAGGGCCACGACGACAGCCGCGCGTCGATCCGCGCCTATCTGGACCGACTCACCGAAGGCCGAGTCCCGGAGGCCCGGCTCGACGCCTACGTCGACCACGGCCCGGCCGCGATGGAGCTCCTCGGCAAGAGCCGCTGGATGCGCTTCTTCTGGGTCAAGGGCTACGCCGACTACCACCCCGAGTACGAGGGCGGCCGGCCCCTGGGACGGTCGATCGAGGCACTGCCCTTCGACACCCGCAAGCTCGGCGTGGACGAGAAGTTCCAGCGGCCCAACAGCATGAAGGGGCCGCTCGGAGTCTGGATCACCGCCAAGGACTACCGCGACCTGGCCATGGTCAAGCGCACCTGGCGCGGACGCTGGGCCTCCGTCGTTGCCGCCTGGCGGGTGTCGTCGAACGTGGTGCGCCGCCGCCACATGGCGACCGGCGGCCGGGCCCTGGTGGCCCGCATGCGGATGGCGCTCAAGGACGCCGGCGTGCCGCTGCGGCTGCGTACCCCGATGTCGTCGCTCGTCGTCGACGAGGAGACGAACACGGTCACCGGCATCGTCACCACCCATGAGGGCAAGGACCTCCGGATCAGGGCCAGGCGGGGCGTGCTCCTCGCCACCGGCGGGTTCGACCACAACCAGGAGATGCGGGACCAGTACCTGCCGGACGGTGGGCAGCCGATCCACAGTGCCGGAGCCGTCGAGAACGTCGGCGACGGCATCCTCGCGGGACAGTCCCTGGGCGCGGCCCTCGACTTCATGGACGACGCCTGGTGGATGCCGTCCGTGCACCACCCCGCCGGCGCGACGATCCCGCTGGTCTCCGAGCGGTGCATCCCGCCGTCGGTGATCGTCTCCGGCTCGGGTCACCGCTTCACCAACGAGTCGTCGCCCTACGTGAACTTCGTCCACGACCAGCTCGACGGCAAGCACGTCCCCGCCTGGTTCGTGATGGACGCCAAGGCGCGGGCCCGCTACCCGTTCGCGCAGGTTCTGCCGGGCATGCCCTTCCCGAAGGCGTTCTACGACAACGGCACCATCTACCGCGCGGACACCGTCGCCGAACTCGCCGCCCTGATCGGGGTTCCCGCCAACGCGCTGACCGGGACCGTCGAGCGCTTCAACGACTTCGCCAACGCCGGTCAGGACACCGACTTCGGCCGCGGCGACAGCGCCTACGACCGCTACTACGGCGACCCGACCCTGAAGAACCCCAACCTCGACGTGATCGACAAGGCGCCGTACTACGCCGTCCGTATCGAGGTCGGCGACCTCGGCACCAAGGGCGGCCTGGTCTGCGACGAGCACAGCCGCGTGCTGCGCGAGGACGGATCGGCCATCAGGGGCCTGTACGCCACCGGCAACACCTCGGCGGCCGTGATGGGCGGCGAGTACGCGGGACCCGGCGCCACCATCGGCCCGGCCATCGTCTTCGGCTACCTCGCCGCCCGGCACGCCGCGGCGGCCACGCAGGAGAAGCCACGATGACCCGCGCACCCCTCACCGTGCGCGTCGTCAAGGTCGTCCGGGAGACGGCTGACGCCCACTCGCTCGTCCTCGAACCGGAGAGCGGTGACGCGGAGAAGTTCCGCTACAGGCCCGGCCAGTTCCTCACCCTGCGCGTCCCCTCCGACCGCGACGGGCACGTGGCCCGCTGCTACTCCCTGTGCAGTTCCCCGGAGCGCGACGAGCACCTGAAGGTCACCGTCAAGCGCACGGCGGACGGCTACGCATCGAACTGGATCTGCGACCACGTCACCGAGGGCGACGTCCTTGAAGTGCTGCGCCCCGCAGGCATGTTCACCCCGCACTCGCTGGACGACGACCTCCTCCTGTGCGCCGCGGGCAGCGGCATCACGCCCGTCCTGTCCATCCTCGCCACCTGCCTGCACTCCGGGACCGGATCGGTCACCCTGCTGTACGCCAACCGCGATGAGCAGTCCGTGATCTTTCGTGACGAACTCACCGCGCTGGCACGGGAGTACGAGGGCCGGCTCACCGTCGTCCATTGGCTGGAGTCGGTGCAGGGCCGCCCCACCCCGTCCGGCCTGCGGGCACTCGCCCGCCCGTACACGGACCGCCGGGCCTTCGTCTGCGGGCCAGGACCCTTCATGGACCTGGCCACCGACGCGCTCGCCCGGCTCGGCGTCCCACCGGAGCGGGTGACCGTCGAACGGTTCACCTCGCTGACCGCCGACCCCTTCGCCGTCACCGAACCCGAGCCGAGCACCGAAGAGGACACGGTCGCCTCCGTCGAGGTCCAACTGGACGGCGAGACACGGACGGTGGCCTGGCCCAAGCAGCGCAAGCTCCTCGACGCGCTGCTCGACGCCGGCCTCGACGCCCCCTACTCCTGCCGCGAGGGCAACTGCAGCGCCTGCGCCTGTGTGGTCGTCGAAGGCGAGGCCGTCATGGAGCGCAACGAAGTGCTCGACGCCGAGGACCTCGCCGACGGCCTGCTGCTCGCCTGCCAGGCACTCCCCGTCAGCGACCGGCTGCGCGTCACCTACGACGGCTGACCGGGCGTCGACCCGCCAACACCGCACAACTGGGATGAGGTTGGAACTGTGACCAAGGCGACCGCCGCGATCGTCGGCTCCGGGAACATCGGAACCGACCTGATGTACAAACTCCTGAGGTCCGAGACGATCGAACCGCGCTGGATGATCGGTGTGGACCAGGACAGCCCCGGGCTCAAGCGCGCGACCGAGGAGGGCCTGACCATCGGCGCCGACGGCGTCGACCCACTCCTCGCCCAGACCGAGAAGCCCGACCTGGTCTTCGAGGCCACCTCCGCGTACGTGCACCGGGTCAACGCGCCCCGGTACGCCGAACTCGGCATCCAGGCGGTGGATTTGACACCTGCCGCCCTCGGCCCCGCCGTCGTGCCCGCCGTCAATCTCGGCGAGCACCTCGACGCCCCCAACGTCTCCCTGATCACCTGCGGCGGACAGGCCACGATCCCCCTTGTGCACGCGGTCTCCCGCGTCACCGACGTGGCGTACGCAGAGATCGTGGCCTCGGTCGCCTCCCCGTCGGCGGGCCCCGGCACCCGGGCCAACATCGACGAGTTCACCCGCACCACCGGCCGCGGCATCGAGACCATCGGTGGCGCCGCCCGCGGCAAGGCCATCATCATCCTCAACCCCGCCGAACCGCCGATGCTCATGCAGGACACCGTGTTCTGCGCGATCCCCGACGACGCCGACCAGGACGCGATCACCGCCTCCGTGCACGAGATGGTCAGCAGCGTCGCCTCCTACGTACCCGGCTACCGGCTGCGCGCCGAGCCGCAGTTCGACGATCCCACCCCGGTGAGCGGCGGGCTCGCCCGGGTCGCCGTGTTCCTGGAGGTCGAGGGCGCGGGCGACTTCCTGCCCCCGTACTCCGGGAACCTCGACATCATGACCGCCGCCGCCACGAAGGTCGGCGAGGGCTTCGCCCGGCGGATCGTCTCCCGGCGCACCGCGTCCTGAATCCGAGGAGTCCTCACACCATGCCCTACAGCTCCGATCTGGACATCCGTGTTACCGACTCGTCCCTGCGCGACGGATCGCACGCCAAACAGCACCAGTTCACCGTCGAGCACGTCACCTCTATGGTCGCGGCCCTCGACGACGCGGGCGTGCCCGTGATCGAGGTGACTCACGGCGACGGCCTCGGCGGCTCGTCGTTCAACTACGGCTTCAGCCACACCCCGGAACAGGAACTGATCAAGGCCGCGGTGCGCACCGCGCGCAACGCGAAGATCGCCTTCCTGATGCTGCCCGGCCTCGGCATCCAGGACGACATCCGCGAGGCCGCCGACAACGGCGCCTCCGTGTGCCGCATCGCCACGCACTGCACCGAGGCCGACGTCGCCGTCCAGCACTTCGGGCTCGCCCGTGAACTCGGCCTGGAGACCGTCGGGTTCCTCATGATGTCGCACAGCCGGCCGCCCGAGGTGCTGGCCGCCCAGGCCCGGATCATGGCCGACGCGGGCTGCCAGTGCGTGTACGTGGTCGACTCGGCCGGTGCGCTCGTGATGGAGCAGACCAGCGACCGGATCGCCGCCCTCGTCGCGGAACTCGGCGACGACGCGCAGGTCGGCTTCCACGGCCACGAGAACCTGGGCCTCGGCGTCGCCAACTCGGTGCTCGCGGTGCGGGCGGGCGCGCAGCAGATCGACGGCTCCACCCGCCGCTTCGGCGCGGGCGCGGGCAACACACCGGTCGAGGCGTTCGCCGCGGTCGCCGAGAAGCTCGGTGTCCGCACGGGCATCGACGTACTGAAGATCATCGACGCGGCGGAGGACGTCGTGCGCCCCGTCATGGACGGCGAGTGCCTCCTCGACCGCATGTCGCTGACCATGGGCTACGCGGGCGTCTACTCCAGCTTCCTCAAGCACGCCGACCGGCAGGCAGCGCGGTACGGGGTGTCCGGCGCCGAGATCCTCCTGGAGGCCGGCCGGCGCCAGCTCGTGGGCGGTCAGGAGGACCAGCTCATCGAGATCGCCGCCGGCCTGGCAGCCCGGTCCGCCACCGCCACATCCCCCGCAGCGAAGTGAGAAGTCCCGTGTCCAATCCCGTACTTGACGCCGTCGTCGCCCGCGCCGACGAGATCCGCGCACTCGGCACCGCCAACGAGGCCCTCGGCAGGCTGGACGACCAGGCCGCCAAGCTCCTCAAGGACACCGGCGCGATCCGGATGCTCCAGCCGCGCACCCACGGCGGCCTCGAACTGCACCCCCGCGAGTTCGCCGAGACCATCATGAAGATCGCCTCCTGCGACGGCGCCACCGGCTGGGTCGCCGGTGTGGTCGGCGTGCACCCGTGGGAGATGGCCATGGCCGACCCCCGGGTGCGGCAGGAGGTCTGGGGCGAGGACCAGGACACCTGGATCGCCTCCCCGTACGCTCCGATGGGCCTGCTCAAGCCGTCCGGTGACGGCTATGTCTTCAACGGCCGCTGGCAGTTCTCCTCCGGCACCGACCACTGTGACTGGATCTTCCTCGGCGGTTTCCTCGCCGACGCCGACGGGGAGCGGCTGTCGCCGCCGCGGTCCGTGCACGTGATCCTGCCGCGCGCCGACTACGAGATCGTCGACGACTCGTGGGACGTCGTGGGCCTGCGCGGCACCGGAAGCAAGGACGTGATCGTCCGCGACGCGTTCGTGCCCGCCTACCGCGTCATCGAGTACGACAAGGTCGTCGACGGCAGCCTCGCCAAGGAGTCGGGGCTCGACAACCCCACCTACCACCTGCCGTTCTCCGCGGCCTTCCCGCTCGGCATCACCGCCGCCGTCGTCGGCATGTGCGAGGGCGCCCTGGCCCACCATCTCGCCTACCAGCGCGACCGCGTACAGATCACCGGACGCGCCGTCAAGGACGATCCGTACGTGCTGTACGCGGTCAGCGACGCGGCGGCGGAGATCGCCGCCTCCAGGGCCGCGCTCCTGAGCAACATCTGCGAGCTCTACGACATGGTGGCGGGCGGCGAGGAAGTCACCTTCGAGCGGCGGGCCGTGGGACGGCGCACGCAGGCGGCGGCCGCCTGGCGGGCCGTGCGCGCCGTGGACGAGATCGTCGCCCGCTCCGGCGGCAACGCGATGCGCATGGACAACCCCATCCAGCGGTTCTGGCGCGACGCGCACACCGGCCTCGTGCACGCCATCCACGTACCCGGGTCGGTGTACCACGCGTCGGCCCTGACCGAACTCGGCATCGACCCGCCGCAGGGCCCGATGCGTTCGATGATCTGACCCGTCCCTACGCGACCCGCTCCGACGCAACAGGAGAATTTCCCATGACGCAGATCCGCGGACTCGGCTATCTCCGGGTCCAGAGCCGTGACCTCGCCCGCTGGCGCGAACTGACCGTCGACGCGCTCGGCTTCGCCGAAGGGTCCGGGCCCGAACCCGGCGCCCTGCACCTGCGGATGGACGAGCGCCGGGCCCGGCTCGTCGTCCTGCCGGGCGACAGCGACCGGGTACTGGCCGTCGGCTGGGAGGTCCGCGACCAGTTCGCGCTGGCCTCGGTCGGCCGTGCCGTGGAGGCGTCGGGCACCGCCGTGAAGGAACTCTCCCGCAAGGAGACGGACGAACGCGGCGTGGAGCAGGGCATCGCCTTCGACGACCCGGCCGGGGTGCGGGTGGAGGTGTTCTTCGGCCCGGAGCTCGACCACAGCCCTGTGCTCACGGGCCTGGCACAGCGGTTCGTGACGGGCGCTCAGGGCATGGGCCACGTCGTCCTGCCGACCACGCGCATGGAGGAGACCGAGTCCTTCTACACCGAGGTGCTCGGCTTCCTGCCGCGCGGCTCCGTCAAGATCAGCAAGCAGGATCCGGACGCGCCCCCGCGCCGCGTCCGGTTCATGGGCGTCAACCAGCGCCACCACAGCCTCGCCATCTGCCCCGCGCCGCACGGCGAGGAGCCGGGCCTCGTCCACCTGATGGTCGAGGTGGACACACTGGACGCCGTCGGCCGCGCCCTGGACAACGTGGGACGGCTCGGCTTCTCGGTCTCCTCCACGCTGGGCCGGCACACCAACGACAAGATGGTGTCGTTCTACGTGCGCGCCCCGGGCGGCTGGGACCTGGAGTACGGCTGCGAGGGCATGCTCGTCGACGAGACGCACTACACGGCCGAGGAGATCACCGCCGACAGCTACTGGGGCCACGACTGGTCGGGGTCGCAGCCGCTGGCCGCCTTCACTCCGCCGGGGAAGCAGTCGTGAGCGCCCCGGGGCCGGTGGCACCGGTCCGCGCGGACTCGGTCTCCCGGTTCGACGCCGAAGTCGACGTGCTGGTGGTCGGCTTCGGCTGCGCGGGCGCCGCGGCGGCCTTCGAGGCGGCGGAGGCGGGTGCCGACGTACTGGTCCTGGAGCGCGCGGGCGCGGCGGGCGGTTCCTCGGCGCTCTCCGGGGGCGAGCTGTATCTCGGCGGGGGCACGCCGGTCCAGCAGGCGTGTGGCTTCGAGGACTCGGCGGACGACATGTTCGCCTACCTGACGGCGGCCCTCGGGCCGGGGGCCGACGAGGAGAAGCTGCGGCTGTACTGCGACGGAAGCACCGAGCACTTCCGGTGGTTCACCGAGCGCGGCCTCACCTTCGAGCCGAGCCTGTGGGACGCGCCCACCTGGATGCCCACCTCACGCGACGGGCTGATGTGGCTCGGCGAGAACGCCTGGCCGTACAACGAACTGGCCCGCCCGGCGCCGCGCGGACACCGGCCCGCCACCGAGTCGTACGGCGGCTGGCTGGTGATGGACAAGCTCGCCGCCGCGGCCCGCACAGCGGGTGCCCGGTGCCACACCGACACCCGGGTGGCGGCGCTGATCGTGGACGACGACGGCCGGGTGGTCGGCGTCACCGCGCGGCGCTACGGCGAGGACGTCGCCTACCGGGCGCGCAGGGGAGTGGTGCTGACCACGGGCGGCTTCGTGGACAACGAGGAGATGCTGGCCGACCACGCGCCCCACCTGCTCGGCCACGGCAAGGTCAGCGACGGACTCGACGACGGTGACGGCATCCGCATGGCGGCGGCGGCCGGCGCGGCCACCCGCCGGATGGCGGTCACCCAGGCCGCTCTCACCGCCCTGCCCGCGCTTGCGGTGCGCGGAATGCTGGTCAATGGCCACGGACAGCGATTCATCAACGAGGACGTGTACCCGGGCCTGTTCAGTGTGGCGGCGTTGCGCACCCAGCCGGGACCGTACTGGGTGATCGTCGACGAAGAGGGCTACGAGTCAGTGCCGCCGGCCGAACGCTGGGGTGTCGTGCCGCGGTTCGCCGAGGAGACGCTCGGCGAACTGGAGGCCGTTCTCGGTATGCCCGAAGGGGCGCTGGAATCGACCGTCGCCACGTACAACCGGCACGCGGAGTACGGCGGCGAGGACCCCTACTTCCACAAGGACGCGCGCTGGCTGCGCCCTCTGAAGGGGCCCTTCGCGGCGATCGACCCGAAGCAGGGCTTCAGCGGCGGCGACCAGGGGAAGGGGACGGGCATGTCCGGCTTCACCCTCGGCGGCCTGCACACCGATGTCCACGGAGCGGTCCTGGACCACTCCGGCCGCGTGCTCCCCGGCCTCTTCGCGGCGGGCCGGGCCTCCTCCGGGATCCACGGCGAGGGTTATGTGAGCGGCACCTCGCTTGGCGACGGCACCTTCTTCGGGCGCCGGGCGGGGCGGGCGGCGGCCCGGTAGCCGGTACCGGGCCGCGGCCCGCAGCGAGGGGTGTGCTCGGAAAATGTCGCAGTCATACGTGTAACTGCGACATTTTCCCGAGCAGGTGCCACCTCCGGCGGGCCTTCCCGGGCTTCGCCAACGGTGTTTCAGGGCTCCCGGTCGTCGTCGATCACGGGGAGTGTCCCGCTCAGGGCGGCCTCCCGGATGCTCGCCGTCAGTGCTCCGCAGGCCTGGAAGCCGGGCCGGCCCGCCGGGCGCTCGGCGCAGCGGCGCACTGCCTCCCCGTCCCACTGGACGCTGGTCTGGTGCCAGCTGCTCTTTCGTACCAGCACACCGGCGCCGCACGTCGTGCACGACAGGGGCCTCATCGGTATCCCGTCGGTGAGCCGGGGGTCCGCGGGCGGCATCAGAGCGCCGGGCTCTTCGCCGCGGCGTCCCGGCGGGCGAGGTTCGCGTCGACCTCGCGCTGCCACGCCTCGACGGGCCGCGTGGTGTCGAGCTCGAATTCGAACCGGTCCGTCATCTCCGGGCGCACCTGGTCCACGTCCACGTAGAACTGCTCGTACCAGCGCCGCAGTTGGTAGACCGGCCCGTCCTCCTCGCACAAGAGAGGGTTGTCGATCCGGGTCTTGCTCTTCCAGATCTGGATGTCCTGCTCGAAGCCCAGCTTGATGAACTCGGCCATGCCCCGGGCGAGACGGTCGGCCTCCTCGGCCGCCAGGGTGTCATTGCGCTCGACGATGATCCCGTACTGGAGCACGAACTTGTCGGCGCTGACCGGGTAGTGACAGTTGATCAGGATGCACTTCACGTCGCCGGTCGCGTACTCGTAGGTGAGGTCGTCGATCATGAAGGACGGGCCGTGGTAGGTGGCCTCCGACATGCTGCCGATGGTCTTGGGGCGGCTGCCGTCCTGCTCCTGCGGGCGGGCGTCGGGCCGGCCGGAGCCACGCATGTACTGGGTGGCGGTGTGTCCCTCGAAGACGTTCTTGAAGAACGTCGGGAACGAGTAGTGCACGTAGAAGAAGTGCGCCATGTCGACGACGTTGTCCACGACTTCACGGCAGTTGGCGTCGACCTCGGTCTCGTACCAGACCCAGTCGGTCCACTCGTCGCTGGTGGCGCCCTCGATGCGGGGGATCGCGACGTCGGCGGGCGGCGGATTGCCCTCGGGGTCGTTCCAGACGAAGAGCATGCCGTCCTGGTCGAGCGTCGGCCAGGAGGCGGTGCGGGCCCGCAGCGGGACGCGCTTGGAGTACGGGATCTGGGTGCAGCGGCCGTTGCCGCCCCAGCGCCAGTCATGGAAGGGGCATGCGACCTGGTCGCCCTTGACGGTGCCCTGGGAGAGGTCGCCGCCCATGTGGCGGCAGTAGGCGTCCAGGACGTGGAGCGCCCCGTCACCGCTCTGGAACACGACGAGCTTCTGCCCGAAGGCCCGCACGGAGTGCGGCTTGCCGTCCCTGAACTTCTCGGCGAGACCCAGGCAGTGCCACCCGCGTGCGAAGCGCGTCGGTGCCGCCTCGGCCTCGATGGACCGTACCGCGTCCTGCTCTGACTCGACTGCGCTCACGTTCGACTCATCCCCTTAACCCTGACCACGAGATGTCTGCACGATCGGGACGCTAGGCCGGGCCCCGCCGCCGCACGGCGGCCAGTCCCACTGACCGGAACCGGCCGTCCGGGCACGGAGTGCGCGGCCGGTAGCGTCCGCCGCTCCGTGCTCAGGGAACCCGGAAGGAAGTGGCGTGATGCATCGGTTCGAGGGCGTGCGGGTCCTGCTCACCGGAGGTGGCTCCGGCATCGGCCGTGCCACCGCGGTGCGGCTGGTGGCGGAAGGGGCGGAGGTCTTCGCCGTCGACCTGTCGAAGGAGGGTCTTGAGGCGACGGTGGCGGCCTGTTCCGGGGCTGGACGGATCGTCACGCACCGCGCGGACGTGGGCGACGAGACGGCCGTGGTGGAGGCCGTGGGCGCGGCCGTCGCGGCGCTCGGCGGCATCGACGTCCTCGTGAACGTGGCCGGGATCCACCGCGCCACCCCGATCGACCGGCTGACCGTCGAGGACCTGAACCGGCTCTTCACCGTCAACACGGTGGGCACCGCCCTGTTCTGCCGCGAGGCGCTGCGCCAGCTGCCCGACGGCACGGGCGTGATCGTCAACGTGGCGTCCACCGCGGCCGCGCACGGCAATCCGTACATGACCGCGTACGCGGCGTCCAAGGGCGCCGTCCTCGGCTTCTCGCTGTCCCTGGCCGCCGAGGTGGCACACCGGGGCATCCGGGTCGTGCCCGTCTCGCCCGGCACGGTGCGCACCCCGCTCACCGCGAACCCGCGGGTTCTGCCGGACGACCTCGACACGAGCTATTACGCGCGGATCCGCCCGCCGCTGGGCGCCGCCGAACCGGAGCAGATCGCCGGGGTGATCGCCTTCGCCGCGTCCAGGGACGGGAGTTACCTGACCGGCGCCGAACTCAGGGTCGACGGCGGGTCGCACATCTGAGGGCGGGTACGTGCGGGCGGCGGGCCGCCGACCACTGAGTGGGACTCGACCTTGCCCCGAACGAGAACGAATTCTAATTTTCGGGGGTGGCGCGGCGCTCCCCTCCCGGAGCGACCGTGTCAGCCACGGTCCGCCCGGGCCGCGGCCGGTCGGACTCGCGCGTCCCGGCGTGCGAGCGCCTCACCCCCTACGGAGAACCATGGCCGAGGCCGTCATCGTCGACGCCGCGCGCACGCCGGTCGGCCGGCGCCGCGGCGCCCTGTCCACCCTGCACCCCGCGCGGCTCCTCGGTCATGTGCAGCGCGGGCTCATCGAGCGCTCCGGTCTCGCGCCGGACGTGGTCGAGCAGGTGATCGGCGGGTGTGTCACCCAGGCCGGCGAGCAGTCCAACAACGTCACCCGCAGCGCCTGGCTGTACTCCGGACTGCCGTACACCACCGCCTGCACGTCCATCGACTGCGCCTGCGGGTCGTCGCAGCAGGCCGTGCACCTGACCGCCGGGCTCATCGAGGCCGGTGCGATCGACGTCGGCATCGGCTGTGGTGTGGAGGCGATGAGCCGGGTCTTCCTCGGGCAGGCGCTCACCCCCGGGACCGGTTCGCCGATGCCGGAGGGTGTCGACCTCGACATGCCGGACCAGTTCAGCGCGGCCGAGCGGATCGCCGTCAAGCGCGGCATCACCCGCGCCGAGGCGGACGCCTTCGGCGTCGCCTCGCAGCGCAAGGCCGCGACCGCCTGGGCCGAGGGCCGTTTCGACGGGCAGATCATCGAGATCGACGCGCCCGTCCACGGCCCCGAAGGGCCGACCGGGCAGACCGTGCGGGTCACCCGTGACGAAGGCCTGCGGGACACCACGCTGGAGAAGGTCGCCGAGCTCAAGCCCGTTCTGCCCGACGGTATCCACACCGCCGCCAACTCCTCCCAGATCAGCGACGGCGCCGCCGGCGTCCTGCTGATGAGCCGCGAGAAGGCCGATTCGCTCGGGCTGCGCCCCCGCGCCCGCATCGTCAGCTCCGGAATGGTCGGCTCGGACCCGTACTACCACCTGGACGGGCCGGTGGAGGCAACCACCCACGTGCTGCGCCGGGCCGGGATGAAGCTGAGTGACATCGACCTCGTCGAGATCAACGAGGCCTTCGCCTCGGTGGTGCTGTCCTGGGCGCGGGTCCACGACCCCGACATGGACAAGGTCAATGTCAACGGCGGCGCCATCGCCCTCGGCCACGCCGTCGGCTCCACCGGTGCCCGGCTCATCACCCAGGCCGTGAACGAACTCGAACGCACCGACCGGTCCACCGCCCTGATCACCATGTGCGCCGGCGGCGCGCACTCCACCGCCACCATCATCGAACGCATCTGAGGGGGCGTCATGACCATCGGCCTCACCGAGGAACACCGCGACCTGCGGGACGCCGTCCGCACCTTCACGGACCGGCACATCACACCGGACGCGCTCCGGCGCGCCGTGGACGCGAAGGAAGAGACACTCCCGGCGTACTGGGAGGAGATCGCCGCGCAGGGCCTGCTGGGTCTGCACCTGCCCGAGGAGCACGGCGGATCCGGCTTCGGTCTGCTCGAACTCGCCGTCGTCACAGAGGAGTTGGGTAGGGCCCTGACCCCTGGCCCGTTCCTGCCGAGCACGCTCGCCGCCGCGATCCTGCACCGGGCCGGGCACACCGCCCACCTCGCCGACCTCGCCCACGGCCGACTCGTCGGCGCCGTCGGCCTCGGTGCCGGAACGCTCACCCTGACCCGTGCCACGGACGGCACGGCCCGCGTGGCCGGTGACACCGAACTCGTCGTGGGAGGCCACCTCGCCGACCTCTTCGTCGTCCCGGCCCGGGAGGGTGACCGGTTCACCTGGATCGTGCTGCCGCGCGCCGCCGTCGCGGTGGAGAACCTCGCGAGCCACGACCTCACCCGGCGCTCGTCCCGGCTCGGCGTGCGGGAGGTGACCGTCGCAGCCACGGACATCCTCGCCGTCGACGCGTACCTTCCGTTCGATCTGGCCGCCACCCTGTTCGCCGCCGAGGCCTCGGGCATCGCCGACCGCTGTGTCACCGCCGCAGCCGACTACGCCCGCGTACGGGAGCAGTTCGGGCGGCCCATCGGCCAGTTCCAGGGCGTCAAGCACCGGTGCGCCCGCATGCTCGCCCGCGCCGAACAGGCCAGGGCCTGCGCCTGGGACGCGGCCCGCGCCCACGACCCCGCCGCGGACACCGACCCGCGCGAGGCGGAACTCGCCGCGGCCGTCGCCGCGGCGACCAGCATCGAGGCGGGCTTCACCACGGCCAAGGACTGCATCCAGGTCCTCGGCGGCATCGGCTTCACCTGGGAGCACGACGCCCACCTCGCCCTGCGCCGGGCCCAGACCCTGCGGGTCACCCTCGGGAACACCGCGCACTGGCAGCGCCGGGTCGCCCGACTCACGATGGCCGGCGCCCGCAGGGATCTGTCGGTCGAGCTGCCGCCCGAGGCGGAGCCGGTCCGCGCGGAGATCCGGGCCGAACTCGCCCTGGCGGCAAGCCTGGAAGGCAAGGAACGCGCGACCCGGCTCGCCGACGACGGCTACACCGCGCCCCATCTGCCCGCCCCCTGGGGCAAGGGCGCGGACCCGGTCACGCAGCTCGTCATCGCCGAGGAACTGCGGGACGCGGAACTCACCCCCGTAGACATGATCATCGGTGGCTGGGTGGTGCCGACGCTCATCGAGCACGGGAACGCCGCGCAGAAGGAGCGCTTCCTCGGCCCGAGCCTGCGCGGCGACATCGTCTGGTGCCAGCTGTTCAGCGAACCCGGGGCGGGCTCCGACCTCGCCGCCCTGAGCACCCGCGCCGAGAAGACCGACGGCGGCTGGCGGATCAGCGGACAGAAGGTGTGGACGTCCATGGCCCGCGACGCCCACTGGGGCGTCCTGATCGCCCGCACCGACGCCGACGTGCCGAAGCACAAGGGGCTTTCGTACTTCATCCTCGACATGACGAGCCCCGGCCTCGACATCAGGCCGCTGCGGCAGATCACCGGCGAGGCCGAGTTCAACGAGGTCTTCCTCGACGACGTGTTCGTCCCCGACGAACTGCTCGTCGCACAGCCCGGCGACGGCTGGCGACTCGCCCGCACCACCCTCGCCAACGAGCGTGTCGCCCTCGCCGGCGACACCGTCGGCTCCGGCGCCCAGACCCTCCTGGAGATGGCCGCCGCCACCCCCGGCATCGTCGACGAGACCCGGCTCACCGAACTCGGCGCCGCCCTCTGCGACGGCCAGTCGGGGGCGCTGCTCGGCCTGCGCACGACCCTGCGCTCGGTCGCGGGGGGACAGCCGGGAGCGGAAGCGAGCATCGCCAAGCTCCTCGGCGTCGAACACCAGCAGCAGGTGTGGGAGATGTGCGTGGAGTGGCAGGGCCCCGCCGCGCTGACCGGACAGGGCCGTCGCCACGACCCCACCTGGATGTTCCTCAACTCCCGCTGCATGTCCATCGCGGGCGGCACCACGGAGGTCCAGCTGAACATCATCGGCGAACGCATCCTCGGCCTCCCGCGCGACCCCCAACCAGTGCCGGGAGAGCGCGCCCGCCGCGCCTGATCCCACCCCCCCCCGCTCCCCACCGCCCCAGCCTGAGAAAGGCCGTCCATGCCCATCGACCGGCACAAGGCGCTCACCGCCGAGCCGACCTCACGCACCATCAGCTGGAGCACCCGTGACGTGCTCCTGTACCACCTCAGCCTGGGCGCGGGAGCCGGACCGGGCGCCGACCCCGAGCTCCACCTCACCTACGAACGCGGACTGGCGGTCCTGCCGACCTTCGCGATGGTCGCAGGCACCGGGCCCTCGGCCGGCGACGCCCCCGTGGACGTCGACGCGATGCCCGGCATCGACATCGACCTGCGGTCGATGCTGCACGCCGGACAGGAACTCGCCGTCCACCGGCCACTGCCCGCGTCCGGCACCGCGACCCTCACCTCACGCGTCGCCGACGTCTGGGACAAGGGCAAGGCCGCCCTCGTCGTCCTCGTCTCGGAGGCCACCGACGGCGACGGCGCCGCCCTGTGGACCAGCACCACGCGCATCTGGGCCAGAGGAGAAGGCGGCTTCGGCGGCGAACCGGGCCCCGAGGAGACCACGACCGAACCCGGGCGACCGGCGGACCTGGTCATCGACACCCCCACCACCCCGAGCCAGGCCCTGCTGTACCGCCTCAACGGCGACCTCAACCCCCTGCACGCCGACCCGGAGTTCGCGCGCGCCGTCGGCTTCGACCGGCCGATCCTGCACGGCCTCGCCTCGTACGGAGTGGTCGGCAAGGCCCTGGTCGACGGCCTCCTCGACGGTGACGTGACGCGCCTTGAGGGCCTGTCCGCAAGGTTCGCGGGCATCCTGACGCCCGGCGAGACGATCCGCACCTCGGTGTGGCGCGAGACGGGTGAGGAAGCCGGGACCGAACGGCTGCTGCTCCGGGCCACCTGCCCGGAGCGGGACGACGCCCCGGTGCTCACCCACGCCACCGCGACGGTGCGGGCATGAGCGCCGGTACGCGGGAGACGGCGGGGCCCCCGCTGGTCGCCGCCCCGCACCAGGACGGCGTGGACGCCGCGGTGGCCGCCGCCCGCCGAGTGGTCGAGGCGCTGCTCGCCGCGGGCGACGACACCTCCCTCGACATGGGAGCCGTCGCCGCGCAACTGCACGCCGTCGCGGACACCCTGGAGGAGCACGCCCCCGAGCGGACCCGGCGCCTGGCCCGGATGTGGGAGGGGGAGGGCGTGAACCGGCACGACCCCGTCACCGGGCCCGAGAACGCCCTGGCCCCGCCGCTCACCCTGCACGGCGTCGACGACGGGTCGATCACCGGCACGGTCACCCTCGGCCTGCCGTACCAGGGCCCGCCAGGACACGTCCACGGCGGCATCTCCGCCCTGCTGCTCGACCACACCCTCGGCGTGGCCAACCACTGGGGCGGCCCCTCGGGCATGACAGCCGAGCTGACCCTGCGCTACCGCCGCCCCACCCCGCTGTTCGAACCGCTCACCATCACGGGCCGTCAGGTGTCCGTGGACGGGCGGCGGATCAGGACCGTGGGCGCCATCTCGGCCGGCGGCAAGGAGTGCGTCACGGCCGAGGGCCTGTTCATCACCAAGGAGCTGCCCCGGCCGCAGTGAGCGCACGGCCCGGGCACCGGCTCCGGCCGACATCGACTGAGACCAACTGAGATCAACAACAAGAAGGGGAACCCGATGGGAAGCCTCGACGGCAGGGTCGCGCTCATCACCGGAGCAGGGCAGGGCGTGGGCCGGGGCATCGCCCTCGCGCTCGCGGCCGAGGGCGCCGCGATCGCCGCACTCGGCCGCACCGAGGGTAAATTGATCACGGTCTGCGAGGAGCTGCGCGCCCGCGGAGTCCGGGCGAAGCCCTTCGTCCTCGATGTGCTCGACACCGCACGCATCCCGGAGATGGTCGAGGCCGTCGCCGAACGTCTCGGCGGCATCGACATCCTCGTCAAC
The DNA here is from genome assembly GCF_035798155.1 of Streptomyces endophyticus. Lineage (NCBI taxonomy): Bacteria > Bacillati > Actinomycetota > Actinomycetes > Kitasatosporales > Streptomycetaceae > Streptomyces > Streptomyces endophyticus. The sequence goes on along the minus strand of NZ_JAOZYC010000122.1, from coordinate 118,142 downwards.
AACGCCTACAGCGGCTCCTACGGTCCGCTGCTCACGATGAGCGACGCCGACTTCGAGAAGGGCTTCCGCAGCGGCCCGTTCGCCGCGTTCGCCCTCATGAAGGCCTGCCACCCGTACCTGAAGAGGAACGGCGGCGGATCCGTGATCAATCTCGTCACCTCCGCCATGGTCCGCTGGGACCTGCGCACCTATGGCGCCTACGCCGCGGCCAAGGTGGCGCTGCGCTCCCTGACCAGGACCGCCGCGGGCGAGTGGGGCCGCGACGGCATCCGTGTCAACGCCATCGCCCCGCACGCCACTTCACCGGCGTACGCGGGGTGGCAGGCCAAGCACCCCGAGGAGGCCGAGGAGTTCTGCGCCTCCATCCCGCTCGGCTACGTCGGCGACTGCGAACAGGACATCGGCCGTGCCGTCGTCATGCTCTGCGGCCCCGACGCCCGCTACCTCACCGGCGCCACCGTCCCGCTGGACGGCGGGCAGGCCAACTTCGACTGACACAGGGGTAACCGACCGTGCCACACCAGACCATCGCCGACCTGTTGCTCGCCCGTGTCGGGGACGACCACATGGGGCTGCGCACCCGCGAACGCGCCTGGGCCTGGGACGAGGTCGTCCGCGAGAGCGCCGCCCGCGCCGCCTGGGCGCGCGAGCTGCGCGTGGACGGCCCGTTCCACATCGGCGTACTCCTCGACAACGTGCCGGAGTACGTCTTCTGGCTGGGCGCCGCCGCACTGGGCGGGGCGGCCGTCGTCGGCATCAACCCGACGCGCCGCGGCGCCGAGCTGGAACGCGAAGTCCGGCACACCGACTGCCAGTTGATCGTCACCGACCGCGCCGGAATGAAGCTGCTCGACGGCCTCGACGTCGGGGTCGCACGGGACCGTTTCCTCGTGGTCGACGACCCCGGCCACACACACGAGGCCGCCGCGCACGCGGCGGAGCCGGCCCGGGACCCGGACGTCACCGCCACCACACCCATGCTTCTCCTGCTCACCTCGGGCACCACCGGCACCTCCAAGGCGGCCATCTGCTCGCAGGGGCGGCTCGCCGGGCTCGGCGCGGCCAACAGCGCCAAGTACGACATCAGCAGGACCGACATCTGCTACTGCCCGATGCCGCTCTTCCACGGCAACGCGCTCATGGCGCTGTGGGCCCCCGCACTCACCGTCGGCGCCACCGTCGCCCTCACCGACACGTTCTCCGCCTCCGGATTCCTGCCCGACGTCCGGCACTTCTCCGCGACCTTCTTCACGTACGTCGGCAAGGCGATCAGCTACATCCTGGCCCAGCCCGAGTCGCCCCAGGACGGCGACAACGTCCTCACCCATGCCTTCGGCACCGAGGCGTCCCCGGAGGACGCCGCCGCCTTCCGGCGCCGCTTCGGCTGCAAGCTCGTCGAGGGCTACGGATCGAGCGAGGGGGCCGGCATGCTGCGGCGCGCCCCGGACGCCCCGACGGGCGCGCTCGGCGTCCCGGCGCGTGACGGCGTGCGCATCGTCCACCCCGAGCGCCGCACGACGTGCCCCGCCGCCGTGCTGGACGCGCACGGCCGGGTGCTGAACCCCGAGGAGGCCATCGGCGAGATCGTCGACACCGAGGGAGCCGCCCGCTTCGAGGGCTACTACAACAACGAGGCCGCCAACGCCGAACGCGTGCGGCACGGCTGGTACTGGACAGGTGACCTCGGCTACGTCGACGAGTCCGGCTACTTCTACTTCGCGGGCCGCTCCGGCGACTGGATCCGGGTCGACGGTGAGAACACCTCCGCGCTGCTCACCGAGCGCGTCCTGCGCCGCCACCCGCGCGTCCTCGCCGCCGGTGTCTTCGGCGTCCCCGACCCGCGCTCCGGCGACCAGGTGATGGCGGCCGTCGAGATACCGGAGGGGATCCGGTTCGAGGACCTGGACCTGCCGGAGTTCCTCGCCCGCCAGGAGGACCTCGGGACGAAGGGCGCGCCCCGCTACGTCCGGGTGTCGCACGCCCTGCCGACGACCGGCTCCAACAAGCTGCGCAAGAAGGAGATGCAGCTGGAGGGCTGGCGCACCGACGACCCCGTCTACCACTGGGCGGGCCGCGGCGGCCCCACGTACGCCCTGATGAGCGACCTGGACAAGGCGGCCCTGCGCGACACGTTCCACGCGAACGGGCGCGCCCGCTTCCTTCCCTGACGTTCAGACAGTCACGCCCGACCGAGGAGAACCAGATGCATCTGCGCGAGAGCGCCGCGCAGCGCGAGCTGCGCCGTGAACTGAGGGCGTACTTCGCCTCCTTGATGCCCGAGGAGGAACGCCGCCGGGCAGGAGAGGAAGGCGTGGGCGGCAGCCGCTTCCGGGAGATCGTCGTGCGTCTCGGCGCCGACGGCTGGCTCGGCATCGGCTGGCCCACCGAGTACGGAGGACAGGGGCGCTCGGCCGAGGACCAGTACATCTTCTTCGACGAGGTCCAACGAGCAGGACTGCCCTTCCCGTTCGTCACGGTGAACACGGTGGGCCCCACCCTCATGGCGCAGGGATCGGAGGAACACAAGAAGCGCTTCCTGCCCGGAATCCTCGCCGGCGAGATCGTCTTCGCCATCGGCTACACCGAGCCGGAGGCCGGCACCGACCTCGCCTCGCTGAGTACCCGGGCGCGCCGCGACGGCGACTCCTTCGTCGTGGACGGCAGCAAGATCTTCACCAGCGGCGCCAACACGGCCGACTACATCTGGCTCGCCGCCCGCACCGACCCGGACGCCCCCAAGCACAAGGGCATCTCGATCCTGATCGTGCCGACCGACGCCGAAGGATTCTCCTGGAGCCCACTGCCGACCGTGGGCGGCATGGTCGTCACCGCGACCTACTACAGCGGCATCAGGATCCCCGCCGAGGACGTCGTGGGCGAGGTAGACGGCGGCTGGCGGCTCATCACCGCCCAGCTCAACCACGAGCGGATCGGTCTCGCGGCGCTCGGCGGGCGCATGATCCAGCTCAGGGAGCGGGTCCTGGCCTGGGCCAGGGGCAACGGAACCTACGAACTCCCTTGGGTACGCGAGGAGTTCGCCCGCACCCACGCCCGTCTGGAGGCGATGCGGCTGATGAACTGGAAGATGACGGCCGCGGTCGCCAACGGCACGCTGACGGGCGCCGACGCCGGCGCCACGAAGGTGTACGGCACGGAGACGCACATCGACGTGCAGCGCTCACTCACCCAGATCCTCGGCGCCGCCGGACGGATCAGGCCCGAGTCACCGGGCGCCGCCCTCGCGGGACAGGTGGAACAGCTCTCCCGGCAGGGCATCGTGAACACCTTCGGCGGCGGTGTCAACGAGATCCTTCGCGACATGGTCGCCACCCAGGGCCTCGGACTGCCCCGGGCGGGGCGTGGCGCATGACATCCGACGACACTGGTGAACTGCCCGACTACGAAAAGCGCTTGCTGGCCTTCGTCGGAAGGGAACTGGCCGCGCGCACCCCGGGACCCGACCCGGTGAACGAGCCGATGATCAGGCACTGGGCCGCCGCCATGGGTGACACCAACCCCGTCTACACCGATGCGGCGGCGGCGCGGGCCACGGGCCGCGCGGACGTGGTGGCCCCCGCGTCCATGTGCCAGGCATGGACGATGCGCGGCTACGGGACAGTGGCCGCAGCCGCCGACGACGGGCGGCGCGGCTTCGACGAACTCGTCGAGCTGCTCGACGAGGGCGGCTACACCTCGGTGGTCGCGACCGACTCCGACTTCGAGTTCCTGCGCGAACTGGCCCCCGGCGACCGGGTCGCCGTGCGCGAGGTCGTCGAGTCGATCTCGCCTCAGAAGCGCACCGGCCTCGGCACCGGACGGTTCGTGACGACCGTGAAGACGTACACCGACCAGGACGAGAAGACCGTCGCGACGCAGCGCTGGCGCACCCTGCGCTTCCGGCCCACCGGGCCCGAGGCGGCAGACACCGCTGCCACCGCCCCGAAGGCCCCGCGCCCCCGCCCCGCCGTCAACCGGGACAACGCCTTCTGGTTCGAGGGCGCGCGCGAACACCGCCTGCTCATCCAGCGCTGCGCCTCCTGCGCGGCGCTGCGCCACCCGCCGGGACCCTGCTGTCCCGCCTGCGGATCCGTCGAGTGGGACACCGTCGAGTCCGCCGGGCGAGGTGAGGTGTACAGCTTCGTGGTGAACCACCACCCCCGGCATCCCGCTTTCGACTTCCCGCACGTCGTAGCCGTCGTCGCGCTGGAGGAGGGCACCCGGCTCATCGCCAACCTCACCGGCGTCAAGCCCGAGGACGTGACGGTCGGCATGCGGGTGGTCCTCGACTGGCTCGACGCCGACCCCGACCTGACCCTGCCGGTCTTCCGGCCCGCCGACGCGGAGGCCAACTGATGGATTTCTCCCTGGGAGAAGAGCTCGAAGCCGTACGGGACCTGGCACGGGAGATCTTCACCGACCGCACGTCCCCCGAGCGGCTGCGCGCCGTGGAAACCTCACGGAGCCGCGTCGACGAGCGGCTGTGGACGGACCTCGCCGACGCCGGACTGATCGGCGCCGCACTGCCCGAAGGCGTGGGCGGGGCCGGCCTGGGACCGGCGGGACTGTGCGTGCTCCTGGAGGAGCAGGGGCGCAGCGTGGCACCCGTGCCCCTGTGGTCGACCCTGGTGGGTGCGCTCGCCGTCGCCGCGCACGGCGACGCCCGCACCCGCGCCCTGCTGCTGCCGCCGCTGGTCGCGGGCACGGCCCGACTGGCCCTGGCCCTTGAGGAGTTCGGCCCGGCCGACCCGCTGACGCCCCGGACGGTCGCCGCGCCGGCCCCGGCGGACGCCGCGCCCTGGCGGCTGACCGGACACAAGGCCGCCGTGCCCGGCCCGACCGGCGCCTCCCACGTCCTGGTCAGCGCCGACACGGGGGCCGGCACCGGCCTCTTCCTCGTCGCCGCCGACGCCGCCGGGGTGTCCTGGGAGCACGCCGAGACGACCGACCGCGACCTGAGCGGGCACCTCACGCTCGACGCCGCGCCCGCCGAGGCGGTCGGCGCTCCAGGGCAGGGGACGGTCGAGTGGGCCGTGCGGCTCGCGCGCATCGCGCTCGCCGCGCTCCAACTCGGCGTAAATGAAGGGGCGTTGAGTCACGCGGCGGACCACCTGCGGGAGCGCAGGCAGTTCGGCCGCCCGCTCGCCACCTTCCAGGCGGTGCAGCACCAGCTGGCGGACTGCTACATCGACATCGACGCCCTGCGCGTCACCATGTGGCACGCGGTGGACGCCCTGTCCGACAGCGAGGCCACCGAAGGGGAGCAGGAGTCCGCCGCCCTCGTCGCCAACTGGTGGGCCTCGGAAGCGGGTCTGACCACCGTGCACCGGGTGCAGCACCTGCACGGCGGCATCGGCGTCGACACCGACTACCCGGTCCACCGGCACTTCCTGTGGGGGCGGCAGATCTCGTCCACCCTGGGCGGCGCCCGCGCCCAGCTCTCCCGGCTCGGCGACGTCCTGGCGGAACCGGCGGTGGCCTCGTGACGCCGCCGCCCACCCGGACGTACGAGCAGGTGGCCGTCGGCGAGCGGCTGCCCGACCTGGCGATCCCGCTGACCCGCACCCTGATCGTCGCCACGGCCCTCGCGGGCCGCGACTACCAGGACGTCCACCACGATCCCGAACTCGCCCGGCAGCGCGGCTCGAAGGACATCTTCATGAACATCCTGACCAGCAACGGACTGGTCGACCGTTACGTCACCGGCTGGGCGGGTCCGGCGGCCACCGTCACCGCGATCCGGATCCGGCTCGGCGCGCCCAACTACCCGGGGGACACGATGACGCTCAGCGGCGAGGTGCGCGCCCGGCACGACGACGGCCGCGTGGACATCGCCGTGACCGGCGCCAACAGCCTGGGCAACCATGTCACCGGCACCGTCACGGTGCGGCTGCCGAAGGAGGCGGCGCCGCGATGAGCACCCGTCCCCTGTCCGGTGCGGCGGCGATCGCCGGGATCGGTGCGACCGAGTTCTCCAAGAACTCCGGGCGCAGCGAACTCCAGCTCGCCTGCGAGGCGGTGCTCGCCGCGCTCACGGACGCCGGCCTCGCCCCGTCCGACGTCGACGGCCTGGTCACCTTCACCGCGGAGACCAACTCCGAGATCCACCTCGCCCGCAACCTGGGCATGGGGGAGCTGACCTTCTTCTCCCGGATCGGCTACGGCGGCGGCGCGGGCTGCGCCACCGTTCAGCAGGCAGCCATGGCGGTCGCCACCGGGGCCGCCGAGGTCGTCGTCTGCTACCGCGCGTTCAACGAACGCTCCGGCGAGCGCTACGGTCTCGGCCAGGCCGACCGGGCGATGGACACGACCGCCGACCGTGCCGCGTACGCGTGGATGACCCCGTTCGGGCTGAGCACCCCCGCCCAGTGGGTCGCCATGTTCGCCCGCCGCTACCTGCACGAATACGGCGCCACCAGCGAGGACTTCGGGCGAGTGGCCGTCGTTGACCGGGCGCACGCGGCGAACAACCCGGCGGCCTGGTTCCACGGCCGCCCCATCACCCTCGCCGACCACCAGGCCTCACGGTGGATCGCCGAGCCGCTGCGGCTGCTCGACTGCTGCCAGGAGACCGACGGCGGCCAGGCCCTCGTCATCGTCTCCGCCGAGCGGGCCCGTGACCTGCCCCACCCGCCCGCGGTGATCCGTGGCGCGTCCCAGGGTCTGGGCGAGGACCAGCACATGATGACGAGCTACTACCGCCCCTCCATCACCGGCATCCCGGAGCTGGGCCTGACCGGCCGTCAGCTCTACGCGCAGAGCGGTCTGTCCGCCGCCGACATGGATGCCGCGATCCTCTACGACCACTTCACCCCGCTGGTCCTGCCGCAACTGGAGGAACTCGGGTTCTGCGGCCGGGGTGAGGCGAAGGACTTCATCGCCGACGGCCACCTGGAACGAGCCGGCGCACTGCCGACCAACACCCACGGCGGGCAGCTCGGCGAGGCGTACCTGCACGGTATGAACGGCATCGCCGAAGGGGTCAGGCTCGTGCGCGGCACCTCGGTGAACCAGCCGGACGACGTCTCACACGTCGTCGTCACCGCCGGCACCGGCGTGCCCACCAGCGGACTGATCCTCGGCGCGGACCGGTGAACGTCTCCCCGTGGCGCGGCCACGACCTGGGCACCCGCACGGTCGCGTACACCGAACGCGATGCCATCCTCTACGCGTTGGCCGTGGGCGCGCCCGCGACCGCGCTCGACCTGGTCCACGAGGAGCGCCTGCGGGTGCTGCCCACCTTCGCTCTCACGCTCGCCCAGTGGGCCCCGGACGCCCTCGGCGCCCTCGGCGCGCTGGACGCCACCACCGCCGTGCACGGGGCCCAACACCTCGTGGTGCAACGGCCGTTGGACCCGGCAGGCGAGCTGACGACGCGGGCGCGGGTCACCGAGGTGTGGGACAAGGGCTCCGCCGCGGTCTTCGAGGTGGAGGTCAGCGCCGAGAGCTTCGTCGCCACCTGGTCGCTGTTCGCGCCCGGCGCGGGCGGGTTCGGCGGGGAGCGCGGTCCCGCGGCGCCGGCCCGTCCCGAGGGCGGCGCGGCACGCCACGTGAGCGTCGACACCCACGTCCGGCAGGCCGCCCTCTACCGGCTGCTCGGTGACCGCCACGCCATGCACATCGACCCGGCCGCGGCCCGCGCCGCCGGACAGCCCCGGCCCTTCCTGCACGGCCTGTGCGCGCTGGCCGCCACCACCCTGACCCTCGCGCCCGCGCTGGGCGCGCACCCGGCCGACCTGACGGAGCTGCGGGCCCGGTTCGCCGCGCCCGTCTTCCCGGGCGACCGGCTCGACGTGACGGCGCTCACCGACGGCGGCGGCGCGGCCCGCTTCGAGGCGTCGACCGACGGGCGCCGTGCCCTGTCGGGCGGCCGGGTCCGGTTCCACCCCGCCGCGAGCGCCGCCGAGCGGACCTTCCCGAAGGAGAACTCGCATGCTTGACACCGTGAGCCGTGCGGCCGCAGCCAACCTGCTGCGGGCCGCCGAGGACGACCGCAGCCCCATCGCCCCGCTCGTCGACACGTTCCCGGACATCGACGTCGTCGACGCCTACGAGATCCAACTCCTCGGCATTCGCCGCAGGTTGGCCGAGGGCGCGACGGTGCGCGGTCACAAGGTGGGGCTCTCCTCGAAGGTCATGCAGCGCATGATGGGCGTCGACGAACCGGACTACGGCCATCTGCTCGACGACATGGTGGTGACCGGGCCGACCATCGACACCTCCCGCTACTGCTTCCCCCGCATCGAGGTCGAGATCGGCTACGTCCTCGGCAAGTCCCTGCCAGGGGAGGGCTGCACGACCCAGGACGTCCTCGCCGCCACCGACCACATCGTGCCGGCCCTCGAACTCATCGACAGCCGGATCTCCGACTGGCGTATCGGCCTGGCCGACACCATCGCCGACAACGCCTCGTCGGCCGGTGTGATCCTGGGCGACGCGCGGGTGGCGCCGCGCGATCTGAACCCCGCGGACATCGAGGCGGTGCTGTACGAGGACGGTACGGAGATCGCCCGGGGGAACACCAACGCCGTCCTTGGCGACCCCACGGAGGCGGTGGCCTGGCTCGCCCGCAAGGTCGCCTCGTTCGGGGTGCGCCTGGAAGCCGGTCACCTGGTGCTGCCGGGTTCGTGCACGCGCGCGGTCGATGTGGGCCCGGGGAAGGAGTTCCGGGCCGACTTCGCAGGGCTCGGCTCCGTGTGCGCCCGGTTCGCGTAGTCGAGTCCGGTTCCATGGAGTGCGGCCCGCGCCCACTCAGCGGGACAGCCCCGCCGAAAAACTGAAACGAATACTAGTTTCGGACTCGCGGTGATCACCCCGAACGCCGCACTCCACTCACCGACACACAGAGGGAGCCGAAGCATGAGCGCGACACAGACCCTGGCAGGGCGCACGGCGGTCGTCACCGGAGCGGGCGCAGGGCTGGGCCGGGCCGAGGCGCTGGCGCTCGCCGCCCGGGGCGCCAAGGTCGTCGTCAACGACATCGGGCAGGCCGCCGACGACGTGGTGGCCGAGATCCGCGCGCTGGGATCCGAGGCCGTCGCGATCACCGGGGACGTCGGCGACTGGGCCATGGGGGAGCGCCTGGTCCAAGCCGCCGTGGACACCTTCGGCACACTCGACATCCTCGTCAACAACGCGGGCGTGCTGCGCGACCGGATGCTGTTCAACCTCTCCGAGTCCGACTGGGACGACGTGATCCGCATCCACCTCAAGGGCCACGCCGCCGTCTCGCGCGCCGCCGCCATGCACTGGCGGGCGGCGAGCAAGGCCGCGGGCGGCCCCGTCTTCGGACGCGTCGTCAACACTTCTTCCGAAGCCTTCCTGTTCGGCGCCCCCGGCCAGCCCAACTACTCGGCGGCCAAAGCCGGCATCACCGCGCTGACGCTGGCCACCGCCCAGGGCCTGGCCCGCTACGGCGTGCGGGCCAACGCGATCTGCCCGCGCGCCCGCACGGAGATGACCGCCGACTCCTTCGGCACCGGGAACGGCCCCGACGGCGGGCTCGACATCATGGCCCCGGAGCGCGTCGGCACCTTCGTCGCCCACCTGGCCTCGCCGGCCGCGGACGGCATCAACGGTCAGGTGTTCGTCGTCTACGGCGACATGGTCGCCCTGATGGCCCCGCCCACGGTGGAGCACAAGTTCACCGCCGCCGACGGCGTGTTCACCGCCGAGGAACTCGACGCCCAGCTGACCCCGTACTTCGAGGGCCGCGACCCGTACCGCACGTACGCCGCCTACTCCGTGGCCGCGCTCGACACCACCGGCACCCAGCCCGCCGCGCACTGAGTACCGGTCAGTGGGACCGGCAGAGCCGAAGCCGCGCGGCGCGCGCTGTGCTGAGGCACGGCACAGCACCAGAGGAGGCGGTATGCAGGGCACCGGGCAGACGAAGGAACAGCGGTGGGACGCGGAGCACGACGTCGTCGTGGTCGGCTCAGGCGCGGGAGCGATGACGGGGGCGCTGCTGGCCGCCTCGGACGGCTTCGACACGGTCGTCGTCGAGCGGACCGACCTGCTCGGCGGCACGTCCGCGTACTCGGGGGCCGCCTGCTGGCTGCCGGGCACGCAGGTACAGGAACGGGCGGGCGCCGGTGATTCCACCGAGGGCGCCCGCGCCTATCTCCGGGCGATGCTGGGGGACCGGGAACAGGACCGGCAGGAGGCGTTCCTCGCCCACGCGCCGGAGCTGGTCGCCCGGTTGGAGCGCGACCCGGCCATCGCGTTCGAGTGGCGCGCGTTCCCCGACTACTTCGCGGCCCCCGGCAGCCTGCCCGCCGGACGGTCCTTCGTCCCCTGCGACCTGCCCGCCGAACACCTCGGCGACCTGCGGCAGTTGGTGAGGCCCGCCGTCGACCGGGACCGCGGCGCGGGCGGCCACCCGGAAGGGCCGCTGACCGCGGGCCGGGCCCTCATCGGGCGTCTGCTGCTCGCCTTCACCACGACCGGCCGCGGCCACGTCCGCACCGGCCTGCGCGTGACCCGCCTGGTGACGGACGGGGGCCGCGTCGTGGGGGTCGAGGCCGACGGACCGGACGGCACGGTCCGCGTGCGGGCCCGCAATGGAGTGCTGCTCGCTGCGGGCGGCTTCGAGGGCGACGCGGAGCAGCGGGCGCGGCACGGCGTGCCCGGCGCGGCGCACTGGTCGATGGGGCCGCGCGGCACCAACACGGGCGACGCGATCCGCGCGGCCGTCGAGGCCGGTGCCGCCACCGACCTGATGGACGAGGCGTGGTGGTGCCCCGGGCTCGAACTGCCCGACGGGCGCGCCGCGTTCACGCTCGGCCTGCGCGGCGGCCTCGTCGTCGACACGGCCGGCGAGCGGTTCGCCAACGAGTCGCTGCCCTACGACCGGATGGGCCGCGCGCTCGCACAGCGCCCGTCGCCCGCGTACTTCGTCTTCGACGCGCGCTCCGAGGGCCGGGCGCCCGCCATCACCGTCCCCGACTGCCCGGAGCCCGACCAACTGGCCGCCGGTACCTGGGTGCGGGCCGACTCCCTGACCGAACTCGCGGAACTGCTCGGCCTGCCGCCCCTCGCTCTCGAACGCACGGTCCAGCGGTTCAACGCCTTCGCGGCCGAGGGCAAGGACGCGGACTTCGGGCGCGGCGAGGAACCGTACGACCGCTTCTTCGCCGGACATGCGCAGGCCGGGCCCAACCCGTGCCTCGTCCCGCTCGACCGTCCCCCGTACTACGCGGCCCGCATGGTCCTCAGCGACCTCGGCACCAAGGGCGGGCTGCGCACGGACACTTCGGGCCGGGTCCTCGCCGCCACGGGCGCTCCGATCCCCGGCCTCTACGCGGCGGGCAACACCAGCGCCTCGCTCGCCGGGCGGGTCTACCCCGGCCCCGGCATCCCGATCGGGACGGCGATGGTGTTCGCCTCGCTCGCCGCCCGCGCCATGCGGAGCGCCGCACCCGCGTAGGGGGCCGGCCGCACCACGACAAGCAAGCACGACAGGCAGGAAGGAAGCCGATGCTCGACAAGGGTGTGTACGGGCCGTGGGCCGTGGTGGCCGGAGGGTCCGAGGGGGTGGGCGCCTCGTTCGCCCACCAGCTCGCGGACGCCGGTGTCAACCTGGTGCTCATCGCCCGCAAACCCGAACCGCTGGAGCGGACCGCCGACGAGGCGCGGGCCCGCGGTGTCGAGGTGCGTACCCTCGCCCTCGACCTGCTCGCCCCGGACTCCGTGGAGCGGATCCGCGCCGCCACCGACGACCTGGAGGTCGGCCTGCTGGTCTTCAACGCGGGGGCCAACAGTTACGGCCACGAGTTCGTCAGCGGCGACCTGGACCGCGTCCAGGGGGTCCTCGACCTCAACATCACCGCCCAGCTGGCCCTCACCCACCACTTCGGCGCCCGGATGAAGGACCGGGGCAGGGGCGGCATCCTGCTCGTCGGTTCGCTCGCCGGCTACCTCGGACAGGCCACGATCAGCGTCTACTCGGCGGTGAAGGCCTTCGGCCGGGTCTTCGCCGAGGGGTTGTGGCTGGAGCTCCAGCCGCACGGCGTGCACGTCCTGGAACTCGTGCTGGGCGTCACCCGCACCCCCGCCATGGAACGGGCCGGGCTCCGCATGGACCTGCCCGGACTACGGGTCGCCGAACCCGACGACGTCGCCCGTGAAGGGCTCGAACACCTCCCGCACGGCCCGGTCCGGGTGGCGGGCGGCAACGCGTCCACGGCCGAGGCACGCAGTGGATTCCCGCGCGCGGACCTGGTGCGCGGCGCGCACGAGGCGTCGCGCCGGCTGCTGCCTTCCGGAGCCAGCTGATGGGCAACCGGGTTCTGGAATCGGTGCGTTCCCTGCTGCCGGGCATCGAGGAGCGCGCGGTGGCCGCCGACGAGGCACGCCGCATCCCCTCCAGCACGGTCGGTGAGCTCACCGACGCGGGTGTCTTCCGGATGCTCCAGCCCCGCCGCTACGGCGGCCTGGAGGCCGATCCGGTGGACTTCTACGAGGTCGTCCGCACGATCTCCGCCGTGTGCTGTTCGACGGGCTGGGTGGCCTCGGTCCTCGGCGTGCACCCCTGGCAGCTCGCGCTCTTCCCCCGGCAGGCGCAGGAGGAGGTCTGGGGCGAGGACCCGGACACTCTCCTGTCGTCCGCGTACGCACCCGTCGGCCGCCTCACCCCGGTGGACGGCGGCTACAAGCTCGGCGGGCGCTGGAGCTTCTCCTCCGGCTGCGAGCACGCGGGGTGGCTGCTCCTCGGCGCCCTCGTGGTCGGCGCGCAGGGCCGCCCGGTGGACTTCCTGACGGTCCTGGTGCCCCGGTCCGACTGCCGCGTCGAGGACGTGTGGGACGTGGTCGGCCTGCGCGGCACGGCGAGCAACGACATCCTCGTCGAGGACGCCTTCGTGCCCGCGCACCGGGTGATCCGCAACTACGAGCAGGCGCAACTGCGGGGGCCGGGGCAGAAGGTCAACCGGGGCCCGCTGTACCGGCTTCCGTTCGGCACGGTCTTCACCAGCGCCGTGACCGCGCCGGTGATCGGCGCGGTCGGCGGGGGGTACGACTCGTACGTCTCGCTGATGAAGGAGCGGGTCAGGCTCAGCCTGGGCGGCGGGATGTTCGCCGAGGATCCCTTCGCGCAGGTGGCGATCGCCCGCGCGGCCTCCGACATCGACGCATCCGTGCTCCAGATGGACCGGAACCTGCGGGAGATGGCGGTGCTCGCCGCGGCGGACCAGGAGATCCCGATGGAGCTGCGGCTGCGCGCCCGGCGGGACCAGGTGCGGGGCACGGAGCGTGCGGTGTCCGCCATCGACCTGCTGTTCAAGACGGCGGGCGGTCATTCGCTGCGGCGCGGCAACCCCATCGAACGGGCGTGGCGGGACGCCCACGCCGGCAGCGTGCATGTCGCCAACGACGTCGAGCGGGCTCTGGCCATGTACGGCCGCGGTGCCTTCGGCCTGACCGTGGAGGACAACCTGGTCTGATCTCCGGGTATGCGTGAACGTATGCGTGAACAGACCCTGAAGCAGGGGCTGTTCACGCATACCCGGGGATCAGGCGGTGGTCTGCTGCCGCGCCGCGAGGAACCGGGCGGGGACCTCGCCGCCGCCGTGCACGGCCAGATCCGCGCCGTTGACGTAGCCCGCGAGGTCACTGGCGAGGAACAGGCAGGCGCGCGCCACGTCCTCGGGCACCGCCATCCGCCGCATCGGGACGACGCTCGCGACCGCGGCACCGCCGTCCTCGCCGTAGACGGAAGCGGCGCTCTCGGTGCGGGTGAGGCCGGTGGTGATGTGGTTGACCCGCACCAGCGGCGCCCACTCCAGGGCCAACGCCCGGGTCAGGGCGAGCAGTCCGGCCTTCGCCGCGGTGTAGGCGGCCGTGCCCGGCTGGGGGTCGTGGGCGGAGACGCTGCCGATGTTGATGACGAGCCCGCCGCTGTCCTGCTCCCGCATGACCTTGTTGGCCGCCTGCGCGACATAGAACGGGCCGAGAAGGTTCAGCGCGACGATCTTCTCCACGAAGCGGGGAGAGACGGTGGCCGCGTCGGCGTCGGGGGAGCCGCCCGCGTTGTTGACGACGACGTCGAGGCGGCCGAAACGCTCCACGACGGCGGTCACCAGCCGGCCCGTCGCGTCCGCGTCGCGCACGTCGCAAGGGAGGAACACGGCCTCACGGTCGCCCGCGCGCGGCGGTGAGGAGGGAGCGCTGCGCCCGCACACGGCGACCTGAGCGCCCGCGGACAGGAACGCCTGAGCCGTCGCCGCACCGATTCCCTTGGTGCCACCGGTGATCAGGACCACGCGTCCGGAGAAGTCCAGGGGGCTGCCGATGTCCATGCTGTGGATACACCTTTCCGTACGGATCGAGGTTCCGCCTCACACTGTTCCGCGGTCGACCTCATCGAGTGGTGCCGTCCCCCGTACCCCGCTGCGCAGCAGGGCGGGGGACTCCGGGCGGCCGTCGAGGACCCGGTTGGTGCGGGTGGTCACTTGCCAGCCGTCCGGGGACCGGCGCAGCTGCCAGTGGTTCGCGGTGGCCCGGCGGACCACGTAGCGGCCGTCGTCGTGCACGACCATCAGTGAATGAGCCACGGCTACGGCTGTGTCCCCGTCCACCGTGACATGCGCCGGACCCACCACGTGGGCGCAGCCGCCCCGTATCCAGCCCTGGTGCGCGGCGGACTCCACCATGGAGCGGATCTCGCTCCGGCCGCCGAGGTAGAGCTCGTCGATGTCGTACACACCGTCCGGCTCCCACAGGTCGGCGACCTCGGTGGCGGCGCCACTGTCGACGAGCGGTCCGTACGACGCCATGAGGCGGGAGATGTCCCGCTCGTCCTCAAGACGGCGCAGCCTGGCCTCCAGAGCGGCCATCGGGTTGTCGGTCACGGTTCCTCCTTCGAAGGTCAGGGAAGCGGGAGCGCCAACTCGGCCAGTGCCTCTGCCTGTTCGACGTAGTGGGCGGCCGATTCGGCGGCCAGCGACACACTCACCAGCGTCGCCCCCGCCTCCGCGACCCTGCGCAGGGCCGCCTCGGTCCGTGCCCGGTCACCCGACGGGTCCAGTGGCCGACCGGCGCTGAGCACCACCTCGAAGCCCTCGGGCAGTTCGGTGTCGGCGAGCATCGCGCCCAACCGGTCGAGCGGCAGCCCGAACGGAACCCACCCGTCACCGAGCGACACGGCCCGGCGCAGCGAGCGCCCGGTACGTCCCCCGATCCACAGCGGAACGCGCTCCTGCACGGCATGCGGCTCCACCACGAACCCCTCGTAGGCGAAGTGCTCGCCGTGGTACGAGGGTTCGCGCCGCGACAGGCCGGCGCGCAGCGCGGCGATCGCGTCGTCGGCGATCGCCCCGCGCCCCTCGAACTCGGCGCCGAGGAGCGCGAACTCCTCCTGGAGACTGCCCACACCGAGCCCCAGGACCAGCCTGCCGCCCGAGACCCGGTCCAGCGTTCCGTAGCGCTTCGCGATGGCGAGGGGATGGTGGTACCCGAGCACCAGGACCTGGGTGGCGAACCGGATGCGCCGCGTGCGCGCGGCGAGATGGCCGAACGTCGCCAGAGGATCCCAGTACGTGGCTCCGCGCTGCTCCGCGATGTCCGCCGGGACCGCCACATGTTCGGAACAGGTCAGATGGTGGAAGCCGAGACGATCGGCGGCTTCCGCGATCGTCGCGAGTTCCTCGATCCCCGCGCCGCGTTCCCACGGCGAGTGCGCACCCGGCACGGCTGTGACGACGGGGCTCGTGATTCCTAGTCGCATGGACGCCTCTCTGCGCGGCTCGACTGACGGCCATTCATCCCATCGGCCCCGGTCACACCTGGACGGCGCGCCGGAGCACCTTGCCCGTCGCGTTGCGCGGCAGGCCCTCGGTGGTGATCCGCCACTGGCACGGCACCTTGAAGTGGGCCAACTCCCGCTCCGTGTAGGCGCGCAGCCCCTCCTCCGTGACGTCGGCGCCCTGTTCGGTCACCACCACGGCCGCCACCTCCTGCCCGAGGTCCGGGTTCGGGACGCCCAGCACCACGCACTCCCGGACACCCGGGTACGCGGCGACGACGGCCTCGATCTCCGCCGGATACACGTTCTCGCCGCCCCGGATGATCAGGTCGGAGCGGCGGCTGACCAGGCGCAGCCGCCCGTCCGGGTCCAGCCGCCCGAGGTCGCCGGTGCGCAGCCAGCGGTCGGCGCCGATCGCGTCCTCCGTGGCCTGCGCGTCACCCCAGTAACCCAGCATGTTGTACGCGCTGCGCACACACACCTCGCCCTCCTCCCCGGTCGGCAGCACCTGCCCGAGCGGGTCACGGATCTCCAGGCTGACGCCCAGGACGGGGCGGCCGAGCGTCCCGGGGGCCTCGACGAGGTCCTGGGGGCTCGCGGCGGCGATCCCCGTGCAGGATTCGGTCAGGCCGTAACTGTCGACGAGGGAGTCGCGGGCGAAGGGCAGACCGGTGCGCAGCCGCTCCTTGAACTCGACGGAGGACGGGGCCGATGCCAGCGAGAACGAGGTCAGCGACGAGGTGTCGTAGGCGTCGGCCCCACCGTGTTCCAGCATGCGGTGGGCCATCGTGGGCACCGCGCCCCAGTTGGTGACGCGTTCCCGCTCGACCATGGACAGGACGGCGTCCACGTCGAAGGAGCCCTGGTGCAGTGCGACCTTGCTGCCGGTGGCCAGCCGCGGCACCGCGAGATTGTGCAGGCTGGCGATGTGGAACAGCGGCAGGACCAACAGGTAGACGCGGTCCTCGGGGGCCAGCGGGTCGCCGAAACGCTGCATCACCGCGTCGTTGAGCCGGTGGTACTCCACGACGGACAGGAGGTTGCGGTGCGTGTGCACGGCGCCTTTGGGCCGCCCGGAGGTGCCGGACGTGTAGAGGATGACGGCCGGGTCGTCCTCGGCCACATCGGCACGGGGCAGCGGCGCGTCGGGATACCGGCAGGCCAGCTCCTCGATGTGGTCCTCCACGGACAGGAGCGGCACCCCGCGGTCAGCGAGCCGGGCACGCCGCTTGGCGTCCGCGACGATCACCGACGGAGCCGCGTTCTCGACGCCCTGGGCCAGTTCGCGCGGCGACCACCAAGCATTGAAGCCGACGGCGACCGCCCCGATCGACACGGTCGCCCAGAACGTCACGATCCACTCGGGGGAGTTGGCCGCCGCGATGGCGACCCGGTCGCCCTTGCCGACTCCGTAGTCCTCGCGCAGCGCCTGCGCGAGCGAGGCCACCTGGGCGGCGTGCGCGGCGAAGGTGATCCGGCGGTCGGCCGTGACGATGTAGTCGCGTTCGCCGTGGTGCACGGATTCGTGCACCACTTCGTGCAGCGCCCGTCGTCGCCGCGCGAACACGGGCAGCCGGGCTCCCAGCACATCCTCCGGGACGAGTTCGAACGGGCCACCGGGGCCGGTGAGTTCGGCGTATGCGGTGCGGGCGGTGGTGCGCTGGTCCTGGTCGCTCGTCATTGAGGACTCCTCGGGGGGCGTCGGGGGACTCCACTCGGGTCACGGCTCCGCCAGTCTCGGCCCGAAACGCCCGCCCGGACCGTGCCGGTTCCGGTCACTGGGACTCCGGATCCGCGGTGTGAACGGCCCGCCCTCCCGGTGAGTGGGACGCCGTGCCTCGGCGGTGGGCCGTAGCCGTAGCTTTCCGGCACACGTCCCGGCTGCCGCCCTTCCTCGGCCGGGGCCGAACTCGCCCACGGCATCGAACGCGTGGCTCGTATCTCCTGAGCCGGTACCGCCCCTCAGCGACCCGCACGTGCACCGCTCCGTCCCCTTCGACAAAGGAACGCGATGGCACTGAATCTGAATCCGTCCCATGGCGCGGTACCCAAGCGCCACGTGTTCACCGTGCTCGTGCTGATCATCCTCTTCTCGGAGATCGCGACGTTCGAGCTCATCATGGTCTTCCCCGCCCTCCCGGACATGGCGGAGGCGTTCGGGACCCTGCACATCGCCTGGACCGCCTCGATCCTCACGCTTGCCGGGGCGACGGTTCAGCCGCTCGTCGGCAAGGCCGCCGACAAGTGGGGCAAGAAGAACGTCGTCGTCTGGCTCGGCGTCGTCTTCATACTCGGCAGCGTCGTGTGCGCCCTCGCGACGTCGTTCCCGATGATGCTGGTCGGGCGGTCGCTGCAAGGCTGCCTCGTCGGCATCGTCACGCTCTCCTACAGCCTGGTCCGCGACATCATGCCGCGTGACTTCGTGCCGATCGCGCTGGGCACCGTCGTCACCGGAATCGGCATGTCGGCCCTGTTCGGGCCCTTCCTGGCCGGCTGGCTCATCGACGGCTTCGGCTACCACGGAGTCTTCTGGTTCCTCGCCATCTACGTGGCGGTCCTGTTGCCCGTGTACGCGGCACTGGTGCCGGAGAGCGGCGTCCGTGTCGACCGGCCCATGGACTACCTGGGGACAGTGCTGATGGGGCCCGGTATCGCTGTGCTGCTGCTCGGCATCACCCAGGGCACCGAGTGGGGCTGGACCTCCGGTCCCACCCTCACCTGCCTGATCGCCGGTGTCGCGATGCTGGCCGGGTTCGTGTGGTGGGAGCGAGTCTGTCGGCACCCGCTGATCGACATGCGCGTGCTGCTGGGCCGGAAATTCGGTGCCACGGTCCTGGCCGTCGTGTGCGTGTCGTACATGATGAACGCGAACGCGCTGATCGGGCCCACGCTGTTCAGGACCCCGGCGAACGTTCCGGGTATCAGCTACGGCGCCGGGCTGACGGCGCTCGAATACGCGGTGTGGACCTGCCCGTTGGGGATCGTGGCCATGGTCGTCGGCCCGTTCGGCGGCTATCTGTCCAAGAAGGCCGGCGCCCGCAACGTGCTCATCGCCGCCGCGCTGCTGTTCCTCCTGGGGATGTATTTCGGCTCCCAGATGTTCACTGTGCAGTGGCAGGTGGGGCTGATGGCCCTGACCATCGGATGCGGCAACGGTTTCCTGCACTCCTCGAACGCGAACCTGCTCCAGGACGCGCTGCCCGAATCACAGAGCGGTGTGGGCAACTCGATCGGCGGCATGAGCACCCTGCTGACGGCCGCCATCGCCACCGCTGTCACCGGCACGGTCATGTCGCAGCACGTCCTGCGGGTCGACCCGAAGACCCATTCCGTGCTGTACGCGGACAGCGCCCTCACCCATGCTTACGGATGGGCCGCGGCCGTGGGCGCGGTGGGCCTGCTGATCGCCCTGTTCATGAAGCACGGCCGCACACCTGCTCAGGGTGGCCTGGCCGAGCAGGAGGACGTGCCGCTGGTCGACGACGTGGGTGCGACCGAGCCGAAGCCCGTCGGCTGAGTGTCCGCGGAGCGCCGGGGCCTGCGGGCCCCGGCGCTCGTCACCGTCGTGCGGCCAGGAGCAGGGCACACGCCATCCGGAGGTGTTCGTCGGCCTGGCCGGGGGTGATGCTTTCGTTGAGCCTCGACTGCAACACCCCGTACCAGAGCAGGATCAGCAGCCGTAGCCGCGCCAACTGATCCTCGGTGGGCGGTGCGACGCCCCAGGCGCGGACCAGCAGGTCGAGGAACCCCGTGTCGACGCGGGCCAGGTCGGGGACCGTGCCGGCGCGGGCGGCGTTGGACGACTGGATCATCGCGGTCGCGAGCGCCGGGCGGCGCAGCAGGTTGCGGGTGGCGCGGACCAGGGCGTCGAGGACGGCGTCCTCGGGGCGGGCAGGGGCGGCAGGAGTGGGCGGCCGCGCCGCCCCGAACTCCTCGATCTGCTCGGCCATGGCGGCGGTGAACAGGTGTGTCTTCGACGGGAAGTAGCGGTACAGCGTGCCGATCGCCACCCCGGCGGACCGGGCCACCTCCTGCATCTGCACCCCTTCGAGCCCCGTGTCCGCCGCCATGTCGGAGGCGACCCGCAGGATGCTCTGCCGGCGTGCGTGCTGCCGCGGCGAACTCGGTTCCGCACCCGGCCTGGCCGACGCGATTCTGGGCACGCTGCTCCTCCAGGTGGCAGGTTCCACGGACGAACCCGCAGCCTACGGAGCGCGCGGCACCGGATCGTTCCCGTGTCCCACTCACCGGTGGACGCCCGTCGGGAGCCGCCGCCGCGGGCCTACGGTGCGGGACGCCCACAGGGCATCCGTCGACCGAGGGAGAATCCATGCCACGCAATGTCGTCGTCACCGGTTCCGGTTCCGGGATCGGGGCGGCACTCACCGCACTGCTCCGCGCCCAGGGGGACCAGGTGATCGGGGTCGACCTACGAGGCGCGGACATCACGGCCGACCTGTCGTCCCCCCGCGGCCGGACGGAAGCAGCCGAAGCCGCGCGTGAGGCCGCCGACGGAGTGGTGGACGCCGTCGTCACCTGCGCGGGCACCTCCGTCCCCAGCGAGGCGCTGGTGGCGGTCAACTACTTCGGCACCACCGAGTTCGTGACGGCCCTGCGGCCGGCGCTCGCCGCGTCCGAGCGGCCCCGTGTGGTGGTCTTCGCCTCCATCTCCGCCACGCAGCCGGTGGACGAGGACATCGTCGCCGCCTGCCTCGCGGCCGACGAGGCAGCGGCCCTGGCACACGCGAGGAAGGCGATCGGCGACGGCCGGGAACGTCGGCTCTACCCCTCGTCGAAGGCGGCACTCGCGCAGTGGCTGCGGCGCACGGCCGTCGCCCCCGGCTGGGCGGACGCCGGGATCCCGGTGAACGCCGTCGCGCCCGGCATCGTCCTCACACCCATGAGCGCGGACCTGTTCGACGACCCGGAGACGAAGGCCGTCATGGACGCCGCCGTGCCGATGCCCCTGAACGGATACCTGCGGCCCGACGACGTCGCCCGCGCCGCGCTGTTCCTGGCGTCCGAGGACAACAGTCACATCACTGGTCAGGTGCTGTACGTGGACGGCGGCGCGGAGACGACCCTCCGCGGCCCGTCGGTGTTCTGACCCGGCTCCCGGTGAGTGGGATGCCGGGCGGCGGCAGTGATCCGCCGACCGTAGCGTCGCCCCACCTGAAGCGACTGGCACGGGCGCGTCCCCCATGCCGAACCGAGGAGGAACCAGTCATGACCACCAACGGGACACCCGATGGGACACCCGATGTCCTGGCCCCCGCCTCGCTCGGCCCCGTCGAGCTGCGCAACCGCGTCATCAAAGCGGCGACGTACGAAGGGCTCAGCCACCGCTCGCTCGTCACCGAGGACCTCGTCGACTTCCACGTCGGCTACGCCCGCGGCGGCGTCGGCATGACCACCGTCGCGTACTGCGCCGTGGCCAAGGAAGGGCGCACCGACCGGCACCAGATCCACTGGACCGACGAGGCGATGCCGGGGCTGCGCAAGCTCACCGACGCGGTGCACGCGCACGGCTCGGCCGTCTCCGCGCAGATCGGTCACGGTGGGCCCGTCGCCAACCCCAAGGGCAACGGCGCGCCCGCCCTCTCCCCGTCGAAGCACTTCCACGCCACCACGCTGAGCTGGGCCAAGGAGGCGTCCGTCGCGGACATCAAACGCGTCACGGAGGCCCACGCCGAGGCCGCGCGGCGGGCGATCGAGGCGGGCTTCGACGCCGTCGAGGTCCACCTCGGCCACAACTACCTCGCCAGCTCCTTCCTCAGCCCCAAGATCAACCACCGCACCGACACGTACGGCGGCAGCCTGGAGAACCGCGCCCGGTTCGCCCGCGAGATCATGCGGGCCGTCCGGGACGCGGTGGGCGGTCGCATCGCGGTCATCGCGAAGATGAACATGGACGACGGGGTCGCGGGCGGCTTCTGGCTGGACGAGGCGATCCCCGTCACCCAGTGGCTCGAACAGGACGGCACCGTCGACGCGTTGGAGATGACCGCGGGCAGCTCCCTCCTCAACCCGATGTACCTGTTCAAGGGCGACGCGCCGCTCCGCGAGTTCGCCGCGATCATGCCGCAGCCGATCAAGCTCGGCGTGCGGGCCGTCGGCAAGAAGTTCCTGCACAGCTACCCCTACCGGGACACCTATCTGCTGGAGGACGCCCGCCAGATCAGGGCCGCGGTGAAGCTGCCGATGATCCTGCTCGGCGGCATCACCGACAGGGCGGCCATGGACCTCGCCATGCGCGAGGGATTCGAGTTCGTGGCGATGGCCCGCTCCCTGCTGCGCGAACCCGATCTGATCAACCGCATCCAACAGGACGCCGACACACCTTCGTTGTGCATCCACTGCAACAAGTGCATGCCGACCAACTTCACCGGCACCCGGTGCGTCCTGGTCGACCGCGACACCACCCGCCGCGCGACCTGGGGCAAGCCCGAGGGATACGTGGCATAGCGGAGTCATCGAGCGAACGGTGAGGGGAGAGGCGTGACGACGAGGGGAGAGGCGTGACACAGAACGCGGATGCCGTGGCACTCGCCGCGGCGATCAGGAACGGCGAGCGCGAGGCCGGGGACGTCGTCGAGGAGGCCATCACCCGGATCGAGAAGCTCAACCCCCAACTCAACGCGGTGATCCACACCTGCTTCGAGGAGGCTCGCGCGGAGGTGGCGGCAGGTCTGCCCGAGGGGCCGCTGCGCGGCGTGCCCGTCCTGGTGAAGGACCTCAACATGGAGGTGCGCGGCCTGCCCGCGGCCGGCGGCAGCAGACTGTTCGCCGAGTACGTCGCGAGCCGCGACAGCGAGCTGGTCGCCCGGTACCGGCGCGCAGGCATGGTCGTCCTCGGCACCACCAACACCCCCGAACTGGGCCTGAACGCGAGCACGGAGCCCGCGCTGCACGGCCCCACCCGCAATCCGTGGGGCCACGCCCACTCGCCGGGCGGATCCAGCGGTGGCTCGGCCGCGGCCGTCGCGGCGGGGATGGTTACGGTCGCGCACGCCAGCGACGGCGGCGGGTCGATCCGCATCCCCGCCGCAGCTTGCGGCCTTTTCGGCCTCAAGCCCAGCCGAGGTCGCGTCTCCCCGTACCCGAGGCCGACCACCCTCTCGGGCCTTGTCTCGGGGCACCACGCGCTCACCACCACCGTCCGGGACAGCGCCGTGCTGCTGGACATCGCGGCGGGGCCGCTCCCCGGTGACGCCTACGCGGCGCCGACACCTGACGCCTCCTTCGCCGAGCTGGCCGGCCGTGACCCGGGTCCCCTGCGAATCGGCCTGATCACGGCTCTGCCGGACGGCCCCGACGTACATCCCGAGTCGGCCGCGGCCGCGCGGGACGCCGCCCGACTGTGCGCCCAACTCGGCCACGACGTAACGGAGTTGGCCGCTCCCTACCGTCCCGGAGACGTGGCCGCCGCGTCCGCGACGCTGATGGGCGGCGACCTCGTGGCCCAGGTCGACGCACGCCTGGACCAGTTGGACCGCCCCCTCGCGGAAGACGACCTGGAACCCTTCACCCGCCTCCTGTACGAGCACTACCGCACGCTGCCCGCCGCCGACGTCAGCCGTGCGCTCCGCGCGGTCCAGGAGCTCGGCTGGTCGGTGGGTGCCACGTTCCGCACCCACGACGTACTCCTCACGCCGACACTGGCGCGGCCCACCGCCCGCCTGGGCGTCCTCGACACCACCCGCCCCGAGTCGATCTACGAACACGCGGCCGTGTACTCCGCGTTCACGAGCGTCCACAACGTCACGGGGATGCCCGCCATGTCGGTCCCGTTCGGGCACGACACCGAAGGCCTGCCGCTGGGCGTACAGTTCGCCACCGACCTCGGCGGAGAGGGCCGACTGCTCGCCCTGGCCGCCCAGTTGGAGGCGGCGGCACCGTGGCCCGTCACCGCACCTGGTCGGCGTCCTGCGGACGGCTGAGCGCCGTGCCCGATCTCCGCGGGACTTACCGCTGCCCGACCCGCTGCCGCCCCGTCCGCTGGGAGTCGGCCACAATCGAGAAGGCGTAGTCGGTCATACGGCTCTCGTATGTGCGCACCGCGTCCTTCAGCGGCTCGCCAGTACGGGCAGCGGTGGAGAGCGCGCGGGTGAGTTCACTGGCGTCACGGATCGCGGTGTTGGCACCCATGGCCAGAACCGGGCTCATGGCGTGGATCGCGTCACCGATGAGGGTGACCGGGCCGGAATCCCAGGCGGGCACGGGAGCGGCGGTCGAGATCCGCAGGGGGAACAGGGAGTCCGTGTCCCACAGACCCAGTAGCCGATGAACATCCTCGTGCCAGTCCGCGCCCAGCACTCTCAAAGCGACGTCGCGCAGTCCGGCGTGGGTGAGGCCGCGCAGCTGCTCGAAAGAGGGCATCGACGGATGGTCGGCGGGCGCGCCGACCATACAGGCGACATAGTCGCCGACCGGAGACAGCGCCACGGGCGGGGTGTGCGCCAGGCCGGCCCGATCGGGCCGATCGCTGAACTCCACCGGCCCCAGGCCGAGATGTGGGTGTCCCGGGCCGCCGGTCACCACGGTGAAGATGTTCTCGAACACCCAGTCAGGGATGTCTGATCGGCTGTTCCTCTTGAACGGAATCTTGCCGTAGACCAGCCGTAGCCCGGCGTCGTGGACCGGTGCGTCAGGCAACAGGAGTCGACGCACAGCCGAGTTGACGCCGTCCGCACCGACCAGGAGGTCGGCGCTCGCGGTACGCCCATCGGCGAAGCGCGCGGTGACCGTTCCGTCGGCCTCGTACTGGTAGGCCGACAACCGGGCGCCGTAGTGCACGTGGTCGCGCAGCCCGGAGAGCATGACCTGGCGCAGGGTCGGGCGGTTGAACGCACGTGGGCCCGCCGCGTTCCCCGCACCGGAGCCACTGAGCGCCGCCTTGTCCGCCAGGACGCGCAGGTGGCGGTCGCGGACGGACACCCGCGCCGGCGGTGTGCCCGTGGTGGCCAGGCAGAGCTGGAACAGCGTCGGGGGCAGGCAGTGTTCCAGTCCGGCCAGGCCGGGTTCGTCGAGCTGGATGCGGTAGCCCTGAGGGCGGGCGTCCGGGTGGGCGTCGCGTTCGTACAGGGCGACATCGATGCCGTTCGAGCGCAGGCCGTGGGCGAGCGCGAGCCCACCCAGACCGGCGCCGACAATGATCACGCGATACGGATTGAGCACAGTCCTCTGCCTTCGTTCAATGATGACGAAGGAAGCACCGGCGTTCCTAGGGAAGGAACCAACACCGCACGGGGCGCCGCTCAGAAACACCATTCATGAGCGAGTTTTTCGCACATTCCATCTAACGCCAATGACGCTAGCACGGCCACGCTCGGCCCGATGAGCCCGCGCTCGCGTAGGTGCCCGGGCGGTCGGCTCACGCCCGCGATGGGTGCTCCTCGCGGGCGCGTGCGCGCAGCGTGACTTTGTCGACCTTGCCGGCCGCGTTGTGGGGCAGGGTGTCGACGGGCACGAAGGCGCGGGGCCCCTTGAAGTTGGCGAGGCGCTGCCGTGCCCAGCCGGTCAGTTCGGCGGCGTCGATCCGGGTGTCGTCCGCGGCGACGCAGTAGGCGATGCCCACCTCGCCGAGGCGTTCGTGCGGTGTGCCGACGACGGCGATGTCGGTGATGGCGGGGTGGGCGCGCAGGGCTTGTTCGATCTCGGCGGGGTAGGCGTTGAAGCCGCCGACCAGGAACATGTCCTTGAGGCGGTCGGTGATGATGAGGAAGCCGCGTTCGTCGAGGCGTCCGACGTCGCCGGTGTGCAGCCAGCCGTCGGTGTCGAGGGCGGTGGCGGTGGCGTCGGGGTCGTCGAGGTAGCCGCGCATCACCTGGTAGCCGCGGATCAGGACTTCGCCCTCGCCGTCGGCGAAGTGGCCGGCGGAGGTGTCGATGCGGATCTCGGTGCCGGGCATCGGGGGTCCGGCGGTGTGGGCGAGGGTGTGCGCGTCCTCGGTGGGCGGGCAGATGGTGGCGAAGCCGTTGGTCTCGGTGAGTCCGTAGGCGGTGAACACGGTGTGTGCGCCCAGGGTGCGGATCTGTTCGATGAGGCTGGTGGGGATGTTGGAGGCGCCGGTTCCCGCCATGCGCAGTGTCGACAGGTCGTGGGCGGGCCGTTGGGGGTGGTTGAGCAGGGAGAGGAACACCGTCGGTGCGCCGGTGAGGACGGTGACGCGGTCGCGTTCGATCCGCTGAAGGATCCGGGCCGCGTCGAACACCGGCTCCGGCAGTACCGTGGCGCCGGTCAAGAGGCAGGCCACGAAGCCGGCTTTGTAGCCGAACGTGTGGAAGAACGGGTTGACCAGCAGGTACCGGTCGCCGGACTGGAGGGTCACCGTCCGTGCCCAGTCCCGGGAGGCCCGCACGACCTGTCCGTGCTCGCCGATCACGCCCTTGGGGCGGCCCGTGGTGCCCGAGGTGAACAGCAGGTCGCTCGGCGCGTCGGGGGCGACGGCCGCCGATCGTTGGTGGCGTTGGTGGGTGGCGATCGCGTCGCCCGAGGCGAGGAAGGTGGCCCACTCGCCGTCGTCGTGCAGGGCCACCACCCGTTCCAGGGCGGGCAGTTGATGGCCGTGGGCGAGTTCGGCGCGGTAGTCGCGGCCCAGGAAGTCGTGCTCGGTGAGCAGCACGCGGGCGCGTGCCCGGCGCAGGATGTCGGCGGCTTCCGCGGCGCGGTAGCGGGTGTTGACCGGGACGAGGACGCCGCCCGCGGCGTGCGCGCCGAGTGCGGCGATCGCCCAGCGGTCGCTGTTGGACGCCCAGATGCCGACCGATTCGCCCGGCCGCAGTCCCTGCGCCATCAGGGCGCGCGCGGCCTTGTCCACCTGGTCGCGCAGGGTGTGGAACGTCCAGCTGGTGCCGCGGAATGTGAGGGCCTCCGCGTCGCCGTGGGCGTCGGCTGCCCAGTCGGCGAGGTGGGCCAAGGTGTGCGGGCCGCCCATGTGTTGTCGTCCTCCTGGTCGCCGTCGCGGTGCAGAGCATCAGAGGGTCGGAGCGTGGCACGGGGGAGAGTGGCGCAGTGGAATGTTCTCGGTGAGTGGGATGAACGCCGCTCGTTGGGCCCGCCGGCCCTCGCCCGTGCCGCCCGCACCCCGGTGGCCCACGCCACTCCCGCTGCACGGCTCCGATCCCGGGAGAAGCCACCGAGGTGGTCGCCACGCACGCGCGGCCGATCGTCGCCGAGGACGGAAGGTCCGTTACCGACGGGGCGGTCTCCGCGAGCGGCGCCGAGTGTGGCCCACAATGGCCCGTCGAAGCCGACGCCAAGGCCGCGCGCGACGCTCGCGCCGGCCGGCGGAGATGGCCGGCCACCTCCGGACGGATCAGTCGATGTGCTCGGCCGCGAACTCCCTGAGGGCGTCCTGCTTCGCCTCGACGGGGCAGTCCATCGCCAGCCCCTTCATCGCCCACGGTGACACGGTCGTGTTGGTGACACCCGCGGCCGCGAGCTCCGCGTAGCCGTCGGCTCCGTGGCGATCGACGCCTGACGCCTGGATGTCGAACGGCCGGTCGGCGGTGCCGAACTCCGCGCGCAGCGCGTGCAGTCGCTCCATGGTCGTGACCAACTCGTCGAATCCCATCAGCGCCGAGGTCCACCCGTCGCCGATCCGCGCCGCGCGCCGCAGCGCCGCATCCGTGTGGCCGCCGACGATGAGGGGGACCTCGCGCGGCGGAGCAGGACTCATCCGGAGCTTGTCGAAGTCGTAGAACTCGCCGTGGTACTCGACCATGCCCCCGCCGAGGACGAGCCTGATCACCTCGATCATCTCGTCGACCCGCGCACCCCTGCGCCCGTACGGTACCCCGCACCACTCGAACTCCTCGGGCGCCCAGCCGACCCCGACACCCAGCTCGAACCGTCCTTGGGTGAGGTTCGCTACCGTACCGACCTGTCTGGCCAGGAGCAGCGGGTTACGGGAGCCCAGCTTCAGCACGTTCGTCCGGTGGACAAGGGACTCGGTGACAGCGCCCATCGCGGCGGCGGCGATCAGCGGGTCGGCGAACGGAGTCTCCTCGGTCCACATCCGCCGCCCGTCGGATGTATAGGGGTACTTCGCTGCGGCACGCTCGGAGAAGAACACCGAGTCCGGCAGTGCGACGGCATGGAATCCGCACTCCTCGGCGGTCTTCGCCAGCGGCACCAGCTGGTCCAGCGGAATCATGGCCAGCGCGAGAGTGAACCTCATCGCCCCGCACCCCGGACCTTCACGACCTTCGACGTCGGGATCGGGTGTGAGTCGGCCTTGATCCAGCGCAGCGCGAAGGTGCCCTCGCGGTGTCCGTCCGTGTTGATCCAGTTGCCGTGGCCCTGATCCTTCGCAGCCACCACGATGGTCAGGGTGCCGTCGTCGTTGAGCTTGGCCGTGTGGTTGTTGAGGTAGATGTTGGTGCGGTGGAAGTCGAGGGATTCCACCCAGAAGTTCTGCAGCACGAAGTTGAAGTACTCGCAGTCCGGTACCTCGGTCTCGATGACCCAGGCCTCGTCCTCCGCCAGCTTCCAGTACCCGTGGAGGTAGAAGATCGTCGGGTCGCCACCGGCCTTCTGGAAGGATTCCTGGCCCCAGTCGACGATTTCGTTGGCCCGCGGCCTGAACCTGCGGCTCCACTCCAGGAAGGTGTTCGCGGTGCCGCGCACCATGCCGATGGCCGCGGTGAGACGCTCACTCATCTGCTCCGGTGTCAGCGGGGCGAACTCGCCGTCCGGGTCGAGGCATTCGATGGACAGCTCCGCGGGGATCTCGCTCGGGCGGTCCTGGTAGGTCTGCCGCACGGAGATGAGGTTGCTGTCCGGCGCGAGCGGCAGCCAGGCGCCTTCCGCGGGCCTGTCCACGCTCGCGATGAACGAGAACCGGCCGTGCTCGTCGACCTCGACGTCATGGGCGTGCAGATCGCCGGTCTGCAGCATGGTGCCGTCGATGTGGTAACGGTTGACGCGTGATCCGAACGTCAGCAAGGGAATGGTGCCGCGGGTGCCGGTGACCCGATACGTGTGTCGGCCGGAGATGTTGGCACGCAGATAGATGTTGTCGGGGTTGTCCGCCCCGATCTTCGTCCTCATGTTGGGGTTGGGTGCCGACGTCAAACTCGGCCAGCGCGGGTCGGTGTACTCGACGCAGTTGATCGTCGCGTACCTGACCAGGCGGCTCAGGTAGCGGACGCCCTCGGCCTGCGTCAGCGGATCCTGCGGCACGATGTCGTCGTGCAGGATCTTTCCGACGTCGAGCAGGTCGGCGCAGAACTTCTCCCAGACGGCGTTCATGAGCAACTCCTTTGTTGAAACGGGTGGGTGATGCCGAGTCAGGCATGGGCGGCGAAGCGCTCGTCGACCTCGGCCTCGGTCAGGCCGAAGTCCTCCAGGCGGTACCGGTGCTCGGGGCGCCGGTGCGCGCCCAGGCTCTTGCGGTGCGAGGCCTCGATCGCCTCGCGTGCCTGCGCCGTGAACTCCAGGCCGAAGTGGTCGTAGATGCCCCCGACGGTGCCGAGCGGATCGGTGACGAAGTCCTGGTAGTCGACGT
The DNA here is from genome assembly GCF_035798155.1 of Streptomyces endophyticus. NCBI lineage: Bacteria > Bacillati > Actinomycetota > Actinomycetes > Kitasatosporales > Streptomycetaceae > Streptomyces > Streptomyces endophyticus. Next base: position 88,893 of record NZ_JAOZYC010000122.1, on the reverse strand, counting down.
CGAGGAACTGCCGGGGGTCGTAGCGGCTTCGGGCCGCCTCGAAGTGCTCGATTCCCCGTGACCACAGGGCGAGTTGGGTGCGTCCGATGGTCTCGCGGTCGTACGCCGCGGACATGTCGTGCTTGCCCTGCTCGGCCAGGCTGCAGGTCGAGGCCATCGCCGTCCTCGGCGGCCGGTGGGTCCGGATGATCAGGGCGTCCGGGTAGACCCGCATGATCTCGTCGATCGCGAAGACATGGCTGGGGTTCTTGAGCACCCAGCGCCTTTCGGGATCGTTCATGCCGATCAGCTGAAGGTTCTTCTTGTGTCTGGCGTAGGTGTCGGTCCAGTCCTGTCCGGCCAGCCACTTCGAGTACGTGGGGAGATACGAGACGCACTCGAAGGCCACCGACCGCATCGACTGCTGCAACAGCTGCCAACACTCCTCGACTTCGTCGGCGTCCATGAAGTGCACCTTCATCAGCTCGGCCTCGTTGCGCCGGCGGGCCGCGAAGTGGGCCTGCGCGCGCTGGAAGTCGGGATGGGCGGGCCAGTCCGCACGGGCGGGCCGAGGCTGCGGAGCCTCGGCGAGCCACGTCTCGATGCCCTGATGGGCGGGGTCGGCGGACAGCAGTCGGTGCAGCGCGGTGCTGCCCGTGCGCATGAGGCCACAGACGAAGACGGGGCGTTCGATCCCGACCTCGGTGTGCTCGGGGTGCCGGGCGAACGCCGCCTCGCTGCGCGCCCTGCCGACCAACGCCTTCGTCATCATGGCGCGGGCGATCGTCACGCCGTGCGGGGTGAGCCGCGAATCGGCGTCGAAGCTGGAGATCAGTACCTCGAGCCCCTCGCGGAAGTCGTCGTCACCGAAGTCGTCGAGGCCGGTCGCCTCGGTCGCGAGAGCGAGGAGTTCGTCGGCGGTGCCGACCGTCGGGGTGTCCTGTGTGGTCATGTCCCTCTCCAGTTCAAGTGGTGGGCATGTTCAGTGGTGGGCGTGCCCGCAGTTGACGTCCAGGCACTGCCCTGTGATCGCCCGTGCGTGTTCCGAGGCGAGGAAGACCGCGGTGTTCGCGATGTCGTCGGGTTCGGGCAGCCGGCGCAGGTCCGCTCCCGCCGCGATCTCGTCGTGGACCACGCTCGGGTCGACGCCGCGCTCGGCCGCCTGGCGTTCGAACCACGTCTTGACCGAGTCGGCCCAGATGTAGCCGGGTGCAACGGAGTTGACGCGCACCCCGCGGGGCCCGAGGTCCACGGACAGGCTCCGGGCGAGGGCCAGCAGGCCCGCCTTCATGATCCGGTAGGCGCCGAAGCCCGGCAGCTGGTTCCGGAGCACCATCGAGTTGATCATCACGACCGAGCCCTGCGCCTCGACGAGCGCGGGCACCAGTTCGCGGGTGAGATTCAGTGCGGCCATCAGGTTGATCTCCAGCCCCTGGCGCACGTCGTCCGGTTCGGCATCGAGGAGGCTGACCTGGGCGGGCTGGACGAACGCGTTGTGGATCACTGAATCGAGCCGGCCGAAAGCGCCGCACGCCTTCTCCGCGAGGTTCTCGACGGACGCGTCGTCGGTGAGGTCGGCTGTCACCACGGCGGCCTCGCCACCGAGGGCGTGGATCTCGTCGGCGACCGCTTCGAGCCGGGACCGGGTGCGGGCCGCGAGCACCACCTGGGCGCCCGCGAGGGCGCTGCGCACGGCGAGGGAGCGGCCGAGGCCAGGACCCACCCCCGACACCAGCACGGTCTTTCCCTCAAGCAGCGGAATCCGTGGCTGCGTCATGCCTGTCTGCGTCATGCCGGCCCCTGCACCGGGTCGACCAGGGCCCGGGGATCGATGACCGCACTGAGCGAGACGATCTTGCACGCGTCGTCGAACTCGAACAGGTCGGTGGCGGCGAAGGCAGGCATGCCTGCTCGCTCCACGCACAGCTGCATAGCGGCGTACTTCCCGGTCACGGTGATCGGTGAGAGCAGGCTGACGGTGAAGTCGACCTGCGCGTTCTCGGTGTCGAACTGCCGGATCTCGTCGAGCCCCCGATAGCTGGTGACACCGAGCGGCTCGTGCTGGACGGCGTCCTCGGCGAACAGTGCGACCAGTTCGTCGACGTCGTGGTTGCCGAGGTGTGTCACGTAGGACTCGATGGCGGAGCAGATTTCGTCCCGGCTGGGCATGGAGGAACCCCTTGTCCTGAGGATGGAACCGCGGTGCGGGTGATGTGCTCAATGCGGGTGATGTGCTCAGTGCGGGTGAGGTGTTCGGTCAGGCGATGGCGCCGCGTGAGCGGAGGAAGCCGACGATCTGGCCGGCCGCCTCCTCCGGGGAGACGGACGTGGTGTCGATCCGTACCTCGGGCGAGCGCGGCGGCTCGTAGGGCGAGTCGATTCCGGTGAAGTGGGGCAGCTCGCCGCGCCGCGCCTTCTGGTAGAGCCCCTTGGGGTCCCGTTCCTCCGCAACGGTGATCGGGGTGTCCACGTGGATCTCACAGAACCGCTCGGGGCCGACCAGCTCCCGGGCCGCGTCCCGCTCCGCACGGAAGGGCGAGATGAACGACGCGATGACGATCAGGCCCGCGTCGGCCATCAGCCGGGCGACCTCGGTGACGCGCCGGATGTTCTCCACCCGGTCGGCATCGGTGAACCCGAGGTCCCGGTTCAGGCCGTGGCGGACGTTGTCGCCGTCCAAGAGATAGGTGTGTGCGCCGAGCGCGTGCAGCCGTCGCTCGACTTCGTTCGCGATCGTCGATTTCCCGGAGCCGGAGAGCCCGGTCAGCCACAGGACCTGGGGGCGATGGCCCATCAGCTGCTCGCGAGCGCGTTCGTCGACGTCGACCACCTGCCAGTGGAGGTTGTCCGAACGCCGCAGCTGGTGCTCGATCATGCCGGCACCCACGGTGGCGTTGGTCAGCCGGTCGATCAGGACGAAGCCGCCGGTGTCCCGGTTGGCCTTGTACGTGTCGTACGGCACCGGGCGGTCGAAGCTGATGTTGCAGACGCCGATCTCGTTGAGAGCGAGGGTGTTCGTCGCCGTCTTCTCCAGGGAGTTGACGTTGATCTTGTATTTGGGCCTGGTGATCCGCGCCTGCACCGTCATGGTGCCGATCTGGCAGAGGTACGGCCGCTCGGGCAGCATCTCGTCCTCGCCCATCCACACCAGGCGCGCCTCGAACTGGTCGGAGACACCGGGCAGGGCATCCGCCACGGCGAGCACGTCACCACGGCTGACGTCGATCTCGTCGGCCAGCGTGACCGTGACGGACCGACCGGCTGTCGCCTCCGTCAGGTCGCCGTCCCTGGTGACGATCCGGGCGACCGATGACTCCCCGCCGCTCGGCAGGACCCGCACCCGGTCACCGGGCCGCAGCACGCCGCTCACGATCTGTCCGGAGAACCCACGGAAGTCCAGGTCCGGCCGGTTCACCCACTGCACCGGCATCCGGAAGGGACGGGCGATCAGCTCGTCGTCGATCTCGACGGTCTCCAGATGTCCCATCAGCGTCGGGCCCTGGTACCAGGGGGTGTTGGGGCTGGTCTCGGTGAGGTTGTCCCCGACGTAGGCCGACATCGGGATGGCCACGACGTCGTCAAGACCGATCTCCTGCGCGAACCCGGTGTAGTCGGTGACTATGCGCTCGAAGACCTCCTGCGAATAGTCCACCAGGTCGAGCTTGTTGACCGCGAGCACCACATGGCGGATGCCGAGCAGTGACACCAGGTAGGAGTGTCGGCGGGTCTGGGTGAGTACGCCCTTGCGGGCGTCGACCAGGATCACCGCGAGGTCCGCGGTGGAGGCCCCGGTGACCATGTTCCGGGTGTACTGCTCGTGGCCGGGGGTGTCGGCGACGACGAACTTGCGGTGCTCGGTGGAGAAGTAGCGGTAGGCGACATCGATCGTGATGCCCTGCTCGCGCTCGGCGGCGAGACCGTCGACCAGCAGCGCGAAGTCGAGGCCCGCGCCCTGGGTGCCCACCTTGCGGGAGTCGGCCTCCAGCGCGGTGAGCTGGTCCTCGAAGACCAGCTTCGACTCGTAGAGCAGCCGGCCGATGAGCGTGGACTTGCCGTCGTCGACGCTGCCGCAGGTGAGGAAGCGGAGCATGCCCTTTTCCGCGTGCCGTTCGAGGTACTGCTCGATGTCGTCGGCGATCAGATCGGCCGAGGGGGCTGAGGGGGCCGAGCGGGTCAAGTGCGGCAAGTGCGGCATCAGAAGTAACCCTCCTGCTTCTTCTTCTCCATCGACGCGCTGCTGTCGTGGTCGATGACCCGTCCCTGGCGCTCGGACGTGGAGGTCAGCAGCATTTCCTGGATGATGTCGGTCAGGGACTCCGCGGTGGACTCGACGGCCCCGGTGAGCGGGTAGCAGCCGAGCGTGCGGAAGCGCACGCTCTTCAGCTCGGGTTCTTCGCCCGGCAGCAGCGGCATCCGTTCGTCGTCGACCATGATCAGCGCCCCGTCGCGTTCGACGACGGGTCGCTGCGCCGCGAAGTAGAGCGGCACGATCGGGATCTGCTCCTGCCGGATGTACTCCCAGACGTCGAGCTCGGTCCAGTTGGACAGCGGGAAGACGCGCAGGCTCTCCCCGGGCGACCTGCGCACGTTGTACATCCGCCACAGCTCGGGGCGCTGCTTCTTCGGGTCCCACCGGTGTTCGGCCGAGCGGATCGAGAAGATGCGCTCCTTGGCCCGCGACTTCTCCTCGTCCCGGCGCGCTCCGCCGAACGCGGCGTCGAACTTGTAGAGGTCGAGGGCCTGTTTGAGCCCCTCCGTCTTCCACATGTCGGTGTGTGTGGCCGACCCGTGAGTGAACGGGTTGATCGACTTCTCTACGCACTCGGGGTTCTTGTGCACGAGTAGGTCCAGGTCCCCGGCGGCCGCGGTCTCGTCACGCAGCGCGTACATCGCACGGAACTTCCACGTGGTGTCGACGTGCAGCAACGGGAACGGCAGCCTGGACGGGAAGAACGCCTTCCGCGCGAGGTGCAGCATCACCGCGCTGTCCTTGCCGACCGAGTAGAGCATCACGGGGTTCTCGCTCCCCGCGACCGCCTCCCGCATGATGTGCATGCTCTCGGCTTCGAGTCGTTCGAGGTGGGTCAGGGTGGGTGTCATCGTCCAAGTACCCCCAGAGCGCGGTCGGCCAGTTCGGGACGGCAGATGAGCAGGTCGGGCAACCAGGGGTTCTCCTGGTTGTAGCGGAGTTCGGATCCGTCGATCCGGGACACGTGCAGTCCGGCGGCGCGCGCGACCGCGACGGGGGCCGCCGAGTCCCACTCGTACTGGCCGCCGGTATGGGCGTACACGTCGGCCTCGCCGCGCACCACGGCCATCGCCTTGGCGCCCGCCGAGCCCATCTCGATCAGTTCGGCGCCGAGCGCCTCGGCCATGGCCGTCACCGGCGCGGGCCGGCGGGTGCGGCTGACGACCACGCGGGGGACCGCGGGCAGCGCGGAGAGAGGCGCGACCGTGTCCGCCGTCGAGAAGGTGACACCCAGTCCGGGCAGCGCGACCGCGCCGGCGACCAGCCGCCCGGCCTCGACGAGCGCGACGTGTACGGCCCAGTCGGAGCGGCCGGGCTCGCCGAACTCGCGTGTGCCGTCCAGCGGGTCGACGATCCACACCCGGTCGGCCGCGAGGCGTGCCGGGTCGTCGGCGCCCTCCTCGGAGAGCACCGCGTCGCCGGGGAACCGTCGGCCGAGCGTGGCGACCAGGAACTCGTGCGAGAGCCGGTCACCAGCCTTGCGTACGTCGGAGGGGTCCGCGCCGATACGTTCCTGATCCGTCCGATGCGCGAGCAGCAGGGCGCCGGCTTCAGCGGCGATGCCCGCCGCCGCCCGCCCGTCGGCAGCGCTGCGCCGAGTGTCCGGGGTGGACTCGGCGAGCGCAGGTGATGAGGCGTCAGGGTTCGTCATGAGGAGGACCGTAGCCCGAGAATGAACATCGTTCAATCCATTCTGAACAATGTTCTTTCTTGGCTGTGTCTCCGCGGATACCGTGAGCACATGAAGGAATCGAGCACGAAGTCCGCCTACGGTGACGCGGAGGCGCGGCGCCGGATGACGCTGGATGCGGCTGCCGCACTGCTGGACGAGGGCGGGTACGCGGCACTCACCATCCGTTCGGTGGCCCAGCGTTCAGGCACCAGCACCGGGCTGATCTATCAGTACTTCGCCGACAAGCAGGAGATCTTCATCGCCCTGCTCATCGAGAGTCAGATCGAGTCCACCGCCTTCGTCGAGGCCCTCCCCAGGGACCAGGGCGTCGCGGCGCTGATCGCCGCGGTGATCCCCCAGTCCGTCCGCCAGTGGGCCCGAGTGGGGCGCCTGACCCCGACGTGGAGCACCGTCGAAGGAGACGCTCGCTACGATCGCGCCTCGGTCGTTGAGCTGCGCGAGACGTCGCGTCGGTACGACGAAGCGCTCCACGCCGCTCTGATCGAGGCTGCCGCCAAGGAGAGCCGCCCCCTCCGCGAGGATCCCGCACTCCTGCGGTTCGTGGTGTCCGGCGTGATCGGTGTCTCCGAAACGCTGGTCAACAACTGGGCCCCGCACCTCGACCCGTCGGACCTCGTCGCATTCGCCGCCGACTCGATCACTCGCGGCATCTCCGCACCGGGTGCGACCGGCCACTCCGTCTGAGGGGGTCTGTTGCACGATCGGGTGACATCTTGACCTGCCCCACGTCTCGGGTTCCGGTTTTGGTGGCTACGGGCGGCCCTTCACGGAAGGCTGGCAGTCATGCCTCGTCCCTATCCTCCGGAGTTCCGGGCGCGGGCCATCGCCCTGGCCCGGGCCGGCAAGCAGGCCAAGCAGACCGCGGTCGAAGGTGAACTGACCGCCCACTTGGGTCACGAGCCGGGCGAGTGGGCCGAGGGCGGCCGGGAGAACTGCCGCAACGACGGCGCGCGAAGACGGTGACAACCGATGTCGGACCGGTCGAGATCGAGGTGCCCCGGGGACCGGGCGGGCAGCTTCGAGCCGCAGTTGGTCAAGAGGCGGCAGAAGCGGCAGAAGCGGCTCATGGCGCGGTTCGGCCGAGCTGCGGCGACTTCAACTGTCGCCTTCCGGTGCCTTCTTCGCTTTGGGGACACGGCCCAGCGTCGGCTTCAGGACCGGTGTATGGCGGGCCAAGAAGTCCCACAGCTGGTCGGCGACGGGCCCGTGCGGCCGGTCGCGCCGGCGCGCTGCCGAGAGTTCCTCGACCACACCGGGAAAGTGCCGTCCGGCGATGGAGATCAGGCTTCCGTTGCGCAGCTCGGTCTCGATCATGAACCGCGGCACGTGCCCCCACGCCATGCCGTGCAAGATCAGTTCCTTCTTCATGAGGTGGTCCGGAACAGAGGTCCGGGGCGCGCCCTCGATCAGGAAATGGCCTTGCTCGGACGGATGCCGCGCCGAGTCCCGGACCACGCATTGGGTGAGGGCCTGCATCCGCTGCGGTGTGATGCCGGTGTCCGGAGGGAAGGGCAGGAAACCGGGCGCTACGACGGGCACCAGCGCGACGCGGCCGAGACCGATCCACTCCATCCGCATGTCGCTCTTGGGGACGCGGTGCACGATGAGGTCGGCTTCGTCCTCCAGCAGCCGCTCCCAGGGGCCGGTGACGGTCTCGAACAGCAGGTGGAGTCGTGTCTGCGGGCGCTGCGCGAAGAAGCTGCCGAGTATCTCAAGGACCGGTGGAAGCGGACACAGGTCCCCGAGCACCACGCGCAGCTCGGCCTCTTCGCCCATCGCCAACTGCGCGGCGTAGGTCTGCAGTTCTTCGGTGTCATGCAGCAGGACGCGCACCTTGCGGTGGAAGGCGTGCCCGGCCTCGGTGAGCTGAACCCGATAGCCCGAGCGATCCAGCAGGTCCAGACCCAGCTGGCGCTCCAGCTTGGCGACCGCTGCGAACACAGAAGGGTGCGAGCGGTGCAGTAGATCGGCGGCGGCCTGGAAGCCGCCGCCGCGCACAACAGCGTTGAAGCACTGCAATTCGTGGAGCGTGAAGTTCGGCATTGTCCAGGGAACCTACAGTGTGCGTTCGATCTTTGTAATAGATGTCTGCAGATGGTGTTCATAGGCTGAGCACATAGCCGCTAGGCCACTGGAGCTGACATGACTTCTCAAACCCGTACCGCCATCACCACCGGAGACGGTGTCCGCATCGCTCACCGTTTCGACGGTGACGAGAACAAGCCCGTGCTGCTGCTCTCGAACTCCATCGGTACCGACCTCCACATGTGGGACGGCCAGGTGCCGGCCCTGACCGAGCACTTCCGGCTGCTGCGCTACGACGCGCGCGGCCACGGCGCCTCCGACGTCCCGAGCGGCCCGTATTCCCTGGACCGGTTGGGACGCGACGTGGTGGAGCTGTTGGACGCCCTGGACCTGCGGCGGGTACACGTGTTGGGTCTGTCTCTGGGGGGAATCGTCGCGCAGTGGCTGGGGATCCATGTTCCCGAGCGCGTCGACCGCCTGGTGCTCTCCAACACCGCCGCGTACCTCGGCCCGGCACATCAGTGGGATCGACCCATCGCCGAACTGCTGGAGGCCCCCGACATGCAGGCCACCGCGGACAGGTTCCTGCACAACTGGTTCCCGCCCCGCATGCTGCGGGGCGACAACGAGGTTGTCGAGGGCTTCCGCCGCACCCTGCTCGCCACGCGGCGCGAGGGCGTGGCCGGCAGCTGGGCTGCGGTGCGCGACTATGACCTGCGCCGCACGGTCACACTCATCCACAACCCGACCCTGGTCATCGCGGGCGAGCATGACACCGTCACATCCGTCGACCACGGCAAGCAACTCGCCGCGACCGTCCCCGGGGCGCGGTTCACCGTCCTGCCCACGGTGCACATGGCAAACGTCGAAGGGCAGGCGGAGTTCCTGGACGCTGTGGTGGCTTTCCTTACAGAAAGATCTTGACGCGTAGCGAGAAGCGGAGGGTGGCGCGGGCGTGACCAGCGTCAGCTTGATCTTTAGCCTCGGACGTCACCCGGCCCGCCTGCTGATCTGCGGTTCTTTCCGGGACAACCGAGGCGGCCGTTCTCCACGCTTCGAGATGTCGAGTAACGAAGTGCGAGAGAACGGCCGCTGAGTACGAATGTCTCTGTCTCCGGGACTGCCGGTGGCGGGTTGGAGGTCTTGTCCCGCTTTCGGGTCGAGTTCTACGACTGTCTGTACGCCCGCGCCGATGTCCTCTTCGAGCTCACCGACGCGGCCCTGTGCAAGGACGGGCCCGTCCAGACCTTGGAGGGCTCACCCGTAATGCCGCACGGACCGTCTTCCCTCGAGGGGTCGAGGCTGTGGAGGGCGACTTCGCAGAGCCGGCGTCGTTGAAGCCCGCGCTGGAGGGGGTGCGTTCGCTGTTTCTTGTGTCGCGTCCGGGCTCGGACGCGACATCCTCGAAGCCGCCCGGCAGGCTGGAATGGAGCACGTCGTGTTGGTGCCGTCCATCACCGTCCAGACCCACCCGCACCTCGGCCCCGCCGACGCGAACCTGGCGTTGGAGCAACTGCTCAAGAAAACCGGCATGGCCTGGACGATCCTGCGGCCGACGTAGTTCGCGTCGAACGCCCTGATGTGGGTTGCGTCCATCCGTGAACCCTGAGCTGCTGATGGTGCGCAACACGGTTTCTCAGGTCACCGGAACGCCGGCTCGCCCGTTCCGGCAGTGGGCCTCGGAGAACGCCGACGCCTTCCGTTGAATCTCCAGGGCCTGAGCACGCCCATCTGTGCCCAGGTGCGCATTTTCAGGAGTACGCCGACACTCGCATCTACGAGGGCGAGGGCCGAGGAATCGGCCAAGGCCGACTGGCGTCTTCCGGTTCCAACTCGACGTCATTTCCGTTCCGGGACAGGCTGTTCGGCAGAACTTCATGAACGCCGACAGAGCGTCAGGCGGAAGAGGTCAGCGCGGCGGGGATCTTGGCGAAGGTCTCCTCGACCAGTTTCATCAAGCCGTCGCGGCCTCCGTGGCCGCCCTGTGCCGTCCAGTGCAGGGAAGCTGTGCGCCAGGCGGCCACGAAGATCTCCACGGTCAGGGGGAGACGCACCTCGTCGGTGTCGGCGCCGGCGGAGCCATTCACTGCCTTGACCAGGGATCGCGTCGTGTCCTGGCAGTAGCCCAGGCTGTGTGTCTGCAGCGCGGGGGCGGTCTCCGACAGCTCGCGGGTGGCCAGGAAGCGACGGTCCCAGTCCGGGTCCATGGCGCTCAAGGTGGTTTCCAGTGCCTGGCGGAGAGCCTCAAGGAGCGGGCCGTCCATCTTCAGGGTGGCCACGTAATCGAGATAGGCCGACCACAAGTCGCTGTCGGCGGCCAGCGCGACGTCTTCCTTGGAACGGTAGTTCCGGAAGAAGGTCCGCTTGGACACCTCTACGGCATCGCACAGGTCATCCAGCGTGGTGGCGTCGTATCCGCGTTCGGTGAACAGGCTGAGCGCGGTCTCGGCCAGAGCCCTGCGAGTGCGCAGCTTCTTCCGTTCGCGCAGCGGCAGGTCGCGCAGGTCATGAGCGGATCGCGATGCCGTCGCAGTACCGAGTCGGGGTGCACCGGCAGTCGCAGATGGCGCAGCACATCCCTCGGAAGCCGTTATAGGAACGCCGCCAGGAACACTCGATCGCTCGGGTCGAACCGCGGCCTGGGCTTGCCGAGTTGGTGCTCCGCCACCGTGATCTGATGACGCAGGGCGAGGATCTCCGTGTCCTTGTCCCGGTCGCTCATCGGTAGCAATCGCAGTGCGGAGAACAGGTTGGTGACGGTCAGGCAGGCCAGAGGAAGCAACACGAAATCATCCTGCCGCACCGTCGATGACGCTTCTGATCTGCATGGATGACACGTTCGGCAGGCGCAGGGGCCGTATCGATGGGGCGATCCTCGGCCGCGCGTTCTCCGTGCAGGAGGTCGCGGCGTTCAAGCGTGGTGACTCTCACAGCAATGTCCGCGCGACTTCTCACCGTAATGTCGAGGGATCGGGGGCTGGGCAGTCCTTGCTCGGCATTTGGATGAGACATCGTCGGATCCCTTGTGAGAATGCCCGGTATAGCGGAGCGAGAGACAGCACTTCCCCCACGCCCCGCGATCGCCGTAATGCAACCCCGAGTTAGCCGAAGGGGTTCGGGGTGGGCGGTAGAGCAGTACTGAGGTGGATCGTGGCGCCATCTGGTGCGTCATGAATCTTCTGCGCGATGGGGCCGCGAATCTGCATGGCGACAGCCCCGTCCTTGACAGACAAATTGTCGAAGTCGTAGGAGCCGCCTCCGACGAAGAATTGAAGCGGGACCAAACGTTCCTCGGGCTTCAGGGCGCCGTTCTCCTTCTGGAAGGCGTACGAGAACGAGTTGACCCCGTTAACGTCGGGATCCGACTGCAGCCACGTCGCCCAGTCCTCAAGGCTGTTACCGATGGGCTCTACATCAGCAGTTTCCGGATCGAACCGAACGACTTCCTCGTCACCGACAATGGCGAACTGGGCTCCGAAAAGGTCCTGCCCGAAGCAGAACAGGTCATCGGCCAGGCCGCCGTAAGTATCCTTCCAGACCTCGCCGGTGTTCCAGGAGAGCATGTCCGGGCCGAGCCCTTCCTCGCCTACGCGGAAAACCTGGACACCACCGTTGAAAAGGAAGAAACCGTTCATCCTGGTGATGATCCCGCCGAGCTCCACGAGGGGACCGTGATCGACACCGAAGTCCAGCTCAACCGCCGGCCCCATCGGCCCGCGGGCGCGGCCCAAGAGCCGCTCAAGTGCACTGTCCCTCATGCGTTCCCGTTCCCCTCTGCTGCCTCATGGCCGATCGGCCGCGTCAGGTAAGACTCTCGCACCTGTTCGTCTACCGCCCGACCCTGTAGGGCTCGAAAAGTCATCGCCGCAGGTCAAGCCGCGTACTGGTACTGGTTGATGACTCCGCCGAGGATATGTGTACGTAGGGGCTTGCAGGGCGTGCCGTGCCCCGCGGGCAGGACTGGTGGAGCTTCGGGGGCTTCAGGTGGCCGTGTCTGCGGGCGCATAACGGCCGGGCCCCCAAGTTGCCGACGCAGCACAGCGGTCTCATGCCTCAGTGCCAGCAGTTCGGCGTCCCTGGCCGTGCTGCGGCGCAGCAGGACGCCCGGCACGGACAGCAATGCGCGGGTGACCCGGTACAGCATCGTGGCGGAGAGCGCGCATCGCGCCGAGGACGCAATGCCCCGTGACACAACCACTGTGCGACAGGACACCGCCAGGTGATGCGCCTCACACGCCTCAACTGTCGCGCGCGTACAACCCTTTCGCTTCATCGCCGATCAAGACTGTGCGGCCGCTGTGGCCGCGCGTGATGTGGGTCCGCCCGTCCACGACCTGCGTCCGCCCGTCGATACTCGATATCGGAGCCTCCTCATGTCCCAGCACTCCCGCAAGAAGTTGACGTCCGGCAAGAAGGTGACCCTGGGCGTCAGTGCACTGGCCGCCTCCGGGCTTGCCGTCGGCCTGCTCGTCACACCGTCCGCGACGGCCGGCGGGACCGACGCGGCTGAGGCGCTGGAGCAGAGCCAGGCCGCGGCTGCCGACGCGTCGGCGGCGAAGGACGCCGCGCCCAAGGCCAGGACCCTCGCCGCGAGCGCTGCCGACGCCACCGTCGTCTCCGGCGTCACCGTCGACGGCGGCAACAGCGCCCGCGTCGGGACGACGAACACGCAGACGATCACCGTGAAGTGGACGGTCAGCGGCGGGTCGAAGCTCTACGGCAGCAACGCGTCGATCTGGCGCGGCACCGACCAGGACAGCGGACTGAAGCAGTTCTTCAACTCCGAGCAGTTCGAGGCGGACACCGACCCCTGCGTCCAGTCCGGCGACGCCAGGTTCAGCTGCACGGCCACCTTCAAGATCGACCCCCAGAGCTACCTGAAGAACGAGGATGCCGGAGCCTGGAAGATCGACCTCTCGGCGGTCACGGAGGCGACCACCGACGTGGACACCGACAACGCCAAGACCTGGTACCTCAAGCGCTGGTCCCGGCTGAGCAACAACGCGGCCCCCGAGCCCGTCGCCAAGGGCAAGACCATCACGATCACCGGCAAGCTGGAGCGCGCCAACTGGGACACCCACAAGTACGCGGGCTACACCCAGCAGACCGTCCGCCTCCAGGAGCGTTCGCTGACCGGCTCGTACGCCACCACCAGCAGCCACATCACCGGCACCGGCAGCCTGGCGGGCGTCGAGAAGCAGACTCGCACCGCCACCACCGACCGCTGCTACCGCTACAAGTTCGAGGGCACCTCCACCACGCCGCCGGTCACCGCCACCGGTGACTGCGTGGACGTGCGCTGAGCCTGGTGACCAGGTGACCTGGTGACCACACCGGGTCAGCGAGGCGACCGACCCATGCTCGTCCCGGTGTTGGCCGGCCCGCGGATCCGGTGGCGCGGTTCGGCCGGCCCCGCTCTCGCCGGGACCCCGGCTGACGCTTTGTGCGACAGCGGGCGTGACTATCGTTTGCCAAGCACAGGGCCGTCGAGGCGTGGCTGGCGTATCAGCTTCAGTAGACCCGGAAGGCGCCGGAAGGCGATCGAGAAGCTGGAGAAGAAGGCCGCGGACTGGGAGCGCATGCAGGAGGCGTCCTACCGGGAGAGCGGCTTCACCATCGAGCCGTCGCGCGGCGAGGGCGGCCTTGACCGGCTGCACCGCCGGTCGCGGTGTCCACGAAGCCGAACTCGGTGCCGCCTGACCGGCGTGCGCCGGGAGGAATGATCGAGCCCCCTACCAGGCCGGTAGGGGGCTCGGTGCAGTGATCAGAGGGAGCCGTTGATGCTGACCTGATGCGGCTGGGCGAGGGCGCCCTGCGCCTGGGTGGCGGCGCCGAGGGCGGTGCCCTGCGCCAGGGCCATCAGGTCGGCGGTGCCGACGGTCTTGCCGTCGATGGTGACACTGCCCTCGGGGCTCAGGCCGCCGGAGACGCTGTCCAGGTCGGCGTCGGAGATCGCGAGGGTCTGAAGCTGGTGAGCGGAGTTCATGGGGAAGTCCTTCGCATGGGGAGTTCATTAGGGGAGTGGCGCGGGCGATCACACCACACAGCGCGCCGGGCAGCCAGTCAATGGCCGGTCCCACCCCGGTAGTTGATTGAGCCGAGCCGGTATTCATGTGGACGCGCGCACGAAATCGGGGCAGTTCCTCCACCCCGCTTGCCACGCAGTGCGCTCACAGGTATTGCTACCGGCGTATCAGGGGCGACAATTCCCCACCAGCGGTACGGGGCTATCCAGAACTTGCGCCCACTCTGTGCAAGTTCTGGGTATCACGAGTACCGGGGTGCCCGTGGGGCGGTGGCTGCCGGTCCTCACGCTGGTCGAGGAGCGGGACGTGATCGATGTCCTGCGCCGTGCCGGCCTGGACGTTGCCGAGCGACTGGTGCTCGGGGATTACGCCGCTGAGGCGGTCGTGTCGGCGAATGTTCAGGCGGACGATGTGTTCCGGATCGAGGGGTTCGGGAAGTGTGCGGACGGGAGCGGCGGCCTGGAGCGTTCGGTGTGTGCGGTGCTTGTTGTAGGGCTGCTCGTATTCCCTCGGTGCGTGGCGCAGGTGCTGGTCCGGCCGTGGAGGGTTCGGCCAACTCGCTTGTGCCGACACCGAGTTGCGCGACGTATTCGCGACGTATCCGCCATACGAGGAGGGCAGTCAGCCCGGGCGTGAGCAGACTCGTCCCACGGCGCTCGGTGCCGGTCGCCTCGTCGGCGTAACGGCGCGCCCGGATGTCCAAGTACTCGTCGGCGATGTCCATGGACCGCCTCCAGTGGAGCCGGGAATGCTCGGATCCCATGTGGACCGAGTCGCGCACGACACCGCACGCCCGGCGCCGCAGACCGTGTCTCGTCGGTCTGGCCGGTGCCGTCCTCGCCCTCCTCGCCGGGGCGCTGCCCGTCTCCGCCGCGCCCGGAGCGGTGCCGCAGGAGACAGCCCCGCGGACCCTGCCCGCCCTCGACGACTGGACCCCGGGCGCGGGCAGTTACACGTACGGCGACCGCACCCGGCTCGTCGCCGACGACGCGGAATCTCGCCGCGTCGCTCGCACGCTCGTCGGTGACCTGCGCGCCGCGGGCCACGGCACCGTGCCCGTCACCGGCGGCGCCGCCCGGACCGGCGACATCGTCATCGACGTCGCCCCCGGCCGCCGGCAGCTCGGAGCCGAGGGGTACGAACTACGGGCCGGCGCCCGGCTGGAGATCACCGGCGCCGCCGAGACCGGCGCGTTCTACGGCACCCGCACCCTCCTCCAGATGCTCGCCCAGGGCGACGCGATACCGGCGGGCCGGACCGTCGACGTACCGCGGTACAAGGAGCGCGGGGTCGGCGTCTGCGCCTGCTACGTGCACATCTCCACCGCCTGGCTGGAGAACCTGGTGCGCGAGATGTCCTACCGCCGGCTGAACCAGCTGCTCCTCGAGATCAAGGTCAAGAGCGACCGCCACCCCGAGGCCAACACCTGGGGCTACTACGACAAGAGCGAGATCCGCAGGATCGTCGCGCTCGGCGCCAAGTACCACGTCACGATCGTCCCCGAGATCAACTCGCCCGGTCACATGGACCCGTGGATCGAGAACCGCCCCGACCTCCAGCTCGTCGACCGGGACGGCAAGGCCCAGCCCTCCCGCCTCGACGTGACGAAGCCCGAGGCGTTCACGTACTACAAGAGCCTGATCGACGAGTACGCCGAGGTCTTCCCGTCCGGCTGGTGGCACATGGGCGCGGACGAGTACATGCTGGGCTCCGACTTCGCGAAGTACCCGCACGTGCTGGAGTACGCCCGGGCCAAGTACGGAGCGGACGCCACGCCGCAGGACGCCTTCATCGACTTCGTCAACCGCGTGCAGGCCTACGCCGCGAGCAGGGGCAAGCGGCTTCGTATCTGGAACGACGGCCTGACCGGCGCCAACACCGTGCCCGTCGCCCCTGGCACCACCGTCGAGCACTGGCTGGACGTCGACGTGAAACCGAGCGCCCTGATCGCGCAGGGCCACCCCGTGATGAACGCCGCCTACTCCCTCTACCTGGTGCGCGGAGGCTTCCACACCGACACCCGCAAGCTGTACGACCAGCGGTGGGACCCGCGCAGTTTCGAGGGCGAAAAGCTCACCTCCGACCGCGGGATCACCGGCGCGAAGATCAGCCTGTGGCCGGACAACGGACGCGGCGAGACCGAGAACGAGGTCGCCCGGGCCACCACCCCGGCCCTCGACCACATCGCCCAGGCCACCTGGGGCGCCGCCCACCCCGACGCCACCTACGACGCGTTCACCGCACGCGCCGCCGCGACCGGCACCGCGCCCGGCGTGCGCGACCTGACCCGCGTCCCGATCGCCGACGGCACGTACACGTTCGCGGACCGCGGCGGCCGTACCGACGCCCGTACCGTCCGGATCGCCCGCACCTCCGACGGCTACGCGACCCTCGCCGACGACGCCGGCGGCGCCTGCCTGGAGACCCGCAGCGGCAAGCTCACACTCAACGTGCCGCTGCAGCCCGGCTCCGCCGCCACGTGGGAGAAGTGCGACCCGAAGAACACGCTCCAGCGTTGGCAGATCGCACGGGCGCCCGGCGGCTACACCCTCACCAACGCCATCACCCGCATGACCCTCGACACCACCGTCGACGGAGGCCTGGCGCAGTACCCGCCGGACCAGGAGACCCCGACGACCTGGACCCTCACCCAGAGCTGACTCGACCGATACGGAAGGAACGGAAGGGCCCGTCCCGTCCCCGCACGACGCTCAGGAGACGTCACCTCATGCTCACCGCGACGTTCTGCGCGACCGCTCAGCGTGAGCCGCGACGCTGCTTCGATGAGTGAGGGTCGGTCACATCCATGATCTCTTCTCACTGTCTCGAACCGTGAGGGCGGGGAGCGGTCAGCGAGGCAGCCACACGTTCACATTCATGGCCCGCCCGGTGGCTGCAAGACCATTGTGGCCGCCCGGCCGGGTCTGCGAGCATCGGCGGGCGATCTTCGAACCGTGGTCGCGCCGGAGGGGATGAGCACACGATGCGCCGAAGAGACATCCTGCGTGGCACCGTCGCCCTGGGGGCGTCCGCGCTCGCGTTGCGTGCCACCTCGGAGGCCGCGGCCCTGTCGACCGAGTCCGTCCCCGGCTCCGGGGGCGGACTCGACTGGCCGCGGTTCGCCCGTGAGGCGCGTCCCTGGACCCGCTGGTGGTGGCTCGGCAGCGCCGTCACCGAGGCGGGGCTCGCGCGCCACCTGGAACAGTTCCAGCAGGTCGGATTCGGCGGCGTCGAGATCCAGCCCATCTACGAGGCCCAGGGCTACGAGGACCACGACCTCGCCTACCTCGGCCAGGGTTGGCTCGCCGCGCTCGACGCCACCACCCGGCATGCCCGGCGACTCGACCTCGGCGTGGACCTCACCACGGGCTCCGGTTGGACCTTCGGCGGGCCGTGGGTCAAGCCTGAACAGAGCGCGGGCAAAGTCCTCGTGGAGCACTGGGAGTTGGGGCACGGCGAGCGGCTCGGCGTCCCCGTGCGCACCACGCAGCCGCCGCACCCCGGCCTCGTCGACGAGGAGAAGCTCGCTCGGCCCGACCTGCGTCCGCCCATGGACCCGCTCCCCGAGCCGCCGCTCGCGGCCCTGGTCGCCCGGGAGGCAGACAGCGGCGACACCGTCGACCTCACCGCGCGTGTGCACCCGGACGGAACCCTCGACTGGACCGCACCGGCCGGGAGTTGGCAGCTCACGGGCGTGTTCAGCGGCCTGGTGCTCAAGCGGGTCGAGCGGGCGGGGCCCGGCGGCAAGGGCCTGATGGTCGACTACTTCGACGGCGCGGCCGTGCGTCATCACCTCGACCACTTCGGCGAAGCCATCGGCTCAGGACGAGGGATACGCGCGCTGTTCCACGACTCGTTCGAGCTGGAGGCGACGGACTGGACACACCGGACCGTCGCGGAGTTCGCCCGGCTGCGCGGCTACGACCTCGTCCCGCACCTGCCCGAGGTGTTCACCGACGCCGGCACACCCGAGGTGCGCTCGCGCGTCCTGTCCGATGTCCGTGAGACGCTGGCCGACTTGTTCCTCGAGCAGTTCGCCGAGCCCTGGGACGCCTGGAGCGCCGAGCGCGGCTGGCTCACCCGCAACCAGGCGCACGGATCGCCCGCCAACCTGCTCGACATTTACGGTGCGGCGGACATCCCGGAGACCGAGTACGCGGGCGCCGAGCTGATCCCGATCCCGGGCCTGCGCCAGGGCGCGGGGACCGCCAACGCGCCCAAGTCCCTTGTGTGGCGCTTCGCTTCGTCGCCGGCCCATGTGCTGGGCAAGCCGCTCGCCTCAGCCGAGACACTCACCTGGCGCGACGAACACTTCCACGTGGCGCTGTCGCAGGCGAAGCCCACCGTGGACCTGCTGTTCGCCGCCGGCATCAACCACCTCGTCTTCCACGGCACGGCGTACTCGCCCGCGGAGACCGAGGGAACCGAGGCGACCGAGGCGGCCGAGGAGTCGGAGCAGTCCGAGGAGTCCCGGGACATCCCCTGGCCCGGCTTCTCCTTCTACGCGGCCGCCGAACTCCAGCCCGCCAACACCCTCTGGGGCGACCTGCCCGAACTCAACGACTACATCACCCGATGCCAGTCGGTGCTGCAGTCCGGCGAGCACGGCAACGACGTCCTCGTCCACTTCCCCCAGCACGATCTGTGGGCCCTGCCCGACGGCGGGGTCGGCGACGGCGCCGAGGACATCGAGCTGTCCCCGGACTACAAGTGGGAGGGCACCGACTGGATGTACGGCCACCCCAGTGGTGTCGGTGACATCGTCGCGGGTCTGGAGGCGCGCGGCTGGCAGTTCGACTGGGTCTCCGACCGGCAGCTCGCCGACTTCCGCGGCTCCGCCGACGGCGTGTCCAACGGCCACAGCCGGTACGCGGTGGTCCTCGTGCCGAACGCGCGGCTCATCCCATTGGAGACCGCCCGCAGGCTCCGTGACCTCGCCGCGGCGGGAGCGACGGTGGTCTTCGTCGGCGGGCTGCCCGAGGACGTGCCGGGGCTCGCCGAACTCGACCGCCGCCGGGCCGAGTTCAAGCAGATCGTCGACGAACTGTGCGAGCGGCACGACCCGAGCCACAGGGGGCGGTTCCGGGTCGGCCGCGGCCACGTCGTCGTCACCGGGCGCGGCGGTGGACTCGACACGGCTCTCGCCGCGGCAGGCGCGGTACGCGAGCCGGTCGCCGACTCGGGGCTACGTGTGCTGCGCCGCCGCCACACCGAAGGCAACCACCTGTTCCTCACCAACGTCACCGCGCAGCGCATCGACGGCTGGTGGCCGCTCGGCTCGCACGCGGCATCCGTCGGGGTCCTCGACCCGCTGCACGACACCCGGGGGCTCGCGGAGACCCGGCGCGACAGGGCGGCGGTCGAGGTGCGGCTGCGGCTCGAACCCGGCGAGTCCCGCATCCTGCGCACCTTCACGACGCGCGCCCTCTCCGCAGCCCCCGCCCCCGCACCGGTGCCCACGGGTCGCGAGCGCGAGCTGACCGGGCCGTGGACGCTGGCGTTCCGCAAGGGCGGCCCCGAGCTGCCGCCGACGAGGACGCTGGACAAACTGGTGTCCTGGACCGAACTGGGCGGCCAGGAGACGGAGTTCTCCGGCTCCGCCCGCTACACCCTCCGTTTCACCGCCACCGATTCGGAGCGTGCGCGCGACTGGCTGCTCGACCTCGGCGACGTACGCGAGAGCGCCCGAGTGCGGTTGAACGGTCGTGACGTGGCCACGGCTTGGGCGCTTCCGTTCCGCGTTCCGTTGGGGCGCGCGCTGCGCGAGGGGGAGAACGTCCTGGAACTCGACGTCACCAACCTCGCGGCGAACCGGGTCCGTGCCCTGGCACGGCGCGGTGAACTGGCTCTTCACCACTACATGCAGTGGCGCTCGGCCCCGCCCCAGGACTGGGACCCGATGCCGTCCGGTCTGCTCGGGCCGGTTCGGCTGGTGGAGGTGGGGCGTTGAGTCGACCGGGCTGGATCCGGACCGGCCGGCCTTGTACGCCGCGGTGGTTGAGGGTGGTGGCGAGCAGACCGCGGACCTGGTCGGTGGGCCCACGGCGCGCCCTTGCGTAGATGATCTTCCTTTGCGCATGCTCGGACCGTCCCCGCCACACCGTCCCCGCCGCGCCGTACCCGCTCGTCCGCTGGAGGCCGCCTTGACCGCACCCGCCACCGCCACCGCCGCTCTCGGTCCCGCCCTGGACGCGCTGCTTGCCGCGCTGCCCGCCGAGGCGGTCACCACGGATCCCGACGTGCTGGCCGCGCACAGCACCGACCACGCGCCGTTCTGCCCCAGTGGCACACCGGCCGCCCTGGTGCGTGCCCGTACCACTGACGAGGTGGCGGCGACGCTGCGCATCGCCCACGAGCACCGCGTACCCGTCGTGCCGCAGGCCGCCCGCACGGGGCTGTCCGGCGGGGCCAACGCGGTCGACGGGTGCATCCTGCTGTCCGTGGAGCGCATGACCCGGATTCTCGACATCGACGTCGTCGACCAGGTTGCGCGGGTCGAAGCAGGTGTCGTCAACGCCGACTTGTCGCGGGCCGTCGCCGAGCACGGCCTGTTCTACCCGCCGGACCCGTCCTCCTGGGAGTCCTCCACGCTCGGCGGCAACGCGGCCACGAACGCGGGCGGTCTGTGCTGTGTGAAGTACGGCGTGACCGGTGACTTCGTGCGCGGGCTCACGGTGGTCCTGGCCGACGGCAGCGTGCTGCACACCGGCCGCAGCACCGCCAAGGGCGTCGCCGGCTACGACCTCACCCACCTCTTCGTAGGATCCGAAGGCACCCTCGGTGTCATCACCGAGGTCACCGTCGGACTGCGGCCCGCCGCCGAACGCCCGCTGACCGCCGTGGCGTTCTTCCCGACCACGTCCGCCGCGTGCGCGGTCGTCCCCGCGTACATGAGCAGCGGTCCGCGGCCCAGCCTCCTGGAGTTCATGGACCGGCCCAGCATCGACGCGGTCAGCGCGTACCGCGACCTCGGTTTCCCGGACGATGCCGGCGCCGTCCTCATCGCCCAGTCCGACCGGGGCGAGGCGGCCCCGGCCGACCTGCGCCGCTTCGCCGACATCGCCGAGACGCACGGCGGCACCACGGTGATCGCCGAGGATGCCGCCGAGGCCGAACTCCTCCTCGCCGGGCGTCGGTTGGTCGGAATCGCCACCGAACGTCTCGGGGCCTATCTGGCCGATGACGTGTGCGTTCCGCGCGGCCGGCTCGCCGAGATGATCGAAGGAGTCGCCGAACTCTCCGAGCGGCACGGCCTGTTGGTCACGTGCGTCGCCCACGCCGGTGACGGCAACGTCCACCCCAACGTCATCTTCGACCGCGACAACGCCGACGAAGTGCGCCGCGCCCACGAGACGTTCGGCGCGATCATGGACCTCGGCCTGCGCCTGGGCGGCACCATCACCGGCGAACACGGCGTGGGCCTCCTCAAGCGCGACTGGCTCGCCAAGGAACTCGGGCCGACCGGTGTGCGCGTCCACCAGGGCATCAAGGCGGCTCTCGATCCGCGCGGGATCCTCAACCCGGGGAAGGTACTTGCTGGTTGAGGGTAAGTCACGGCGCTGCCTTTGAGCCCTGTCGGCGAGGACCGCGTCGTTGGTGAGCCGGGCGGAGGGTGTGCTGCGGCCCTTGCCCATCAAGGTGCCCGAGCTCACGGCATCATCGTCGCCCTTCCCTCCCGCCCCGGGGGCGATCCGCCACCGCTTGAGGTTGACGAACAGTGCCAAGCCGCCCTCGCCGGAACGCACTTCGCGAGGTGGCGACGTCGCCTCGGACGCCGACCCCAACCGACCCCAACCACCCTTGTCCCCACCCATCCATTCCGATACCGTATTTATTAAAGTCGGTTTCCATAAGGGTGATGGGGGCAATGGACACTGCACGGGAGGCCGTTCAGGCGGAGCGGGCGGCGAATCAGGTCGCGTGTCTGGGGGTGTTGGCCGAGGTCGATGAGGCGTGCACGATCGGTGTGATCAGTGAGGCCACCGGCCTGTCGCGGCCAACGGTGCGGGCTGTTCTCGACGACCTCGTCGAGCTCGGGATGGTCGAGGGGGTCAGCACTGCGACGGCAGGGCCCGGCCGGCCGGCCCGTGCCTTCCGGTTCGCGCGTGAGGGTGGCTTTGTCGCCGGGGTCGACCTGGGGCCCCGAGGGGCGCGCGCGATCATCTGTGACCTGTCCGGCCGCCGGGCGGGCTACGGGGAAGCGCCGCCCCGCGAGCACGCCGATCTCGCGTTGATCTCGCGCGCGCTCGATGCCGCGGCCGGTTCGCTCGACCTCGGCCGGTTGCGTGCGGTCGGTATCGCACTGCCCGGTGTCGTCGAGGCGGACGGGCGGCTGCGTGCCAGTCTCGCGATGCCGGACCTGGTCGGTCTGCCGGTCGCGGAGTTGCTGGCGAAGGACCTTGGCCGGCCTGTGGTCGTGGACAACGACATCAAGCTGGCCGGGCTCGCGGAGCAGCGCGCGGGCGCGGGCCGCGGGTACTCCGATGTCGTCTATCTGCAGATCGGTCATCGGCTGTCCGTGTCGATCGTGTTGGACGGTTCGATCCGGCAGGGCAGCCATCGCCTCGCGGGTGAACTCGGTGCGCAGCGCGGCATGCGCTGGACGCGGAACGCGCGGCGAGGGCAGTTGGTCTGGTCGTCGCGCCCGACGAGCGCGCAGGTGCTGAGCGCTGCCGCCGCGGGCGACGCCGACGCACAGGCCGAAGTCGAGGACTTCTGCGCGCAGATCGCCGAGCGGGTCGCGACCGTGCTGCTGGTGGTCGACCCCGAGGTCGTGGTCGTGCGGGGCGGTGCGGCGAAGGACGTCGGAGCGCTGCTGCGGCCACTCGAAGCCGCGATCGAGAAGGAGTTGGTCTCTCCCGAGCGTCCGTCGTTCGTCGCGTCCGGTCTGGGGCGCGAGGCGGTGGTGCTCGGTGCCGTCGGCAACGCGTTCGACCAGTGCAGTTCAGAGATCTACGGAGTCCACGGCTTTCCCAGCCCATGGGCCCGCATCAGACACGACGTGGAGGGGATCACCAAGTGGATCACCAAATGAAGCTCGGAGTCAGTTCGTACTGCTTCCGCCAGCTCATGAGCAGCGGCGAGATGGACCTGATCGGTGTTCTGGACTGGGTCGCGGCCTCGCAGGCCGGGCACATCGAGATCGCCGCGACGGACGGGGCGTACTACCTGGAGAACGAACGCGTCGTGCGTGACACGGCGAAGCACGCCGAGGAAGTCGGCGTACCGATCGTCAATTACCTGGTGAGTGGCGATCTGAGGGAGGGGGAAGGCAAGGAAGTCGACCGGCTGCGGCGGCAGTTGGACGTCGCGCAGCGCTTCGGCGCCGGGATCTTCCGGCACGACGTCGCGCCGTGGGCATGGCGTGAGCGGGACCCGGGGGAGTTCGAGTCGACCTTCCAGAAGGTCGTCGAAGGCTGCCGCGCGGTCGCCGATCATGCGGCGGAGCTCGGCATGGTGTCGACCATCGAGAACCACGGCTTCTTCATGAACGGCAGCGACCGTCTTGCCCGCCTCGTGCATGCCGTGGACCGTCCGAACTTCCGCGTCACGCTCGACCTCGGCAACGGCCTGTGTGTCGGCGAGGTGCCGGGGAAGACCGCCGCCGGCCTGATCGACGTGGCGGCGTCCATCGGCGTGAAGGACTTCCACATTCGCCGCTCCGCGGGGGAGGGCTGGCTGAAGACGCTCGCAGGCGACTACCTCCTCGGCACCGTCTCGGGCCACGGCGACGTCGATCTGCCCGGCCTCCTTGCCCTGGTCGCCACGAAGCCCGACGTGCCGGTGAGCCTGGAATTCGAGGGCATGGAAGCGCCGCTGCCCGCCATCGAGCAATCCCTTGCGAACATTCTTCGACTGACGACGGAAGGCGTGGCCTGAGATGACGACGCGTATCGCAGTGATCGGCCTCGGGGCCATCGCCACCGAGCACCTGAGTGCCTATCAGAAGAACGACCAGGCCGAGCTGGTGGCCGTGTGCGACATCGAACCGGAGCGGGCCAAGGCGCGGGCCGAGCAGTTCGACGTGCCGCGGGCCACGACCGACGTCGCGGAGATTCTTTCCGACCCGGACGTGGACGCCGTGAGTGTCTGCGTGCCGAACACCCTGCATGCCCCCATCGCCGAAGCGGCGCTGCGGGCCGGGAAGAACGTACTGATCGAGAAGCCGATGACGGTCACCGTCGGCGAGGCCGAGTCGTTGGTCCGGGCCGTCGAGGAGACCGGGAAGGCGCTGCAGATCGGCTACGTACGGCGGTTCGCGCCGAACGCGCTGGTGACGAAGCGGTTCCTGGACGCGGGCGAGTTCGGTGACATCTATGCCGCGCGTGCCACGCTGCTGCGGGCCGCCGGGAACCCGGGTGGCTGGTTCGGTGATGTGGAGCTGTCGGGCGGCGGTCCGCTGATCGACCTGGGCGTCCACATCATCGACCTGTGCTGGTACTTGATGGGCACGCCGAAGGCGGTGTCCGCGTCCGGTGTCACGTTCGCGCCGCTGGGTGCGCGGGACAACATTCAGAACCTCAAGAGGTACCGTGCCGCCTCGGCGGTCCGGGCCAACACCGTGGAGGACTACGTCACCGCGCAGATCCGCTTCGAGGACGGCCAGGTGCTCGATGTGGAAACGTCGTACTCGCTGCACGCACGCAACGAGATCAGTGTGCGCATCCACGGTGACAAGGGCGGCGCGGAGATCGAGCCCGAACTGCTGATGCTCACCGAGCGGCACGACACCCTCCTGCATGTGCGGCCGCAGATCGACTCGCTCGGCTTCGACTTCAAGGTCGGGTTCGCGAACCAGATCGACCACTTCCTGCGGATCTGCCGGGGCGAGATTCCGGCCGATGCCACCGCAGAACAGGGCCTGGAGATGGCCCGCATGCTGAGTGCGGTCTACGAGTCGGCGAAGAGCGGCGCCGAGGTGAAGATCGGGCGCTGACCTGGCCGTTTCAGTTGCCCGGGATCGGCCCAATCCCGGGCAACTGGCATGTCGTCGCCGTTCCTTGACCGTCGCTGGAACGGATCGCACGGCCCGCGCCGGCTGCACGGTCTGCAACGCGGATCACGTTTCAGTCGCCACTTCCAAAAGGGTCTAGACCTCATGGTGAGAACGTGATGAGAATCTGCGTGCTCAAGGGCATATCACGGGCAACATCACTTCCCTGCTGTACTGCTGTAAGAGGAGCCACCACCCATGAACCGACGCGTCATCGCAGCCACCGGCACCGCCCTGGCACTCGGGCTCACCGCTACCGCCTGCGGAGGGGGTGGCTCGGAGGCCGACGGCGGGACCGACGGCAAGGGCAAGACGCTCTCCGTCTGGATCATGGAGGGGACCAACCCCGACGCGAAGCCCTTCTTCAAGGAGGCCGCCGCCGCCTTCGAGAAGAAGACCGGCGCCAAGATCAAGGTCGAGTACCAGCAGTGGGCCAGCGCCCAGCGGAAGTTCACCACCGCCATCGAGGGCGGTGCCGACCAGGTGCCCGACGTCGCCGAGGTCGGCACCACCTGGGTTCCCGGCTTTGCCGACAAGGGGGCGCTCGTCGACGTCTCCAAGGAGGTCGACGAGGCCGGCCTGACCGACGACCTCGTCCCCGCCCTCAAGGACGCGGGAACCCTGGGCGGCAAGCAGTACGGCATGCCGTGGTACGCGGGAGTCCGCTCGGTCGTCTACCGCAAGGACATCTTCGAGAAGCACAAGATCAAGCCTCCGACCAACTGGGAGGAGCTCGGCTCGGCCGCCAAGACCCTGAAGAAGGAAGAGCCGAAGATGCTCGCCTTCCCCGTCGCGGGCGGCGCGGAGATGTTCGCCACGCCCTTCATCTGGGGCGCGGGTGGCGAACTCGCGGTGAAGAAGGGCGGCAAGTGGAAGTCGGGCATCAACTCGAAGAAGTCCGTCGAAGGCATCACGGCCTACACCGACCTCGCTCTCAAGGACAAGGTGTCCCCGGCCAAGGTGAACACCTGGACCGAGAAGGAGGTCGGAGACGCCTGGAACAAGGGCGAGGTCGCCATGTCCTTCTCCGGCAACTGGACCCCGAAGGCCTTCACCGCCGCCAACCCCGACCTCAAGGGCAAGCTCGGCGCCATCCCGATCCCCGGTAAGGACGGCGGGATGTCCCCGTCGTTCCTCGGCGGCTCCTACCTCTCCGCGTTCAAGACGGACAAGCAGGCCCTGTCGTGGGAGTTCATCAAGCTCCTCACCACCGGCAAGTTCGCGAAGAAGTGGGCCGAGCAGTCCAGCTACCTGCCGCCCACCAACACTGACCTCGACAAGATGCCCGACAAGGACAACGCGCTGGTCAAGCCGTTCGTCAAGCAGTTCAAGGATGGCGGCGCGAGCGTCCCCAAGGCCAAGTCGTACACCGAGATCCAGGCCACCCAGGTCATCCCGAAGATGGTCCAGTCGATCCTGGCCGGCAAGTCCACGCCGCAGCAGGCGGCCGACAAGGCGGCCAAGGAAATGGACGCCATCTTCGCGCAGAGCGAGTGACACTCACCGTCGAACGGCGCAGGTGACTCCCGCGGTCGGCGAGTGACTGCCACGGCCGAACGGTGAGTCACTGCCACGGCCGAACGGTGGGTCACTCCACGCCGCACCCCTCAAGTCCCCCCACACACCCGACCATTGAGAGCTCCATGAACCGCACGCTCGCCACCGGGACCGTGGAGGCCCCGGAGCGCCAGGGCAGCCGGCCGTCCGTGCCCTCGCCCGAGTCCGAACGCCTGCTGAGGCGTAAGCGCCGGACCACCCTCACCCGGCCCTGGCTGCTGCTCGCCCCCTCCCTCGTCGTCCTCGCGGGACTGCTGCTCTGGCCGATGATTCAGGTCGGCGTCCTGTCGGTGCAGGACTACGAGGTGAAGTTCGGCGGCGGCGTCGCCACCTTCACCGGCTTCGACCACTACGTCGAACTCCTCAGCGGCGATCTGCTCTGGAAGACGGTGCTGCCCAACACCGTGTTCTTCGCGGTGGCCTGTGTCGGCCTGACGGTGGTGCTCGGCACCGCGGTCGCTCTGCTCCTGGGCCGTCTCGGTCCGGTGTGGCGGACCATCTGCTCCACGGCGATCATGGCTGCCTGGGCGATGCCCGCGGTCACCGGTACCTACGTGTGGATCTGGCTCTTCCAGCCGGGCGACGGCCTGTTCAGTGCTCTGGTGGGCGGCTCCGACTCCAGCAACTGGTTCACCGACCGCCTCTCCTTCTACGCCATCGGGACCCTCAACGTGGTCCACCACGGCTTCCCGTTCGTCGCGATCACCGTCTTCGCCGGACTCCTGACCATTCCCAAGGAGCTCTACGAAGCGGCGATGCTGGACGGCGCGAACGCCTGGCAGCGGTTCTGGAAGGTCACCGTGCCCGCCATCAAACCGGTGTTCCTCGTGGTGACGATCCTGTCGACCATCTGGGACTTCAAGGTCTTCACGCAGATCTTCCTGATGCCCGGAGGCCAGGGCCAGAACGAGCAGGTCGAGAACCTCGGCGTCTACTCGTACCTCGAAGCCTTCGCCAAGGAGGACTATGGGACGGGCGCCGCCGCGGCGGTCCTGCTCACCCTCCTCCTTCTCGTGATCACCATCATCTACATCCGCACCCTGTTCAGGCAGGGCGAGGAGGACCTGTGAGCACCACCGACATGCCCGCCACGACGCGGTCCTCCCTCGGTTCCAAGGTCGGTCTGCCGGCAGCCGTCGCCGCACTCCTGATCTTCGCCCTCTTCCCGATCTACTGGATGGTCTCGACGGCCCTGGACCCGAGCGCCCAGAGCCGCGGAGCGGACCTCCTGCCCGGCGGCGTCACCTTCGACCACTTCAGTACGGTCTTCGAACGTGGCAACTTCGGTACCTACTTGGTGAATTCGGCCATCATCGGCCTGGGTACGGTCGTGGTCTCGGCGGCCCTCGCGCTGTTCGCAGCTGTCGCGGTCGCCCGCTTCAAGTTCAAGTTCCGCACATCCGTGCTGGTCATGGTCCTGATCGTGCAGATGGTGCCGCTCGAAGCGCTGGTCATCCCGCTGTTCATCCAGATGCGCGACTACGACATGCTCAACAGCCTCCTCGGCCTCACCATCGTCTACACCGCGCTTTCGCTGCCTTTCGCGATCTGGACCCTGCGAGGCTTCGTGCAGACCGTGCCCAAGGACATCGAAGAGGCGGCGTACATCGACGGCTGCTCCTGGTGGCGGATGTTCCGTTCCGTACTGCTTCCGCTGGTCGCACCCGGGCTGGTCGCCACGTCGATTTTCGCGTTCATCACCGCGTGGAACGAGTTCGTCTTCGCGTACACCTTCATGAAGAGCAGCGACAAGTACACGGCCGCGGTCGGCATCTTCCAGTTCTTCGGTGAGAACACCACCAGCTGGGGCCCGGTCATGGCCAGCTCCACGCTGGTCACGGTGCCGGTCCTGATCTTCTTCGTGGCGGTCCAGCACCGGCTCGCCTCCGGGCTCGCGGCAGGAGCGGTCAAGGGCTGACCCGCCATTACCGCCTTCGGCACCCCGTTGCGGGCTACCGGCTCACGGAGTTGGCTTCGTTGATCGCGCTTCATGATCCGGAAGACGACGTGGGACAGGCGGCGGTTCGTCAATCGGCCCCGGCGTATCCTCCAGCGCACACGGCACCTGAGACACCAGGGAAATCGTCCGAAGTAGCGGGAGACGACGCGCTGATGACAACCACCGAACCTGCCCCACCAGACGACAGGACACAGGATCGTATAGCGGCGACACTCACGTCCCTGCAAAGCGACCTTGCCCGCTCCGAGGGCAAGGCGAGCTTGTTGCTGGCCCTGTCCGTGGCCGTACTCGTTGCGCTCGGCTCGACCGTCAAGGATCTGCATCTGTCGGGGCCGGCCGTCGCGATCGGCGCCCTCGGCGGCGCGGCGCTACTGGCCGCGACGGTGCTGCTCCTGCTCGCGGTACGGCCGGATCTCGGGGGTCCGGGCTGGCCGAGCT
This sequence comes from Streptomyces endophyticus, assembly GCF_035798155.1. Classification (NCBI taxonomy): domain Bacteria; kingdom Bacillati; phylum Actinomycetota; class Actinomycetes; order Kitasatosporales; family Streptomycetaceae; genus Streptomyces; species Streptomyces endophyticus. Next base: position 59,973 of record NZ_JAOZYC010000122.1, on the reverse strand, counting down.
GGTCCCGGCTGAACCGCGAGGAGCTCAATGACTGCCTGGCGATGGGCTATCGCGCGGAGCACCTGCGCTACATGGCCGCACTCGCCAGACGGAAGTTCCTGCTGCTGCGGGCCGCGGTCGACTGTCTGCTGGGTGGGGTCGGCCTGCTGGCGGCAGCGGCCGTGGTCACCTGGACGCTGTGAGCGGGGCGCCGGGGCCCCTATCTTTTTGGTCGAGGGAAACCGGGCTGCGTTGGTTCGGGTAGGCGGGCAGCATGGCGACATGGCCGATCTGCTGTGGGACGACGTGAGCTGCTTCTTCGATCCGGACTTGATGGGGTCGCTGCCGGATGTGCGTGTCCCAGGTGCCTCGGTGGAGGACTGGCAGTCGGTTCTCGATCTTGCCGTTGAGAGGGGCTGGAAGTGCCAGTACTCCGAAGGCGAGACGGTGTTTTCGGTGCCTCGCGCGGAGGCCGTGTTGGCACGTCCTGCGGATGCCGAGTGCCCGAACCTGCGGGTCTGGCCGGTTGCCGGTGTGCTGGCGATTTTCCGGTTCTACGCCGACGACGAGATCGACTTCGACGTCAATTTGCGGGAGTTGCAGGGGCAGGAGCGGCTGGATGTCTTCTGCGGCTTCCTCCGTGACATTGGGCGGCACTTGGGTAAGCCGGTGCTGATGGATCCGGAGAGTGACTCGGGCCATCCGGTGCTCGGTTTCGATGTCGAGGCTGATCGAGTAGTCCTCCTCGCGGAACCGTTGGTCAGGTGACCGAGGCCATCGGCTGAGGTTCGTAGAAGGTGCCGTCGCGGAGCGTCGCGTAGAGGACGTCGGCTCGGCGTCTGGCGAGGCAGAGCAGGGCCTGGGTGTGGTGCTTGCCCTGGCCAATCTTCTTGTCGTAGTAGGCCCGGGATGCGGGGTCGCCCAGGGCTGTGAACGCGGAGAGGAAGAAGGCTCGCTTGAGCTACTTGTTTCCCCTGCGGGAGGGTTGATCGCCGCGGATCGAGGAGCCTGAGTTGCGGGTCGCGGGGGCGAGTCCTGCGTAGGCGGCGAGGTGGTCGGCGCTCGGGAAGGTGCCGCCGTCGCCGACTTCGATGACTTCGATCAGGATCCGTGCGCCGGTCCTGACGCCGATGCCCGGCATGGACGTCAGGACCTTCGAAAGAGGGTGGGTCTCCAGCAGTTCCTCGATCCGCCCGGCCAGCAACTTGCGCTGGTCAAGCACGGCGGCCAGCGATCCGGCCAGGCTCGGGACGATCAAAGCGGCTGCCTCGGTTCCCGGAACAGTGACGGTCTGCTCGTCCAGGGCAGCAAGGATCTCCTCGACCAACCGCTCGGCCATCCTCGGCGCCTTCGGTCGTAACAACGTGACGCCTGCGACTACCTCGCCAGCCCCGGCCTGCGTCGGGAAATCCACGATGCTCGCCGTGCACCTGCTCCAGTCCGCGCTCGTCCACGTCAACACCCTGCTGGTCCAGCAGGTCCTGGCCGAACCGGCTTGGGCGAAGAAGCTGTCGGACGAGGACCGGCGCGGCCTGACCGCGCTCTTCTGGTCCAACGTCAACCCGTACGGCACGTTCCGCCTCGACATGGACAAGCGCCTCGACCTGGGACTCACCGTGCCCCGCCCCCGTACGCCGGCGGATGTCGATGACCTCTCACGGACGGCGAAGCGGTGAAGGACTTTCAACACCTCGCCGGCCTCGGATGAACGTGGCCGCGGCGCGGACCCTCGGCCTGATGCGCACCTACGCAGTTCGGGACTGTGCGGCGATCGTCGAGCACCTCGCACGCCTCATGTCCAGGCGTGGGCGGGTCCTGGGGCGCAGTCCCCGCCCACCGCGGGTCAGGCCGCCAACGCTTCGCGGAGTGTTGAAGCCTTGGCTCCGAAGGTGTCGCGGATATCGCTGTCGGCCACGATGAATGGACGCTCGGACATATAGCTCATCTCGGCGAACTCGCGCCACAGGGGATCGGCGAAGGACAGCAGCGTCAGGTCCCGTTCGGTGAGGGGCTCCAACCGCGGTTGGGGCGCTCCGTGGAGTTGGGCGAGTTCAGTCGCGGCCTGGCGCACGGTCGTGGTGATGACCGGGGCGTGCCAGGCACGCCCCCAGGCCCGCTCGTCACTGCTGACCGTCACCAGCGCTGCTGCGACGTCCTCGACGTACGAGAACGAGTGCGCCGCATCGGGGTTGCCGTGGACGAGAGCCAGTTCACCCCCGCGCACTCGGGGCACGACCAGCAGCGTGAACGCCGAGACTGCGCCTGGGCCCAGATACTGGCCGGCTCGCACTTCGGTGGCCCGCAGTCGGCCCTGGTCGTGGGCGTACTTGGCCTGCCGCCACAGCTCGGCCCTCACTCTGCCCTTTCGAGTGTGCGGGGCCATCGGGGTGCGCTCGGTGACCGGCCCGGTGGTCTGCTGGTAGCCGTAGTGGTTGCCGAGCATCACGTAGTCGGCCCCGGCTCGCTCGGTTGCGGCGAGAATCGAGGCGAACAACGGCGGCATGGTCTCCGGCCAGGTCTGGTAGGCCGTCATGGCGGCGTTGAAGACCGTGGTCGCTCCGGCCAGCGCCTCGGCAAGCTCGTCAGTACGGCCTGCATCCAGAGCGATCCGTTCGATGCCGGGGTAGTCAGGACCACTGCCGCTGCGGGTGATGAGGCGGACCCGGTTGCCGCTGTCGGCCAGTTGCCTGGCGGTCGCGACCCCGGTCGCGCCCGCCCCGATGACGACTGATCCACCCATGGTCTTGTCTCCGTTCACCTTCAAAAATGGAACGCTTCCCCAAAGGGGGAAACGCGGTTCACGGAGGGCCCGTCCGCACGCCCAACTCTGCCGTGCGGACGCAGGGTAGATTAGTGGCCCGAAAGCCATGGCCTCCAAGGATCTAGCCATGCGTCGTGTCGCCGTCCTGGCCGTTCCCGCGATCAAGCCCTTCGACCTGTCCATGCCGTCTGCGCTGCTCGGCGCCGCCGAACTCGACGGACGCCCCGGCTATGAGGTGACGGTGTGCACCGCCACGCCCGGCGTGATCGCCGCATCCGGCGGCATCGAGGTGGTGGTCCGGAACGGCCTTCAGACGGTCGCGGCGGCGGACACGGTGATCGTCCCCTCGACCGCCAGCCGACATGACGCCGAGCCGGCCGCACTGGACGCGTTGCGGGAGGCGGCCGCCGGGGGCAAGCGTGTTGCCTCGATCTGCAGCGGTGCCTTCGTCCTCGCCCAGGCCGGGCTCCTCGACGGCCGTGTCGCCACCACCCACTGGGGCCTGGCTGAGGAACTGCAGCGCGCCTTCCCCTCGGTGCGCGTGGATGCCGACCGGCTCTTCGCCCAGGACGGGCCGATCGTCACCGGCGCGGGCTCAGCCGCCGGGATTGACCTGTGCCTGCACCTGATCAGCTCCGACTACGGCGCGGCCGTGGCAAACGCGGCGGCCCGTGCCGCCGTCGTCACCCCGGTCCGCCACGGCGGGCAGGCCCAGTTCGTACAGACCCCACTCCCGGCCGAGACCTATTCCTCCTTGGACGCGGCCCGTATCTGGGCACTGCAGCACCTGGACCAGCCGATCTCCCTCCGCGACCTGGCCGGTCAAGCCAAGGTCAGTGTGCGGACCCTGACCCGCCGTTTCACAGCCGAGACTGGTGTGACCCCGTTCCAATGGCTGCTCCAGCAGCGGCTGCTGCGGGCCCGCGAGCTGCTGGAGACCACAGATCTCACCGTCGACCACGTGGCCAGCCGCAGCGGCCTCGGCTCCGGCGAGTCGCTCCGCCAACACCTGAGCCGCCAGATCGGCATGACCCCAACCGCCTACCGGGGCGCCTTCCGCCGCCCGATTGTGAAGACTGGTCAGTGACCGCGTGACTCAATTCGGACCCGGTGTTTCATAGGTGGTCGCCCGTGGGACGCCAGGCCGTGACCCGCGAAGGGGAGAAGAGAAGGCCCAGGTCATGCGTGGAGGTATCACTGACGTGGGGTCAGGCCCGCGGCTGAGGGCAGTGCCAGGTACGGAAGGCGTCGTCCTCGCTGTACAGCCACGGCCCTGGGGGCCTCCTCCAACGTGACGTCGTACGAAGGCTGTTGAAGGACATCTCAACGGGCGCAGTTGGTGACCCCCGGCCGCCACGGGCACGCGATGCCCGCGAAGCCGCCATTGGCCACGACGTCGACGCCGAGGGTCTCGCCGCCACGCAGGACCTGCCGCTTCCTTACGAGTCCGTCGGCGCCGTCCCTGATCGTCTCGACCAGCCACTGCCCCGAACCGATCGACAGGGGCACCTCGGCGGTGTGTGCGGCGCCTGCGTACACACCGCCGAGGAACCAGCGCTCGCCGCTGCGGCGCGCAAGGACCGCCTCCTTCCCGGGCTTCCCGGAAAGGAGCCGTGTGTCGTCCCAGGCGGCGGGGAGCTGGTCGAAGAACTCGCGTGCGAGCGGCCGCGCGTCGTACGACTCGGGAGTGCCCGCGTACATTTGCAGGCCCGATTCGTAGACGACCGGGAGTCCGGTTTCGGCCGCGTCGGAGTTGGGGCGCAGGCCGACGCGTTGGAAGGCGCCGGGCGTGAAGTCCATCGAGCCGATGACATTGCGGGTGAACGGCAAAGTGGTGAGGTGGGCGGCCGTGTTGGTCCGCTTCTCCTCGCCGGCGACGCCTTCCAGGGTCATGACGTGGGGCCAGGTGCGCTGGATACCCTTCGGGATGGTCGATCCGTGGAAGTCGACCATGAGGTGGTGCTCGGCGGTCGCAGGGAGGATCGTGTCGTACCACTGGAGCATGGACTGCGTTTCGGAGTCCATGAAGTCGATCTTCACGCCCTTGACGCCCCACCGCTCCAGCGTGGGAAGCCACTGGGCGCGCTCCTGTGGTGTGTCGAGGTCTCGATGGTGGATCCAGACGACGATGCCGACGCCCTTGTCGCGGGCGTAGTCGACGAGTTCAGGCATCCAGCTGTTGGTCTGCCAGTCGGGATCCGTGGTCTCCCACTCGCCGGGCTTGTAGTACCAGCCCGCGTCGACGGCCTCGTACGGCCAGCCCCGCTCGGCCGCGTAGTCGACGTAACTCTTCTGCGCCGCCAGGCTCTGCCCGGCCTCGCGGCCTCCGGCGAGCCAGGTCCACAGCACGGAGCCGGGGCGGACCCATGAAGAGTCGGTGACCTTGGAGCCGGGGGCGAGGTCGTCGGTGAAGGTGGAGCGGGTGACGGTGGCGAGGTCTCCGGTGACCATGGCCCGCCAGGGGGTGGCGAGTTGGCCCTCCGCGTCGACCCGGTCGTCGGCGAGCTTGATGCGATACGTGCCCGAGCCCTGGTCGTGGGCGAGCCGGGCGCCCGAATAGGCGCCGGTGAGGTCGGACTCGGCGAGCAGGGTGTAGCCACCGGCGGTCGCGAACAGCGCTTGGTCGGAGTACTCACCGGTGGGCGCGGTCGAGGCGGTGTACTGGGTGAACTGGCCCTCGTTGTCGGCCCGGTAGGTACCGAGCCAGGCGTCGGCGTCCGGCGGCAGGTTGAACGCGGAGGTCTCGCGCAGGACGTCGCCCGATCCGGCGGGCAGGACGTACCGGTAGGCGATCCCGTCCGCGGAGGCACGGACGACGAGGTCGAACCGGTCCCCGGCCGCCGTGCCGAACGACAGCCGGGTCTCCTGCATGCGGACCCTGCGCTCGAGCCGCTTCCCGGACTTCGTCCGGTACCGCTCGTCGATCTGCCGGTCCGTGCGCCCGAGGGAGCGCAGGGACGTGGACAGGTCGGCGCTCTCGGTGACGATGCCCACGGGCGAGGGCTCGATGACCGTACGCCCGCCGCGGGTGACCGCGAGGCTGACGGCTCCGGTGTCCTCGTCCAGGGCGATACGCGCACGGGGCGCGCCCGGTGCCGCCGACACGGTCCAGGCTTCGGCGTCCGATGGCGCTTCGGCCCGCGCGTTCGTCGGCGCGGTGGTGAACAGTGTGGCCACGAGGCCGACGCAGAGCGCGGCGACCAGGGGTCTGAGGGGAACCGCCATGACACTCTCCCTGGGAGATCCGGTCTGTTGGTGCGGCTGTGCCGCCGCACCACCTACGCAGCGCCTACGGCAGCCCCCAGGCCGCGCCCGGCTCGCTGATGGCGACGGGCCCGACCGTGAGGTCGGGACGCTCGCCCGCGTGGACGAGGACTTCGCGGCCCTTGGGCAGGTCGATGGCGAGGGTGCCGTCGCCAAGGTCCTCCGTGTCGGCCGGAGTTCCGTCGTCCAGGAGTACGGTGAGCGACCCGCTCAGGCCGTGGCGAAGCTTGAGCGGCTCGCCCGCCAGGCTCCTGACGCGGATGAACCGCGTGGTCCCCTTCTTGCGCACGGCGCTGACCAGGAAGGCGCCCTGCGTAAGGAAGTTGTGCAACGTGAGGTCTGCCCACGCGCTCGGCACGGCGGGGAAGACCCGGACCACTGAGCCCCAGCTCTGGCAGAACATGTCGTGCAGGGACTGCGAGGCCGACAGCGGGGTCTCGATGACGGGACCCGCCTCCGTGTAGTGCGTGTTGGCCCGGCACGGATAGCTGGTGTCGGGGTCGAAGAACTTCCGCAGATAGGTGAGCGCGGTGTCGCCGTCGCCGGTCGACGCGTAGATCGAGGCGGCCCCGGTGTAGCTGTAGCCGCGGTGCGCACCGGTGATCGCGTGCCAGTGCTCCACCGACTTCGTGATCAGGTCGCGGTCCTCGGCCCGCTCCCAGTTGACCAGGTACAGCGGGTACACGCTGAGCATGTGCGAGTAGTGCCGGTGGGACTGGGCGTACGGTGTGTCGGCGCCGATCATGAAGCCGTCGTCGTTCACCGGATACGGCACCAGCTTGGCGAGCACCTCCTGCCAGCGTGGCATCAACTCGTCGTCGATACCGAGGCGTTCGGCGGACTCGATCAGCGTCTGGCAGCCCCAGCGGATGAGGGCGAGGTCGTAGTTGGTGTCCTGCGGCGGCACCACGGGGTACTCGGGCGACAGCGTGGACGGCAGATGGAGCTTGCCGTCGCTGCCGGGGTCGAGGAAGTGCAGGTAGTAGTTGATCGCCCGGCGCAGCACCGGAAAGACGGTGTCGCGCAGCAGGGACTCGTCCATGGTGTGCCGGTAGGACAGCCAGACGTTGTGCAGCGCCCAGGTGAGGTCCCCGGTCTCGGCCCCCGTACCGGGCTCGCCCACCTCGCGGGTGGCGAACATGTCGGAGCTGCGGCCCACGCCGGAGCTGTCGGAGCGGTACGCGGCGGGGACGTTCGCGATGAACTGTTCCTGGCCCTGCCGCACCGTGGTGGCGAGCGAGTCGAGTTCCAGGTGGTTGGAGCCGTGGATGAGCCAGTACTCCAGCTGCACGTTGAGGTTCCACCACACCCCGGGCCAGGGCGTGGGCTCCAGCCAGGGTCCGGGGGTCGCCATCACAGGGGCGCCGGCACGGCTGGCGCTGGCCACCTTGTAGAGCTGGATCCAGTGGAAGCTCTGCAGCCGCTGGTCGGGGAACGACACGAAGCTCTTCCGGTAGAACGCGTGCCACCAGTCGGCGTGCCGACCCTTGAGGCGGCTGTACGAGGACGCGCGCCGCAGATTGCGCAGCGAGTCGGACTCGGCCGCGGTGTCGGAGGGGAAGCTGTGTCCGACGCTGAGCAGCAGTTCGTCGCCGCTGCGCCGGTACGCCGTGGCGGTCCGGCCGCCACCGGTCAGCGGCTGGAGCACCTGTTCGGTGCCATCGTCGCGCGTCCTGGTGGTCCAGGCGGGGTTGGCGGTGTACCCGGCGGGCGGGTCCTCCTGGATCTTCCGGGGGCTGATGGCCTCCTCGGGGTGGAAGGTCCAGTGGACCTCCTCGCCGCCGTCGGCCGTGGCGCGCAGAGCCAGCACCTCGTCCTGGATGAGGCCGGCGAGGGTGAGTGTGCCCGCGGTGGTGGTGACGGTGCCGGTGAGTTCGGCGTTCCACAGGCTCAGGCGCCAGTCGACGGCGGTGATGGTGCCGACCGGTTCGAGCGTGAGGTGCCCGACGGGCAGCCGGGCCGTGCCCCAGCCGCTGCCGAACTCGGGCCGGTGGTCCTGTACGCGGCCGTGTTGAACGGTGAAACGGACCTGGTTGGCGTCGGGTTCCTGGTAGATCATGCTGCCGAGCAGCCCGTCGCCGAGGAAGGGCCCGTCGTACCAGCGGGTGGGCAGCTTGGTCCACAACAGGTCCTGGCCGCGCAGGAATTCCTCCCATGCGCCGTCGCCGGTCATGGTGTCTCGGAGCTTCCAGGCGTGTCTGTCGCCCCCGCTGGTCGCTGTGTCGTCATCCGCGGAGGGCTCTGCGGCGTGGGCCGTCCCGGACAGTGCCACGGCTGTCGCCCCTCCCAGGGCGGTGCCGAGTACGGCTCTTCGGGGCACGGGTGATCTGTTCACCGAACGCGAGGCCATCCTCGTCCTCCGAATCTGACGGATCGTCGATGGAGCGGTGCGTGCGGGAGCGTAGAAGCGGGTCACATACATGTCAATGGTTCAACATGTCGAACCCTCCGATGGGTTGGAGCCCGGGCACGTGCCGGGTTCCAGTCGGATATGAAGTCGGTTCAGGGTTTGGCCTGCCTGCCTCATGACGGACTGTTGCCGGGCGTGTTCAACGGGCCTAGCATCACAAGCAAATTGAAGTTGGATCAAGTTGATCTATTGAGCGATGCGCGCCGGTTCTCCCGCCGACGCCCGGAGCAGCCCCTCGAACCGCCGTGAGCGGAAGGACTTCCCCCGTGACCTTGGCTCGGACCCTGGCCCACCACTGTCACCGGCGGCCGAACCACCGCGCCGTCACGACCCCGACCGGTACGCGCACCTATGCCCAACTCACCGCCGACGTCGCCCGCATCGCCTCCACCCTGCGGGACGGCCACGTCGCACGCGGATCCCGGATCGCGGTGCTCGCGCGCAATGGGCTGCCGTGCGTGCAACTGGTGTATGCCGCGTCCTGGAGCGGGACACAGCTGGTGTGCGTCAACTGGCGCCTCGGACCGGAGGAGAGCCGGGCCGTCCTCGCCGACAGCGCTCCGGTCCTCGTCTTCGCCGAGCGGGAGTTCGCCCATCTGATCGGCCCGCGGGAGCGCGTCATCTGGCTCGACGGCCCTGGTCACGGGCCGACACCCTTCGAGCAGTGGTACGCAGACGGCGACCCGCACACGCCGCCGAACCCGAACCCGGATCAGGACCCGGATCAAGACCAGGACCAGGACCCGAACCAGGATCCGGATCAGGACCCGGAGTCGGCGGTCCTCCTGCTGTACACCACCGGCACCACGGGTTCGCCCAAGGGCGTCCCCCTGCTCGAACGCAACCTCAGCCACACCTGCGTTCAGGCCACGCGCCGCTGGCGCATGCACCCGGACATGACGTTTCTCGCGTGCCTGCCGATGTTCCATGTGAGCGGCATGAGTTCCGTGGTGTGCAGCGTGCACGTGGGCGGCGAACTCGTCGTACCGTCGGGGACGTCCGTCGCCGAACTGGGCACGGTCATCGAGGAACGCGGCGTCACCCACACCGTCCTCGTGCCGACCATACTGAGTCGCCTCGTGGCCGAAAACGCGGTCGCGGTGCACGACTTCGACTCGCTCGAGGTGGTCATCTACGGCGCCGCGCCGGCGGGCGACACGCTCGTCGAGCAGGCGATGGAGATGCTGCCGCACACCGGTTTCTCGCAGGGCTACGGGCTCACCGAGACCTGCGCCGGTGTCGCCATCGAGCCTCTGAGGCGGTACGGGGACGCAGCGGGGCACCCCGGTTCGGTCGGGGAGGTCCTCGACAACTGCGCGTGCCGCGTCGTCGACCCGCGTACGGGGGAGGACGTGGCGCCCGGCGCCGACGGAGAGATCTGGCTGCGTACCCCGCAGTTGACGCCCGGCTACCTCAACAAGCCCGAGGAGACGGCTGCGGCGATCACGCCCGACGGATGGTTTCGCACCGGGGACATCGGCTGCCTCGACGACGAGGGATTCCTCTATCTCAAGGACCGGCTCAAAGACATGATCATCTCGGGCGGGGAGAACATCTACTCCGTCGAGGTCGAGAACGTGGTGGCGACGCATCCTGCCGTCCTCGAGGCGGCGGTCATCGGCGTGCCCGACCCTGCGTGGGGTGAGACGGTCAAGGCCTTCGTCGTGCTGCGTCGCGGCGAGACGCTCGACAGCGCGACGCTCCGAGCGTGGTTGGAAGGGCGGATCGCCCGGTACAAACGGCCCCGCATCGTCGAGTTCGTGGACCAGCTGCCAAGGACGGGGAGCGGGAAAGTCATGAAGCGCGCCCTCCTCTCCGGGGAGCGGATGGACAGAACTGCACTCAACTCATGAACGTAGAGACGGCTGATGGGCGTCACGGGAGGGGCCCGTTACGGAGCCCCATCGAGTTTCACTGCCCCCGGTGTGCGGTGGGGTGTGCGGCGGGCTCTGCGGTGGTGCGTGCGGTGGTGCGTGCGGTGGTGCCAAGGAGCCGGACGTGGCGGGTGCCGTGCTCGATCACCGCGCTGGTTCGGCTCATGGTCCGCGCCAGAGGTTGGCGAAGGCCGCGTTCTCGATGGCCCGCCTCTGGCGTACGGCCTCCAGCTCCATCACCGCGTCGTGGACGGCGGCCAGTACGGTCGTCACCGCCTCGTCATCGAGGCCGGGCTCATCGCCGGATCGTTCATCGCCGATGCCCACGACCGAGGCGAGCGCGGTCAGGACGGGTTCCTTCTCTTTCCAGCGGTCGGCCGCACGGCGGCGCGCGGGCGTATCGACCAGTTCCACGCGTTCCGAGCCGAAGGGCAACCGGCCGCTTCGCCGCGGCTTCAGCTCACTGTTCGCTTCCAGGGTGGCCTGGTACGCGGCCGAGAGGTCTCGCCCCCGACGCCACAGCCAGTCCTCGATCCGCTCGTAGGGTGCCTGCCGAGTGAGCCTTGCCGCAGCCTCGCCCATGAGCCGATCGTCCAGCGTCGGCTGTCCACCCGGCACGATGAGGTCGCCGTCCACGGCGACCGCTCCCGCACCGATGAGATCGATCAGCTCGGCTCCCGCGAGTGCGAGGGACAGATCGCCCTGTCCCACGGAATGCTTCAGGTCCATGGCGATGATGAACAGGTCCTTCGCCGTGGTCATGAACGGCTCTCCTCGGAGACATCGACAAAGGTGCGTCCCCACCGACCGGGCCCGCGTCCGAGGCGGGCCCGGTCGGTGGGGCGACCGCCACCACCAGTATCGCTCCGCCCGCGCGGCCGAAGCCCTTTTCGTAAGGAGGCGGGAGTTTCCGTCGACGACGTCTGAGCGCCGGGTCTTCGCTGTACTGGTTCTCCGAGCGGCTTCGTCCGCAGTCGATGGCGGCCGTAGCGGGAGCAAGCACTCGATCCACCCGGGGCATTTTCCGCCCTCTGGCTCCGGGGACGCCGAGGCGTCGAGGCGTTGAACTGAGAGCCCGCGTCCTCGGCTTCCTTCTCATCATCGAGACACTCCTCCTCGTCGTCCTCGTGATCGCCGTGCCCGGCCGGGGTGGGACGGATCGGGTGTCTTCGCCGCCCTCGGCATCGCCTTCATGTGCTTCGAGGCCGCCGCCCTGTACCGGGCCGAGGCCAAGCGGCCTGACCGGACCATTCCCCGGGCCAGGTACGGGGAGTCGCGGGCGGCGGCTGTGGCCGGCGCCGACCCGACCGCGATGCTCACTTCTCTGACCAGCATCTTCGCGTCGCAAGTCGCCTTCCGCAACGCGATCAATCGCTACGCCAGGGCGCTGTCGTCCTCTTCGCCGGAAATCCCGGCGGCTACCACCGTTCGGTGGGTCGATCAACTCCTCGTACGGGTGGGGGAGTTGTCCACAGGCGCCGGGCTGTCCACAGATCGTGGCGGCCCGGCGTTCCGCGTCTGACACCGGGCTACTTTCGGGGTGTGCGACGGCGAAGCGCCGAAGCGAAGAAGTGGCCGAGCGGATGACGGGGGAGCGGGTATGGGCAGTGGACTGCCGGTTGTCGGAGTGAGCGTTCTTGTGTACGCGGTGGTGGGCGCCTTCGTGCTGGTCAAGGCCGGGTTGCGGCGGCTCGTACAGGGGCGTGGCCATGCATGACGTGACGGTGATCGTGCCCGCGCACAATGAGGAGTCCGGACTCCCGGCGACCTTGGAGTCGATCGCGGCACAGACGGTGCCGCCGCGCAGGGTGATCGTGGTGGACGACGCGTCCGCCGACGCCACCGGCGAGGTCGCGCGACGGTACGGCGCCGAGGTGCTGCGCCCGCGGAGCAATCTCGGCAGCAAGGCGAAGGCGCAGAACCACGCGCTGCCGCACTGCACTTCGGAGCTTGTCCTCGCGGTGGACGCGGACACGGTGCTCGCGCCCGACTACATCGAGAAGGTCGCGCCGGTCTTCGCCGATCCGCGCGTGACGATCGCGGCGGGCAATGTGCAGACCCGGTTCGCCCGCACGCTGTGGGAGCGGGGCCGGTCGGTGGAGTATCTGCACGGATTCCACTGGCAGCGGCCGATCCAGGCGGGCGCCGGCAGCCCGATGGTGTGCTCGGGGTGCTGCTCGATGTTCCGGCGCAGCGCCCTCGGTGAGTACGGGTTCCCCGAGCGGACCATCGTGGAGGACATGGACTTCACCTGGTCCCAGCAGATCGCGGGGCGGCGCGCGGTGTATGTGGGTGATGCGGTGGCCTGGGCGGCCGACCCGGAGAGCCTGCTGTATCTGCGCAAGCAGGTGTGGAGGTGGATGGCGGGCTTCTGTCAGAACGTGCGGTTGCACACCGGTCAGTTGGCCTTGCGCAAGCCGATGCTCGCGTTGTGGGTGACCCTCGCGCTGATGGAGATTCTGCTGGCCCCGTTGTGGTGGGGTGCGCCCCTGGTGCTCACGTTCGGGTTCGGCCGTCCGGCCCTGGAGACATTCGGCTGGTGGTTCGGGTCCGAAATCGCGCTGACTCTGCCGCCGTTGATCTACGCCGCGCGCAGACGGCGGGTGCCGCTGAGGCAGGTTCTGCTGAATCTTCCGTGCGTCTATCCGACCAAGCTCGTCAATGTCGTCTATGCCTGGAAGGCGGTCGTGGTGGAGCTGGTCCTGGTGCCGCTGGGGCTGTCGCAAGGCCTGGTCGTGTACGAGAAGGGGCGGGCGTCGGCGACCACATGAGTCCGTGGTGCGGCAATCCGTCCGGATACCGCCGGCTCGCCTGCTCGCCCAGCGAGTCAAGATCTCGGACGGGTTCACAAGGAGTCGGTGTGTCTGCTGTCGCGGTCGAGGAGCACGAAGCGGAGCAACTCGATGCGGGCGCCGAGGCCGGCGGTGAGATTGCGTGCCTGCTGGGTCGTCCACCGCGGCTGGGGTGACCCAAGCCGCGGTGGGATGTGCGGTGGTGCCAAGGATCCGGATCCGGCGGGTGCTGTGCTCGCAGGGCGAGGATCTCGGTGTCCTTGTCGCGGTCGCCCATCGGCGGGGCGCGCGATGGCCTGCCGGCCGGGCGGACCCGCACGGCGGCGAATGGCTGCACATCCACCCGCCGCACCCGCCGCACCCGCCGCACCCGCCAACCGGTCAACCCTCCCGGCCAACCCTCCCGGTCAGAACACTAGATCGGTCGGTTCCCGCTGGCGTAGGTCGCCTGGCCATTGCCGAGATGACGCGCATCGGCCCAGTCGTGAGTCATCCCGGTGTCCTTCTCGAACAGGCTGGGGCGGGGGAAGTACTCCTGCAGGAAGTCGGCGAGCAGGTCCGGATCCGTTCCTTCTTGTCCTTCCTGGCCTGGGCTGTCGGGGGCCACGTCGTTGAGACAGAAGGCATGGCAGTGACGCTTGCGCAGGAGCCTCTGCATCTTGAGGGGCGCGTCGGGTGCCGACAAGGCGATGTATTCGTAGCGCAGTGTCGCGGGGATGGCCCGGCCGGTGAGGAACGCATAGTGAGGATGCAGCGAGGTCGGGATCGACAGGTCGTACTCGCTGCGGAACTTGCTGCGTGCGGTGTAGTCGTGTTCCGCGGCGAAGGCTTCCTCAATTTCGTACAGGGTGCTGCGTTGCAGTGCGCACGGCGCGTGCTTCATCTTCTGCGTGATGACCGTGCCGAAACGGGCCTCCAGAAGCGCCCGGTTGTTCCTGCCGGCGACGGAGACGGGCTCGTCCTCGGGCGTCGGCGGGCCGATGGGCAACAGTGCCCGTGAGGGGAAGTAGCGGGCGGTGCCGTTGGCCAGGAAGAAGCCTCCGGGCGAGATGCTCCGTCCCAGGAAGAAGTCGTCGTTGAAATAGAGGAAATGCTCGGAGAGCCCCGGGATGTGGTGCAGCTGGCTTTCGATCGCGTGGGAGTTGAACGTCGGTAGTGCATCGGGGTTCGTGAAGATCTCCCGGTGGTCAACCACTGTCACCTTGGGGTGGTCGGTGTTCAGCCAGGAGGGGATCTGTTGGTCCGTCACGAGGTAGACCCGCCGGATCCATGGCGCGAACCGCTCAAGTGACCTCAGCGAATAGCGGAGTTCGTCCCGGCTCTGGTAACGCTCCGCACAGTCCGCCTGCGGGTGGTAGGGGTCCTTCTCCACTCCGTTGCGCCGCAGCTGCCACGAGGGATCCGAGCCATCCACCCAGGTGTAGACGGCATCGACCGGGAAATGGACGTCCGTCGCAAGCGGCATGGTGAATGCCTTGCGGGTGCGTACCGGTTGAAGCGGTGGCATGTTGTCCGCGCAGGCGAACTCGGTGAAGAGGTGGCCCGGTGCCTCGGTCGTGGTCTCGCAGCGGGGCAGTCGGTCGGTGATGCGGTTGTTCCGCGGCGCGACGAGTTCGTCGCCTTCTTCCCGCCAGAACTCGATGTCGCAGCCGTACGATGTGCCGAGGACGGAGCTGTCGGTCTCGGACGCGTGAAATACGGTGACCCGGATGACCTGCTCCTGCGTCAGCGCTGCCCAGGTCCCTGGCTGCCCCGCGTAGCCAATGGCGGACTGCTCGGCCTGTGCGGAGGCGTAGAGGGGCTCGGTCCGTGCCTCGCGTGCCAATGCGCCCATCACTGCATCCCGCAGCTGCGCAGGCACACCCACCACCGCCGATCTCGACGAATACCCACGCACCGCGAAGTACTCGACACCGGCCGTTTCCAGCACCCGCTCCACCACGCGCAGATTCTCCTCACGCGCGCGGAGGACCGTTGTGCTGTCTCCGCTGCGAGCCGCCCGAAGGCCGCCCTCGGCTTCCACGGAAACGATTCCCGGTGCGGCGAGGAGAGCGGCAGGCAACGGGGGGCCTGCCTGCTCGGGCCGGCCCCCCTCGGGCCGATCGGGCGGCTGCTTGTGCAGGTGTGGCCCGACCGTGCGGCGGGCGCGGCGAGTTGTCAGCAGTGCACGAGCTCTTCGCAGGAGCTGTGGCATGCAGTTGTTCTCTTTCCGGGGCGGGCGGGATGTCAGAAGGCAGGCGCCGGCCGCCGCTGACCGCGCACCAGGTCCTTCAAGGAGCGCTTGCGGGGCGCCGTGGGCAGGGAATAGGGGGCGTTCCACCCCTCGGGGAAGACGGATCCTCCCGGCAACTCCAGGTTGGTGCGCTCATCGCACTCCAGGATCGCCCTGAGCCAGGTACGCATCGCGTGATGGAAGTCGTAGGTGAGCGGCTCGGGCGCCAGCAGCCAGTCACGCCCGTTACTGCTCACATGGGTGCGGTAGTTGTCCGCGTTCCGTCCGATCCACGGACTCTCCGCCTGGATCGGGTAGAGCCCGTACCCGAGTTCGGTGATCGCCTTGAGGCTCTGGGTCAGCGACTCGTGGTCGGAGCTGGGCAGGATCTCCAGGACGATCCACGGGCGATGCTGCTTCATCGTCCGCAGCCCTCCGGCCAGCACCTGCCCCTCCAGCGTTTCCACATCGATCTTGATCAGATGCGGGCGGAGGTCAGGGCGTTCCTGCGTGAAGGCATCCAGTGTGGTGACCGGGACGGTCACCGATTCCGTGTGCCGGCGGTGGCCCGCGTTCAGGGAATGCGAGGACTCCGCTTTCAGCGACAGGTACAGTTCCGCGCTGCCCGGTGTGTCGGACACTGCTGAGCGGACGAGTTCGAATCCCAGGCCGTTGACGTCCCGGATCTTCGCGCAGATCGCCGATGTCTCCGGCGCGGGCTCAAACGCGTGCACCGACAGCCGACGCCCGTATACGGCATCGATGAGGGCGGAATAGAGGCCGATGTGCGCACCGACGTCAAGGACCGCGCTTCCTTCCGGTGCCTGATGGGCCACCGCCATCAACGTCGCCTGCGTCAACGGCTCGTATCCTGCCAGCCCGGATCGACGCAACTGGCGCTGGACAGCCGTCTGCTTGCGGTTCATGAAATTCAACGCACTGGGGTAGGAGCCGACCTGTGCGAGGGCTGACCCGTTACGCGGGAGAGTGACGACAAGAGGCATCGGGCATCGTCCTTTTCTGGTGGTGGAGCGCGCCTCCTTCACAGGAGGCCATGAGGGAACTGCCGGTCTACTCGAGGCTCAAGACGTCGAACGCGCGCTGTCGGCCGCCCGCGCTGCGGATCTTCCGACCGCGCGGGGGACGGAAGGCGCGGAACCCGCCGGTGCCGCCGCTGCTGTGGGGTCGTGCGGACACTCGTAGGGGCTGGCTGTGGGGTAGTAGCTGTCCAGGAACTGCTGAACGACACCGGCGCTTACGTGCTCCTCGCCGTCACAGGTGGTGGTGTCGTTGAGGCAGAAGACGAGGTACGAGCGGTTCAGCAGGCGCCGCAGGCGGGATTCGATGCGCGGCTGGGAGATGTCCACGTAGTCGTAGCGGATGGTGCCCGGCACGGCCCGGCCGGTGTGGAAGGCGTAGTAGTGGTGCAGCGAGTTGGTGATGGCGATGTCGTCGGGGCTGCGGAAAGCGTGTCCCGCGGTGCGCTGGTGGGCGTCGGCGAAGACCCGCTCCACGTCTTCCAGCACGCTGCGCCTCAGCGCGCAGGGAGTGTGCTTCATCTTGCGGGTGATGCTCCTGCCGAACCTGGCCGCCAGCAACTGCCGGTTGGTCACGCCGGCGGCGGACACGGGGACGTCGTCCGTGCCGGTGCTGCCGACGGGAGGCAGCAGCGCCTTGGAGGGGAAGAACCTGCTGAGACCGTTGGCGAGGAAGAAGTCCTGCGGGAGAGCCGGGCGGCCCAGGAACACGTCGTCGTTGAAGTAGAGGAAGTGTTCGGCCAGCCCCTCGATGTGGTGCAACTGGCTCTCGATGGCATGCGAGTTGAACGTGGGCAGCGCGGCGGGGTCGGTGAAGATCTCCCGGTGGTCGACGACGTGGACCTGGGGGTGTTCGGTGTTCAGCCAGCTCGGTACCTGTCGGTCCGTGACGATGAAGATGTTCCGGATCCACGGCGCGTAGAGGTGCAGGGAACGCAGGGAGTAGCGCAGTTCGTCGTGGCTGAGGTAGCGGGCGGCATTGGCTGCCTCCGGATGGTAGGGCTCATCCACGGCTGCGGCTCGTCTGAGCTGCCACTGCGGGTCCGAGCCGTCCACCCAGGTGTAGACGACGTCCACGGGGAAATCGACATCGTCGGGCAGCGGTTCGGCGAACTCCTGCCGGGTGGGCACCTCCGCGGGCTGGGGCCGTGTGTCCGCCGACGCCATCCGGGTGAAGTGCCGCCCCGGTCGCTGTACCCCGGGCTTCCCGCGGCTGATCCGCTCACAGGTGAGGTTGCGCCGCGGCGCCACCAGTTCCGTACCGTCTTCCGAGGGGGACCAGAATTCGACGTCGCAGCCGAACTTCGGGCCCAGCACGAGCTCGGCAGATTCCGAGTCAGCGAAGAAGCAGAAGACCCTGAACACCGACTGTGTCGCGACGCGGCGCCACACGTTCTCGGCGCCGACGGGCCGGCTGGACTGCACTTGCTGCCGCTGGCCGCCTCGGGCCACGGCGAGTTGGAGAGGGATCTGCCCACCAAGTGCGTGCAGCGCCTGTTCGGCCCGCGCCCGGTCTTCGGTGCAGATCCCCACTGTGGAGGCGGTTTCCACCATGCCTCGCACCATGAAGTGATCTACCCCGGCCTCCCGAAGAGCTCCGAGTACGGCATGCAGGTTGTACTCACGGGCCTGTAGCGGGGTGATCTCCTGGCGCTGCATCGCGATGCGCAGGCCGGCCGGAGTCCGGAACGGGACCTGACCGCCCTCGCCGAGCAGCCCCTCTTGTTCGAGCCGGGCAGACAGCCGACGCTGCTCCAGGCTTCGCGCTGCGAGAGCGGGGCGCTCAAGCTGATGTCTAAGCCGCTCCCAATCCTCAACCCCGACCCTGGCCCGCACGGCGCGACGCAGGCGCAGCGGAATCAGTCGGCGGTACGCACGCAACGCTCGTGAGGGAGGTCCGGTGCGCAATTGCACACCGGACGGCGCGCTGGGCTTCGACAGGGCTTCATTTGACATTGCACATCCCTGGACCCGTAGATTCCGGCCGCGATCGCTCCCTCTCGGACAACTTCGGAGAAGCGACGTGGAGAGAGCCTCGACAGGCCTTCAGTCGAAACATTCCAATACCGAAGGAACCGTCGAGCACGGTCAGAGATTGCACATTTTCATTTTCCTTCTTCCGTGCGACACGACAGGCCCTTAGGTTGACGCGACGTTAACAAAAGGGGTCGCCCGGGAGGCCATCTCGACGCCTGCAAGCGGGAGAAACACTCGAATTGAGTAAAAGCCTCCGAAGGGGCGCATGGCCAAGCGCACGAATCCGGGCGGCGGGGGCCGGGTCCGGTGGGGTCGTACGCTGGATCTACGTTGCGACGCCAGGCGTCAGGGGAGGGGCCAGTGAAGATTGTGCTGCCCGGCGGGACCGGTCAGGTGGGTGGTGTACTGCGGCGGGCGCTGACCGCTGCGGGCCACGAGGTGGTCGTTTTGACCAGACACCCCGTACGGGACGGCGAAGTCCAGTGGGACGGCCGGACGCTCGGCCCCTGGACGGAGGCGGTCGACGGCAGTGACGTCGTGATCAACCTCGCGGGCCGTAGTGTCAGTTGCCGCTACACCGACGAGAATCTGCGCGCCATGATGGACTCGCGCGTGGACTCCGCGCGCGTCGTGGGCCAGGCGATCGCCGCCGCCCGGAAGCCGCCCCGCGTCTGGCTCCAGATGAGCACCGCCACCATCTACGCCCACCGTTTCGATGCGCCGAACGACGAGGCGACCGGCGGGATCGGTGGAGCTGAGCCCGGGGTCCCCGACTACTGGGCCTACAGCGTCGAGATCGCGAAGAACTGGGAGCGGGAGCAGGAGCGGGCCGCGACCCCGCAGACGCGCAAGGTGGCCCTGCGGTCGGCGATGGTGATGAGCCCGGATCGCGGTGGCGTCTTCGACTACCTGCTCTGGCTGGCGCGGCTCGGCCTGGGCGGGCCGGTCGCGGGCGGTGCGCAGTACGTGTCCTGGATCCATGACCGTGACTTCGTCCGCGCGGTGGAGTTCCTGATCGGCCGTGACGACATCAGTGGGGCGGTCAATCTCGCGGCTCCCGGCCCGCTGCCGCAGCGGGAGTTCATGCGCGCGCTGCGCGCAGCCTGGGGAATGCCGGTCGGGCTGCCCGCGACGCGGTGGATGGCCGAAGTCGGCGCGCTGGCTCTTCGCTCCGACACCGAACTCCTCCTGAAGAGCCGACGGGTGGTGCCTGGGCGGCTGAGGGATGCCGGGTTCACCTTCGACCACGGCGCCTGGCCGCAGGCGGCGGCCGACCTCGTGGGGCGGACGCGTCGTGAGCGGTTCCGCTTCCGACGTCGCTCGGCAGTGCGTGTCTGACGGCGTCTGAGCCTGAGTTTGTCCGGGATCTGCGCGGCGCGCTTTGGGCCGGTGCCCACAGGCCCCACGACCGGTATGCCGGATTGACACGTGAATCTAACTGCTACTAGCGTTGTTGCAGTTAGATCGGTGGGGCGGCGGTCGCGAAAGGGACATGGTGAGCATCAGCAGCAGAAGTGCGGTCGCGATTCACGCACTCACCATGCTGGGGCGCTGGGATCACTCGTTGACCTCCGCGGAGATCGCGGAGAGCCTGGCCAGTAATCCGGTTCTGGTGCGGCGGATCCTCGGCAGTCTGCGGGATGTCGGCCTGGTCCGGTCCACCGAGGGGCGCAACGGCGGCTGGTCGCTTGCCCGGTCCGCCCGCGAGATCACGCTCTACGACGCGTACGCCGCCGTCGAGGCGGGGCCGATCCTGTCGCGGCACCCGCATCCGCCGAGCGCTGAATGCGAGGTGGGCCGGAACATGCAGAAGCTGCTCGAGGCGGAGTTCCAGGACGCGGAGCGGGCCATGAAGGAACGGCTCGGGCGCACGACCATCGCCCACCTCGTACGGCAAGTGCTGGCCGGCGAGCGCGAGGTCGCACAGCGCGTCACCAACTGACCAAGGGCGGAGGCAGCGTCCTCCGCCCTCTTTTTTACCCTAACTGTAACTATCATGGTGGCGGTAAGTCGCCCGAAGGGCCTCGAATGACTTCCACGTCGACAACGACCGAGCGGACCGGCTCGGGATTCGGCTTACTGGCCTTGCTGATGCCGGCGATCCTCGTGACGGTCACGGCCAGCGACATGGTCAATCTGATGCTTCCGACGATCGGGGCCGAGTTCGGGGCCTCCGAGGCCGAACTCGCCTGGGTCGTCACCGGCTTCCTGTTGATGTTCTCGGTCGGTATTCCTCTCTACGGCCGCATCTCGGACCGGGTGAGCCTGCGTCGCCTCTTCGCCTTCGCGCTCCTCGCCTACGCCGCCGGGAGCCTGATCTGCGCGATCTCCCCGAGTCTTGCCGTGCTCGTGACCGGGCGGATCGTGACGGGCATCGGCGCGGCCGCGATCCCCGTGCTCTCGATCATCGCCGTCACGACGCTGCTGCCGCCGGAGCGGCGCGGTGTCGGCATCGGCGTCGTGTCCGCCGGTGCGGGCGTCGGCACCGCGGCTGGACCGGCGTTGGGCGGCGGCATCGGGGAAGCGCTCGGCTGGCCCGCACTGTTCTGGATCATGCTGGTGGTCTCGCTGCTGCTGCTTCTCCCGGCCATGCGCGTACTCCCGGACGGGACTCCGCAGGGCTCGGGTCGGCTCGACCTCCCCGGCGGCATGCTCCTCGGCCTCGGAGCCGGTCTCGTCCTGTTCGGCATGACCCGGGCGCAGGTCTCCGGGTTCACCGAACTCCTGTCCTCGGGCAGCCTCGTGGTCGCGATCGCGGCGCTCGTGCTCTTCGGGGTGCGCACCGTCCGTGTCGACCAGCCGTTCGTTCCGCCATCACTGTTCACCAGCGGTGTCTACCGGACCGGCATCCTCGTCGCGTTCCTGGCCATGGTCGTCAACCTCGGCGGCCTGGTGTTCGTCCCGCTGATGCTGGTGGAGGTCAACGAACTCACCCCGGGCAAGGGCGCGTTGGTCATGATCCCGGCGGGCGTCGTCACCGCGATCATCTCGCCGTGGATCGGCCGCCTCGCCGACCGCCACAGCGCCCGGCTCCTGGTGCTCACCGGGCTCGGCCTCATGGGGCTGTTCTCCCTGTTCCTGTCGTCGTTCACCGGCGACTCCTCGGTGGTCTTCGCCGGTCTCGGGATCCTCGGGCTCAGCATCGGCTTCATGTTCGTGATGACCACCATCATCGGCGCCGCGGCGAGCGAGCTGCCCCCCGAGCAGGTCGGTGTCGGCCTGGGGATCCTCCAGGGGGCCCAGTTCCTCGGAGCCGGTACCGGCCCCGCCGTGTTCGGCGTGCTGGTGTCCGCGAGGCAGCAGGGCGGCAGTGACGCCGTCAACCCCCTGTACTCCGGTGACGACGGCTCGGCCTACTCCGACGTCTTCCTGGCCATGGCCGCCGTCATCGTCCTCACGCTCATCGTCGCGTCACGGATGCGTCCCACGGCCGGCTCCGAGGCCCGACGCTTCTGAGCGGTGCGGACGACATTTTCGGCAGGGGCACTGTCCGGGAGCTCAGTCGTACTGCCACTGCTTGTTCTCTTGGTCCAGGTCGGGGATGGGGCCCAGGAGGGTCCAACCGGGGCCCAGGGAGCGGGTGGTGCGAAAGCCGCGGACGTCCGCGTACGAATCGGCATCGGTGTCGGCGGGGGCGTGCATGAGGGTGTAGATCGGGGGGTCGTTTCCGTAGAAGCGGAAGAAGACGCGGCCCTTGTCGTGTGACTGGTACAGGATCACGTCGGTGCCCCAGAGGGCTTCGTACGTGGCCTTGTCCTTCGGAGTCGTCGGATCGCACTCCTCGGGACGTCCGGGGTCACGGACGCAGACGCGGTCCTGGATCCAGGTGATCACTTCGGCCTTCGGGTGGGCGGCCGCCAGCTGTCGCATGCGGGCGTCGGCCGCCACGGGCGACGCCCGCACGCCGCAGCCCTGCGGCAACGCGGCTGCTGAGATCGCGTAGCTGAGGAGCGGACAGCGCATCCTCGCGCCCAGGGAAGAACCAAGCGCTGGAATCGCTGAGTTCGGACAGTGCGTCCGACAAGGTCGGACAGTGCAACGCTGCCACGCTCATGACACTCCACCTGGGTAACGATCCGTCTGTATCCCGTCGTCCCGTCTCTGACCTGCCACGACCTTCAGTACCAAGCCTTCCGCAAACCCAGGAAGGGACCACCCCCCACACGGGGGGCGCGTGAAGCACGGGTGGCGTGGTGGTGGTGAGCATGGTGGTTGGCGTGAGCCCCCCTCAGCTGCCGTGTGCGGGTCCGGCTCCCGGAGGGAGACGGACCCGCGTCGTGTCGTCAGCGCCGCAGTGTCAGCAGGCCGGGACGGTAGGGCAGGAGGCCGTAGTCGCCGCCCGAGTTGGGGCTGCGTCCCTGGTAGAGCATCTGGAGGTTGCAGGGGTCGACGGTCATGGTCTGGTCGGGGGTGGTGCGGATCAGTTCGCCGTGGCTGATGTCGTTGGTCCAGGTGGCGCCGCTGTTGGCCTTGCCGGCGAAGGGGTTGCTCTCGGTCGCGGCCTGGGGTGTCCATGAGCCGTTGAGGCTGGTGGCCGTGAACGAGCGGAAGTAGCGGCCCTGCGAGCCGATCGCCTCGACCATCATGAGGTAGCGGTTCTGACCCTGGAGTTTGTAGACCTGTGGGGCTTCGAACAGGTTGTTCGTCGTGTCGCTCATGATCGTCGTGTACGACGAGCCGAAGCTGCCCGGGAAGTTCCCGATCGGCATGCTGGCCCGGTAGATCTTGCCGTTGTCACCGGCGAAGAACAGGTACATGTTCGTCCCGTCTCCGATGAGCGTCTGGTCGATGGGTCCCGTTCCGGAGCCGGAGATGCTTCCGGAGAAGAGCACCTGTGGTGATGACCAGCCGTTCGGGTTGGTGGGGTCGCTCGACGTCCGGTAGGAGAAGGCGGTACCGCCCCACTGGTAGGTGAGCACCCAGATGTTCTTCGGAGCGAAGTAGAAGAGCGTGGGCGCGACGGTGGCGGAAGACATCGTGTTCTGGCCGGCCGAGCCCATGTCCGACCAGTTGGTGAACGGGCTGAAGTTCATCGAGCCCCAGCTCGTCCCCGTGTCGTGCGTCGTCGCGTAGACGAGCTGCTTGCCGTTGTACGGGACGACGGTGAAGTCCTTGAGCGACACCCACCCCGACTTGGGCTGCGCCAGCGCGCCCGTCGACGTCCAGCCGTAGGTCGAGGGGAGTTCGCAGGGGCCGGCGGTGTCGCCGCCGACCTTGACGAGCTTCCACTGCTGGTTGGCCCCGCCCCAGTCGTCGTACTGCACGATGTTCGCGCCGTCGGCGGTGGACCCGCCCTGCACTTCGAGGGCCTTGCTGCTGTGGCGCGCGATGAGCCGCACGTAGCCGTCCGAGCTGTCGGCCAGTCGCCACTGCTGGTTGGTGGCGTTCAGATCGGACCACTGGACGATCGAACCGCCGTTCGCGGTGGACGAGTTGTGGACGTCGAGGACCTTGCCCGAGTGGCGGGACTTGACGCGGTAGTAGCCGCCCCCGGAATCGACGAACTGCCACTGCTGTTGGCTCTGATCGTTTCTGGCCCACTGGGTGATGCGGGCGCCGTCGCCGGTCGCCAAGTTGTAGACGTCCAGGGCTTTGCCGCTGGTGCGGTTGACCAGTACATACGAGGCGTTGGGGTCGATGGTCTCCGCCGCGGCGGCGGGCTGAGTACCGAGGAAGGTGGCCACGAGCAGCAGGGGCGCGAGGATCGCGAGTAAGCGTCTCAGGCGGACCGGGGACGGTTGGCGGAACCACATCAGAGGGACTCCCTTGAGGGCGGGGACACGGCGGGGACATCTCCGAAAAGTTTTCGGAGGATTCCCGGAATCTGTGACGCCAAAAGCTAGGAATGCGGGGCTCCCCGGTCAAGGTCTCCCGCCGATCTGGCCACAAGTAGCGGCTAGTTGAGGTTCCGGAAGGTTTTCGGGGGCGGACCGGAAAATTCTTCTGCGGGGTGTATTGACGATGCACCGCCAACACCTCAATCATCCGTGTCTGCAGCCCCGGTCATCGTTCGAGATTGCGAACCATGACAACCCGCTCCGTGATTTCCACCTTGGAGGCACAGCCATGGGCTCGTACGCCCTTTCCAGACCCGTTGTCCGCCGAAGGCTCCGCGGTCTGCTGTTATCGCTGTTCGTCGGCGTCCTCGGTGCGGCCGCCGCACTCGTCGCGCCGCCGAACGCACACGCCGCCGAGAGCACGCTCGGTGCCGCCGCGGCGCAGAGCGGCCGCTACTTCGGCACCGCCATCGCCTCCGGCAAGCTGGGCGACTCGGCGTACACGACGATCGCGGGCCGGGAGTTCAACTCCGTGACCGCCGAGAACGAGATGAAGATCGACGCCACCGAACCCCAGCGGGGTCAGTTCAACTTCACCGCCGGTGACCGCGTCTACAACTGGGCGGTGCAGAACGGCAAGCAGGTGCGCGGGCACACCCTGGCCTGGCACTCCCAGCAGCCCAGCTGGATGCAGAGCCTCAGCGGCAGCACCCTGCGCCAGGCGATGATCGACCACATCAACGGCGTGATGGGCCACTACAAGGGCAAGATCGCCCAGTGGGACGTCGTGAACGAGGCCTTCGCCGACGGCAGTTCGGGAGCCCGGCGCGACTCCAACCTGCAGCGCACCGGCAACGACTGGATCGAGGCCGCCTTCCGCGCCGCGCGTGCCGCCGACCCGGCCGCCAAGCTCTGCTACAACGACTACAACGTCGAGAACTGGACCTGGGCCAAGACCCAGGCCATGTACGCCATGGTCAAGGACTTCAAGCAGCGCGGCGTGCCCATCGACTGCGTCGGCTTCCAGTCCCACTTCAACAGCGGCAGCCCCTACAACAGCAACTTCCGCACCACCCTGCAGAACTTCGCCGCTCTCGGCGTCGACGTGGCCGTCACCGAACTCGACATCCAGGGCGCCTCGGCCACGACCTACGCCAACGTGACCAACGACTGCCTGGCCGTCCCGCGCTGCCTCGGCATCACCGTCTGGGGCGTGCGCGACACCGACTCCTGGCGATCGGGGGACACGCCGCTGCTGTTCAACGGCGACGGCAGCAAGAAGGCCGCTTACACCGCCGTGCTCAACGCACTCAACGGCGGCTCCTCCACGCCCCCTTCGGATGCCGGAACCATCAAGGGCGTCGGTTCGGGCCGCTGCCTGGACGTGCCCGGCTCCAGCACCACCGACGGCACCCAGCTCCAGCTGTGGGACTGCTCGGGCGGCACCAACCAGCAGTGGACGTACACCGCCGCCGGTGAACTCAGGGTCAACGGCAAGTGCCTGGACGCCGGCGGCACCAGCAACGGCGCCAAGGCCCAGGTCTACAGCTGCTGGGGCGGCGACAACCAGAAGTGGCGTCTGGGCTCCGACGGATCCATCGTGGGCGTCCAGTCCGGCCTCTGCCTCGACGCCGTCGGCAGCGGAACCGCCAACGGCACCCTCGTCCAGCTCTACTCCTGTTCGAACGGCAGCAACCAGCGCTGGACCCGCGCCTGATGCTCCTGGGTCGCCGCCGGAGTGGCGGCGACCCTCGCGCATTTCGCCAGGGACGGCTTACGTCAGGTGGGTGGTCGCGAGGATGGCGGTGAGGCTCTCCGTGAGGTACGACCGCTCAAGCGGACACACGTGACACCAGGCTCATCTCCAGCACTTCGGTACGCGGCGCCGCGCCGCCGATCATGTCGAGGGCGAGACGCGCCGCGACGTGTCCCTCCTCCACGAGGGGCTGCGCGACCGTGGTCAGCGGCGGCGTCGAGGTCGCGGCGATGGCATGGCCGTCGAAACCGACCACGGCGACGTCCTCGGGGACCTGCCGCCCGGCGGCGTGCAGGGCGGCCAGCGAGCCGACGGCGATGCGGTCGGAGCCCGCGAGGACCGCGTCGATGTCGGGGTGCGACTTCAGGAGGCGGGCCGTCGCCGCGAGCCCGGCGGCGGTGTCCCAGCCGGTGTGCACGACGCGCGCCTCGTCGAGGCGGGACCCGAGCACCTCCGCATAGCCGCGCCGGCGGTCGACGGTCGCCGGGTTGTCCGCGGGACCGAGCACGACGGCCACCCGCTCGCGCCCGTCGGCGAGCACCCGCTCCGCGGCGAGGCGGGCCCCGTGCACGTCGTCGGAGTAGACCGTCGAGAAGATCCCGTCGTACGGCGAGTCGTCGAGCTGCCCGCACAGGACCACGGGCAGTCCGGTGCCCGCGAGGGATTCCAGCAGGTCACTGCCCCGGTACGGGGTGAGGTGGACGACCGCGTCGACCGAGCGGCGGCCGAAGCTGCGCAACGCGAGCGCGCGCTCCGACTCGCTGGACGCCTGAATGATCACCGGCAGGAAGCCGCTGCCCGTCAGACCCTCCGCGACGCCGCGCAGCACCCTGCCGTACGTCGGGTCGTCGAAGAGCTCGTCCAGCGGCTCGGTGACCAGGACGCCCACGGTCTCCGCGCGGCCGGTGGCCAGGGCGCGGCCGCGGGCGTTCACCACGAAGCCGGTGCGCTCGATCGCCTCGTGCACGGCGCGCTTCGTCTCGGCCGTGACGAGGTCCGAGTCGTTGACCGCGCGGGAGGCGGTCGCGCGGGAGACGCCCGCCTCGCGGGCGACGTCGGCGATCGTCACGGAGCGCGGGGCGCCGGGCCTGCCTCGGGGCATCGGTGACCTTTCCGCACGGGCCGGGAGCCCGTGACCAGGACGAACGGAGAAGTGCGGTGTTCAGTATTGCCCAGGTGGCTCGCTGTCAGGACGTCGCGGGCGGACGTGCGAGGTGAGATCCAGGTCACGTTTAGCTGCTGTTGTGGCACACGAATGTAACCGGTTACATTCCGGATCATGACTCTCCACCTCACGGACCCGGCCGACCGGGACCGAGCGGACCGGGACCGAGCCGACCGGGAGCCGGCGGACTGGGAGAACCCCGCCCTCACCGGCCGAGGCCGGCTGCCCGCGCGGGCGTACTTCTTCGGCTACGACTCGGCCGGGCTCGCCCGCACCATGGACCGCCGTCGTTCGCGCGGGTTCGTCGACCTCACCGGCGACTGGCGGTTCCGGCTCTTCGACCACCCGGCGCGCGTCCCTGTCACCGCGCTCGCCGAGGAGTCCGAGGACTGGGACACCGTGCGCGTGCCGCACCTGTGGCAGGTCGACGGGTACGGGCGGCTGCAGTACACCGACGAGGGCTTCCCGTTCCCGGTCGACCCGCCGCGGGTGCCCGCCGACGACCCGACCGGCGTGTACCAGCGCACCGTCGTGCTGGCCGGGACACCGGCCGGAGAGCGCACCGTGCTCCGGTTCGACGGAGTCGAGAGCTACGCCGAGATCTACTGGGACGGCGCCTACGTCGGCATGACCAAGGGCTCGCGCCTCAGCGCCGAGTTCGACGTCACCGACGTGGCACACCCCGGCACCAACCACCTCGTCGTCAAGGTGCTCCAGTACTCGGACGGCACGTACCTCGAAGACCAGGACATGTGGTGGGCGTCCGGGATCTTCCGCGACTGCTATCTGCTGAGCCGGCCCGCCGCCCACCTCGCCGACTTCTTCGTGCGCACCCACCGCCTCGCGGACGACCGCGCCGAGGTCACCCTGACCACCGGCGTCGTCGGGCGGCCGGATGTCACCTGGGAGGTGTACGACGGCGAGCGCCTCGTCGCCTCGCGCGCCGTGACGCCGGGCACCGACGCCACGCTGGTCGTCGAGGGCGCGCGGTTCTGGAACCCCGAGGACCCGTACCTGTACGACATGCGCCTGACCGTGCGCGGTGCCGACGGGACCGTCGAGCACGTGCCGCACCGTCTCGGCCTGGCGGAGGTGACCATCGTCGAAGGACGCCTCCTGCTCAACGGCACGCCGTTCACGATGCACGGCGTCAACCGGCACGACCACGACGACCGGCGCGGGCGCGCCGTGGGCATGGCCCGCGTCGAGCGCGACCTGCACCTGATGAAGCAGCACAACATCAACGCGGTGCGCACCGCGCACTACCCGAACGACCCCCGCTTCTATGAACTGTGCGACCGCATAGGTCTGTTCGTCCTCGCGGAGACGGACCTGGAGACGCACGGCTTCGCCAACGTCGGCGACCTGTCCCGGATCACGGACGACGAGGCGTGGCGGACCGCGTACGTCGACCGGATCGAGCGGCACGTGCTCGCGCAGCGCAACCACGCCTCGATCGTCATGTGGTCCCTGGGCAACGAGTCCGGGTACGGGTGCAACATCCCCGCCATGTACGGGCGTTGCAAGGAACTCGACCCCACCCGCCCGGTGCACTACGAGGAGGATCGGGACGCCGAGGTCGTCGATGTCATCTCCACGATGTACTCGCGTGTCTCGCAGATGAACGACATGGGGGAGCACCCGCACCCCAAGCCGCGCATCATCTGCGAGTACGGGCACGCCATGGGCAACGGGCCCGGCGGACTCGCCGAGTACCAGCGGGTGTTCGAGACCTGGGACAGCATCCAGGGGCACTTCCTGTGGGAGTGGTGCGACCACGGACTCGTCGCCACCACCGACGAAGGGCGCGAGTACCACGCGTATGGCGGCGACCACGGGGACTTCCCGAACAACGGCAGCTTCTGCGTCGACGGCCTGGTCTTCCCGTGGCAGGAGCCGAGCCCCGGCCTCGTCGAGTACAAGAACGTCATCTGCCCCGTGCGCGTCGACTACGCGGACGGGGTGTGCACCGTGACGAACGGGCGCTGGTTCACCGACCTGTCCGACGTGCTGGTCGTCCTCGAAACGCTGCACGACGGCCGCGTCGTCGGCTCCCGCACGCTCACCCCGGGCCCCGTACCGCCCGGCAAGGCATGGAGCGAGGTCGTGCACCCGGACGTCGCCGCACGCGGCGAGACACATGTCACCGCCCGCGTCCTGTCCACCTCCGCGCACGAATGGGCGGAGCCCATGAGCGAGTTGGGCCGGTACCAGACGCTCGTCGCCGACCGTCCGCGCCGGACCGAGGGGGCCGCGACTCGCGCGGCCGTGGCCGCCGAAGCCGACGGCACCTCGCTCGTCGTCACCACTCCGGCCGCCGACCGGTACACGGTCGACCTGCTCACCGGCGACCTGTCGTGGCGCAGCCGCGGGCGCGAACTCCTCAAGGAACCGCCCCGTGTCGGCTTCTGGAAGCCCCTCGTCGACAACCACCAGCAGGAGAACGACGAGCTGTGGGCGCCCCGGTTCCTCTCGCACATGCAGACCTCGACGCGTGATGTGTCGTGGCGGGAGGAGGACGGCGCGGTCGTCGTGGAGGTGTCTCAGCGGATCGCGCCACCCACCCTCGACATCGCCATGCGGACCACGCTGACCTGGACCCTCGCCGACGACGGCGTACACCTCGCCGTCGAGGGCGAACCCGTCGGCGACTACCACGACATCGTGCCCCGCATCGGCCTGTCCTTCGCGGTCCCGCGCGAGCTGCGCTCCGTCGACTGGTACGGCCTCGGGCCCGGCGAGAACTACCCGGACTCCCGCGCGGCCGCCACGCTCGGCCGCTGGCACACCACCGTCGACGACATGTTCACCCCGTACGTCGTGCCCCAGGACTGCGCCAACCGCGGCGACGTGCGCTGGGCGGCCCTCACCGACCCGCACGGCGACGGCCTCGCCGTGCGTGCGGCGGAGTCGGGCCCCTTCGCGTTCTCGGCGTGGCCGCACTCCGCGGAGGCGATCGACGCCGCGCGGCACCGCACCGACCTCGTGCCGGAGGACCGCGTGACCGTCAACGTCAACCACCGCGTGCTCGGCCTCGGGTCCAACTCGTGGGGCAGCGAGGTCCTTGACACCTACCGGGTCCGCTTCGAGCCGTTCCGCTTCGAGCTCGACCTGCGCTCCGTGTCCGCGGCCGCACCCCACCACGACGAAGGGATCGCACCGTGAGGATCTTCCGCGACCACGCCCACCTCGAAGAGGTCCTCGGCGGCGTCACCAAGTGGGAGCGGACGCTCCAGGCGCTGCGCGCCGAGGGACGGCCCCTCGGCGTCATGTACTCGGTCGGTGACTCGCTCACGACGATGCGCGAGCACACCGCCGCGCTCGCCACGGACGCCCTCGTCGCCCGACGCCGGTACCTGTACGTGCTGTCGCCCGTGGACGGGGACGCCGAGATCGAGTCGGCGCCCGTGGCCGATCTCGAAGTAGCCGTCCCGTACAGCAACTTGACTGACCGTCAGCAGCTGCGCGGGAAGGGGGAGCGGCACACCGTCCCGCGCGGCGCTGTCCTCGTGGCCGGACCCGACGAGGCGGTCCGCGTCCTGCCCGCGCCCGGGACGACGGCGGTCGTCGCCCACGTGACCGTGGAGGGCGCCACCTTCCACAACAAGTAGCCGCACCTGTCCCACCCCTTGGCATCAACGGAGCATTCAATGACGAATCGCCGGTCGATCGGTGCGGTGATCCTGTTCAGCATGGTCATCGCGGCGGTCTTCAACTTCCGCAACGTGGTCAACAATTACGTCGCCATCGGCACGCTCGCCGCCCCCATCTTCCTGATCGCCACGATCCTCTACTTCGTGCCCTTCACCCTCGTCATCGCCGAGATGGTGAGTCTCAACCGCCGCTCGGAGTCCGGCGTCTACCAGTGGGTGAAGTCCTCGCTCGGCGGCCGCTGGGCGTTCTTCACGGCGTTCTGCTACTGGTTCGTGAACCTCTTCTACTTCATCTCGCTGCTGCCGATCGTGCTCGTGTACGCGGGCTACATGATCCTGGGCCGCGAGTGGGCCATCCAGCCGTGGCTCATCGCCGTACTGTCCGTGGTGATCTTCTTCATCGCTACCTACGTGTCGACGAAGGGCGCCCGCTGGATCGGCAGTGTCACCTCGCTCGGGTCCACCCTGATGATGGTCATGGCGCTGCTGTTCATCGTCGCGGGGGTGGGCGCGCTGCTCGGAGGCATCACCCCGGCCAATGACATGTCGCCCGGCGGGATGCGCCTCGACCCGGGCTCCGGCATCACCGCGTGGGCGTTCCTCGGCACCCTGGCGTGGATCATCCAGGGCGTCGGCGGCGCCGAGTCGATCGGTGGGTACCTGAACGACCTCAAGGGCGGTGTGCGCGCCTTCGTGCGCACGATCGTCGTGGCCGGCATCGCGATCGGCCTGCTCTACTCGGTCGGCACGTGGTTGATGGGCGTCTTCGTGAAGAAGAGCAGCGTCTCGTACAGCAACGGCATCTTCGTGACCATGCAGTCGGCGGCCGGACACTTCGGCCTGTCGGGCGACCTGGTGGTGCGGGGCGTAGGCCTCATCATGCTCGTCGCCACCCTGGGCGGCCTGCTGATCTGGACCTCCGCGCCGGTGAAGATCTTCTTCTCCGAGATCCCCGACAAGGTCTTCGGCAAGCGCGTCGTGGCGCTCAACGACCAGGGAGTGCCCGTCGTCGGCGCCTGGATCCAGTTCGCGGTCGTCGTGCCGCTGCTGTTCATACCGACGCTCGGCGCGGGCAGCTCGATCGACGACCTACTGAAGATCGTCACCAACATGACGGCCGCCACGGCGCTGCTTCCGCCGGCCCTCATCCTGGTCGCCTACCTGGTGCTGCGGGCCCGCTTCGAGGGCGCGGTGCGCGAGTTCCGGTTCGGCTCCCGGGTCGTGGGCCTCGGCATGTCGATCTTCCTGCTCGCGGTGTTCGCGGTCGCCTTCGTGGCCTCCACGTTCCCCGAGGGCCAGGCGCTGTGGCTGACGCTGGCCTACAACGTCGGCGGCGTCGTCGTCTTCCTCGGCGCCTCGCTCCTCTGGTACCAGCGCTACCTGCGCCGGTTGCGCGCGACGTCCCCGGAGGAGGCCGCGGCCGAACTCGCGCCGTCGGCCCCGATCCGTTCCGAGGAGAACGCGCAGGCGCTGCGCGAGGAGGAACCGGAGGGTGTGGGGACCTCGGCGTAGGACGACGCGCGCGCCGCTGGGAGGCCGAATGTCGGCTTCCCAGCGGCGCGTTGTGTATGTGTATGTGCCGGCCCAGGTGACCGCGGGAACGACCTAGGAGTTGCTCCACCCAGCGGTCCTGGAATACGAGTCGAGCAGGTCCACCACGAAGACGAGGGTCGAGCCCGCCGGGATCAACGGCGAGGGCGACTCTTTGCCGTAGCCGAGACGCGGGGGAATGATGATCTCGCGCCGACCGCCGACCTTCATCCCTCTCACGCCGCGGTCCCAGCCCTTGATGACCTTGCCACCGCCCAGGGCGAACTTGAACGGCGCGCCCCGGTCCCAGGAGGCGTCGAACTCCTTCCCGGACGCGAACGTCACCCCGACATAGTGGACCCTGACCACCATGCCGGGCTTGACCTCGGCCCCGTCCCCGACGATCAGGTCCCGGATGGTCAGCTCGGTAGGAGCGTCCCCCTCCGGAACGTCGACCTCGGGCTTCGTCAGTTCACTCATCGCAGCTTCATCACTCTCCGTCGGGGGCCGATGCACGTACCGGCCGGACACCTGGACACCTCATGCAGTAGATGGTCACGCTACCGAGAGTCGCGTGCCGTACAACGTTGAAGAACGTGCGCGTAGAACGCGGGTGCGCGCCTGCCAGGGCAAGACCGAGTTTCTTGATCGTGAGAGTGCTGAGCTGCGGTTGAAGGAGATCCGTGAGCGTCCGAGGCACACTGGCGAGGTTCCGAAGCGGGTGTACGAATGCCCGCAGTGCGGGCGCTGGCACCTCTCCTCGCGCGCGGAGTGGAAGGCGAAGCCGCCGAAGAAGCCGGCGTCCGAGCAGCCGGTTTCGTCGTCGGCCTCGTACCGCAAGCACCGCGCTCGTGCCTTGCTGCGCGGTCGGGAGGCACTCGTGGCAGCGCACATCGCGGAGGCCAGGGAGCAGCACGGAAGAGGCCCGTCATGGCGCTCCTTGAGCGAACGTTTCGACTGGACCGTGGCGGAGCTCGCCGGTGTCCTTGAGTACCTCGCTCAACGCGGGGTGGTCACCTACACCGACGCTGCGTACAGCCTGGGGCTCGGTGCCACGCCGCCGGAGGACCTGCCGCCCACGTTGACCGGGCTGTCCGCGCAAGAACAGCGGGATGCTGTCGCCTGGGTCTCCACGTACGACCGGCGCGTCGGCGGGTCCCCCACCGCTTCTCAGCTGCGGGGTGCCTTCCACTGGAGCGGCGAGGAGTACCTGGGGCACATGAGGAGCCTGGTCGATCTCGGCCTGCTGCGGTACGCCGCCGTGGACGGGACTCTGCGAGTCGGACAGGCCGCCCCTCGCGCATGGACCCAGCGGACGGACGAGTGAGCGGGCGACGGCCTGTCCGCCGAACCGTCGGCACCTCGCCGAAGCGTCCTTCGCCTGAGTATGCGACTGTCCGGCGACTGCCCTCGCCGCAAGGGCGGTTGTACGCCAGTCAGGTAGGCAGAGGCTAGGATCACGGCGTGATGACGGCCTGGTCTCCTTCCGGCGCACTGCGGAGTCGCTCAACTGCGATTCCGCTGCGCCTGCTGGGCCTCGGCGTGCTCCTCTTCGGCCTGCTGTACACGCACGCGGTCAGCCCCGAGAGCACAGTGGGTCACGTCGCGTCGGGCAGCGGGACTTCGACTGCGATCGCCGGCCATACGGCACCCGGGCCGGAGCAACCTGTTGCCATTGCCACGCACGGCCCGGCCGAAGCGCCGGTCGATCATCATGGCGGCGACAGCCACGGGCAGCAGCACGCCCTCGATGAATGTGGTCTTGGCCAGCCGTCGCAGGGTCCCGCACTCGGGCTGCCGTGCCTCACTTCACTGAGTTCGGCAGCGGAGACCGTGGTGCCGCCGCTCGTGCACATCCGCCCATCAGCCGTGCGGGGCTTCGTCGTTCCGATACCGCACGCGGCGGAGTCTCCAGTTCTGCGTATCTAGGTCAGTGCGCCCTTCTCCATCGGTCGACGCCTCGCTGAGGCCTGCCGACGCGGCCCGACGCCGTCGTCGTGCCTCCTCCCGTCGGCCGGTGCCCGGCGTCTGACCCTTCCCTCGCGTGCCCTCCTGCGGGCGGCTCGGGGATGGTTCGACGGCTCGTCGCCACTCCCCACCGAGTGCCGCCCTGACGTGGACGATCCCGGATCAGCCGGAACCGCTCCCGGGCCCGTACGCGGCTTGCCGTACGCGAGTGCGCTCGCGAACTCGACGACCCCCGAGGTCGGCCGCGGTCGATCCGCCGCAGTCGATCCGCCGCGCTGCTCGCCCGACAGGCGTGCCGCGCGAGACGAGCATCCGCGCAGCTTCTACAGCGAAATGAGAGCGAATCAGATGGACTCTCTGGCCACGAGTGATTTCACTCCTGCCGGCTCCAGCCTGCCAGGCCTTGTCGGCAACACACCCGTCCTTCGGGTGGCCCGGCCGTTCACCCCCTCCGACCGCGGCTTCTGGGCCAAGTTGGAGGGCTTCAACCCGGGCGGCATCAAGGACCGCCCGGCGCTGCACATGGTCGAACGGGCCCGCGCCCGCGGTGAGTTGCTCCCGGGCCGCCCGATCGTCGAGTCGACCAGCGGCACCCTGGGACTCGGCCTCGCGCTGGCCGGGATGGTCCACGGGCATCCCGTCACCCTTGTCACCGACCCGGGTCTGGAACCGTCCATGGCCCGTCTCCTCGCCGCGTACGGCGCCAAGGTCGACACGGTGCCCGAAGCGCACCCCACCGGGGGTTGGCAGCAGGCCCGCCGGGACCGGGTCGTCGAACTGCTCGCGCGGGAGCCCGGAGCCTGGTGCCCCGACCAGTACGGAAACCCCGACAACGTCTCCGCCTATACTCCGCTGGGCCTCGAACTCGCCTCCCAGATCGGCCACATCGACGTACTCGTGTGCAGTGTCGGTACCGGAGGCCACTCCGCGGGCATCTCAAGGGCACTGCGCCAGCTGTACCCGGAGATGCGCCTGGTGGGTGTGGACACCGTCGGCTCGACCATCTTCGGGCAGCCCGCCCGACCCAGGCTCATGCGGGGGCTCGGATCCAGCATCTACCCGCGCAACGTCGCGTACGAGAACTTCAGCGAGGTGCACTGGGTGGCGCCGGCCGATTCCGTATGGGCCTGCAGGCAGTTGGCGAGCTCGCACTATGCCACGGGTGGCTGGAGCGTCGGAGCGGTCGCGCTCGTGGCCGGGTGGCTGGCACGTACGCATCCTCGGGACACACGGATCGTCGCGGTCTTCCCCGACGGTCCGCAGCGCTATCTGGAAACCGTCTACGACGACGAGTACTGCGCCGACAGGGGCCTGTTGGGAGTGGTCCCGGCTTCCGAACCGGAGGTGGTGGGCCGCCCCGACGAGAAGGAAGCGACCCGCTGGACCCGCTGCACCGAGATCGCGGATCCGCTCTCCCTGCCCGGCAGGACCGACGAGCTCGAAGGCGGTGACCGGTGAAGGGCACGATCGCGCAGGTGCGCTCCTACGACCGGAGCGTGCAGCTCCTGTTCGCCAACCAGTTCACGATCAACCTCGGCTTCTACATGCTGATGCCGTACCTCGCGCAGCACCTGTCCGGGTCGCTCGGCCTCGCCGGTTGGCTGGTCGGGTTCGTCCTTGGGGTGCGGAACTTCAGCCAGCAGGGCATGTTCCTCATCGGCGGCACGCTTGCCGACCGGTTCGGCTACAAGCCGCTGATCGTCGCCGGATGTGTGCTGCGCACGGTCGGTTTCGCGACGCTCGGTCTGGTCGACTCGGTCGCGGCGTTGATCGCGGCGTCGGCGGCCACCGGCTTCGCGGGCGCCCTGTTCAACCCCGCCGTACGGGCCTACCTCGCGGCGGACGCGGGTGAGCGCAGGGTCGAGGCATTCGCCCTGTTCAACGTCTTCTACCAGGCCGGCATCCTGCTCGGCCCGCTCGTCGGGATGCTGCTCACCGGAGTCGACTTCCGTGTCACCTGCCTGGTTTCGGCGGCGATCTTCGGGCTGTTGAGCGTGGTGCAGGTCCGCGCACTGCCCGCCCGCAGGGGCGACAGTCCCGCAGCAGGCGGTGTCGGTAAGCGGGAGAGTGTGCTGGCACAGTGGCGCGGCGTGATCGCCAACCGGGCGTTCCTGCTCTTCTCCTTCGCGATGATCGGCTCGTACGTCCTCACCTTCCAGGTCTATCTCGCGCTGCCCCTCGAAGTGCGCCGCCTGGGCGGCGACGGCGAGTTCGGCACCGTCGCCGTGGCACTGCTCTTCGCCGCCTCCGGCCTGACCACGATCCTCTGCCAGACCCGGGTGACGGCCTGGTGCAAGGAGCACGTGGAACCCGGCCGCGCCCTGACCTGGGGCCTGTTGATCATGGGAGCGGCGTTCATGCCGCTCCTGGCCGCGACGGCCGTTCCGGTGCCGGGCGAAGGCATCGGGCTGTGGCTGCTCGCCGCCGTACCGCCCACGCTGGCCGCGCTGATGCTGGCCCTGGGCACGATGGTCGCGTACCCCTTCGAGATGGACACCATCGTCCGGCTCTCGGGCGACCGCCTCGTCGCCACCCACTACGGCCTCTACAACACCATCTGCGGAATCGGCATCACCCTCGGCAACCTGCTTACCGGCGTAGCCCTCGACGCCGCCCGAGCCGCCGGAATGTCCGCGCTGCCCTGGCTCGCGCTGCTCGGTCTCGGCCTGGCCTGCTCGGCGTCCCTCTATGGCCTGCACCGGACCGGACGCCTGACAGACCCGGCGCCCGAGCCGCAGCCCGCGACGGCCTGA
This sequence comes from Streptomyces endophyticus, assembly GCF_035798155.1. Lineage (NCBI taxonomy): Bacteria > Bacillati > Actinomycetota > Actinomycetes > Kitasatosporales > Streptomycetaceae > Streptomyces > Streptomyces endophyticus. The sequence goes on along the minus strand of NZ_JAOZYC010000122.1, from coordinate 23,065 downwards.
CCGATCCCGTACGTACGCGGTGGGGGTGGGAGGGGGGCACACTGTCGTCTGCACCGGACTGGCTGCACCGGACTGGCTGCACCGGACCGGTCGGCACGGTCCGACGTCGCCCGCAGCACGCGTCCCCCGACCAGGGACCCGCCCGCACTAGGGACCCACCCGCACTAGGGACCCGCCCGCACTATCGCAGCCAAGTAGCAGCGTCCTGCGCCGCCTTGAGCGTGGACTCCAGGGCTGCCCGCGCGTGTGCCTCCATGTCGGTCAGATCTTCGGCGTCGGCGCCCGGCACATCGATCCGCGCGATCAGATCGAGGACCCCGGCGGAACCGCCCAGGCGCTCCAGCGCTTGGTTCTCCGCGAGCTGGGCGTCGAGTCGTTCCACCGCGCGGGCATAGTTCTCAAGGCCGCGCACGCGCGCCGTGACCGCCGCTCGCGCCTGCTCCAGCTCCTCGTACCGGCGGGCAACGACTGCGCGGCCCTCGCGACTGACCGCGGCCCTCCCCGCGAGGGTGGCATCCGCCTCGCCCTCGCCGATCGTGCGCAGGTCCTGGGCGATACGCCACAACTGGGCGGGCAGCTCCACGCGGTTGCGCACACTGTCGATGACGCCGGCGGTGTGCGCCCTGGATTCCAGTACGGACGCGACGGCGACCCGGGCGCGGTCCAGGAGCACGCCGTCCTGGGCCGCGAGGCGCTGCGGCAGGACGTAGCGACCGTGTTGGCGCAGTGCCGCCTTCCACCCTCCGAGATCCTTGCGGCTCTGGGCGTGCCTCACACGGTCGCCGTGGGCACCGGCACTGATTTCGAACACTGCCAACCCGAACGTGACGGTGGCACCGAGCGCCAGAAGGACACCGATCAAGACCGGCAGCCAGAACGACGAACCGAAGCACAGGGAGACCAACCAGCCGAGGCCGGCGGACAGGACCGCCCATCCGCCCGCGCTGCGCACCGAATTGGACAGCGCGACGGCTCGGTTCGGCGGCCGCCAAGCGGGCACCGCGTCGGGCGAAGGGGTGTCGGGCGGGAAGCGGTCCACGGGCAGCATGTCGATCAGGCGCCGGTCGTGCTCGGGTACGGCCGGATCGCACACGCACCGGTTCCCCTCCAAGCGGGGTGCGCCGGCCGACGGGTCATCGGGCATGCGGACATGCTGGCCGGTCGGTAGCGGGCCCGGGAGGGGCCGAACAGGCCACATGTCCCGCCACCCGGGCGGCTTGTGCCGATCCGGCTCGCGCGACGACGCACCTGCCTCAACTGCCGCCCCCTGACCGGAAGACAGGGCACATGTCTCCCCGGCCAGGGGGCAACTCGACGGGCTTCTGGGTGATGCCGATACCGGGAATCAGACCGCGACGAGTTCCTGCTCGCGGTCCGGCGTCTTGGCCTGGGGCTCGACCTCGGGCTTGGGCTTGGGCTTGTTGTTCGGCAGGGAGAGCCGGAAGACCTTGTGCCACGCGGAGTACACCTGCTTGGGCAGCGGCCCGGTGACGTAGTCCAGCTCGTACTTCTCGAACAGCGCGCGCACCTTCACCGCGACCTCGGCGTACCGGTTGCTCGGCAGGTCAGGGAACAGGTGGTGCTCGATCTGGTGCGACAGGTTGCCGCTCATGAAGTGCATGGCCTTGCTGCCGCTGATGTTCGCCGAGCCCATCATCTGGCGCAGGTACCACTGGCCGCGCGTCTCGCCCTTGATCGACCGGCGTTCGAAGACCTGCACACCCTCGGGGAAGTGCCCGCACATGATCACCGAGTGGGTCCACAGGTTGCGGACCAGGTTCGCGGTGAACGTGGCACCGAGCGTGGGGAGGAACGACGGACCCGAAAGCAGCGGGTGGATCACGTAGTCCTTGAGCATCTGCTTGCGGATCTTGCGGCCCACGGCCTTGGCCCGCTCGCGGAACTCCGGGTTCTTGCGGCGGCGCTTGTTCAGGTTCTTGCCGAGTTCCAGGTCGTACGCCGCGATGCCGTACTCGAAGAAGCAGGCGTTGATGAAGTTCCATACCGGCTGGCCCAGGTGGAACGGGTGCCACTTCTGGTCCTCGTCGACGCGCATGATGCCGTAGCCGAGGTCGTTGTCCTTGCCGATGACGTTGGTGTACGTGTGGTGCAGCTCGTTGTGCGAGTGCTTCCACTGGTCGGACGGCGAGACGTGGTCCCACTCCCAGGTGCTGGAGTGGATCTTCGGGTCCCGCATCCAGTCCCACTGGCCGTGCAGGATGTTGTGGCCGATCTCCATGTTGTCCATGATCTTCGCCACGGACAGACCGGCGGTGCCGATCAGCCACGCGGGCGGGAAGATCGAGAACAGCAGCACGCCCCTGCTGACCAGTTCGAGCTTGCGCTGCGCCGAGATGACCTTGCGGATGTACGCGGCGTCCTTCTCGCCGCGGTCGGCGATCACCTCGTCGCGGATCGCGTCCAGCTCACGGCCGAGCTCCTCGATCTGCTCCGAGGTCAGGTGGGCGGTGGGGTCGATGGCGGTCACGGTGCTCCTACCGTTCGATGTCGCAAGGGCCCGCCGCGGCGGACACGCAGGTCTGGATGAGGACGCCCGGCTCGGCCTCGGTGATCTCGCCGGTGCGCAGGTCGCGGACGGCGCCTGCCTTGAGCGGCGTGACGCAGCCGAAGCAGATGCCCATACGGCACCCGGACGGCATCAGCACGCCGGCCTCCTCGCCGATGTCCAGCAACGGCGTGGCGCCGTCCGCGTCGACGGTCTTGCCGGTGGCGCTGAACGTGACCTCACCGCCGTCGCCGGCGACGACGATGCTGGGGCGGAAGCGTTCGGTGTGCAGGCGCTCTGCTACGCCGTGCTCGGTCCAGTGCTCTTCGGCGGCGTCGAGCATGCCCGCGGGCCCGCAGGCCCAGGTCTCGCGCTCGGCCCAGTCGGGCACGAGTTCGTCGAGACGGGCGATGTCGAGCATGCCGTCCGTGTCGGTGTGCACCTCGGTGAGCCGCAGCTTCTTGTCCGCCACCAGGCCGTGCAGTTCATTGCGGAAGATCACGTCCTGCGGCTTCGGCGCGCAGTGGACCATGACGACGTCGTCGAACTCGACGTCGCGCAGCATGCCCATCACGGGCGTGATGCCGCTGCCGGCCGTCAGATAGAGCACCTTGGCGGGCTTGGCCCGCGGCAGTACGAAGTCGCCGGTCGGCTGGTCGAGCTGGATCAGCGTGCCCGGTTTGGCTCTGCGGACCAGGTGGTTGCTGACCTTGCCGTCCGGGATCGCCTTCACGGTGATCGTGACGCGGCCGTCCCGGCGGTTCGTCGGCGAGGTGAGGGAGTAGGCACGCCACAGGCGCACCCCGTCGACGTCGACCCCGATCCGCACGTACTGACCGGCCGTGTGGCCGCGCCAGTCCCGTCCCGGCCTGATCACGATGGTCGCGGCGTCACCCGTCTCGGGGTGCACGGCCTCGATGCGCCCACGCAGGTCGGCGCCCGCACGCAGCGGGCTGACCAGGTCGAGGTAGTCCGACGGCAGCAACGGCGTCGTGACCATCTCCAGCAGATTCCACGCCCTGCTGCGGAGGGCTGTACTCGTCATGGCTCCAGCTTGCTGCGCCTCAAGGCGTAAAGTCCTGACCGCAGGACGTAAATCTGGTCGACTGAATTGTTCGCAGGGAACAAAAACGTGAGCCATGCAATCCGGAGGGCCAGTGAGCTGGCCCTGGACGAGACGACGGTCACCGTACTTCGGGCCGCGCTGAAGACCACCGCCGACGAGATCGTCCAGGCGATCATCGACGAGGTCCCTCCCTACGCCAACGCCCTCTCCGGCCGCATGGGCGGCACCATTCGCCGAGCCGTCCGCACCGCCCTGGGGCACTATCTGGACCTCGCGAGCCAGAACGCGACCGGCGGCGACGCCGGTGACGCTGCCTACGAGCTGGGCCGCGGCGAGGTGCGCGACGGCCGTTCGATGGACGCCCTGCTCAGCGCCTACCGCGTCGGCGCCCGCGTGGCCTGGCGATGCCTGGCAGCGGGCGCGGTACCCGCAGGTCTGCCCGCCGCCGAGGTCGCCAAGTTCGCCGAGCTGACCTTCGCCTACATCGACGAGCTCTCCGCCGCGAGCGCCGCGGGCCACGCCGACGAACTGGCCGCCCGGGGCAGGGCCCACGAGCGCCACCTGGAACACCTGGCCCGCGACCTCCTCGCCGGCGCGAGCCCGGACGTGCTGCTTGCCTCCGTTCAACGGGCCGGGTGGCAGCCCCCGGATTCGCTGACCGCGGTCCTGCTCCCCGCCGCCCAGGCCCGGCCCGCCTACCGCGTGCTCGACCCGAGCACCCTCGTCCTCGACGATCTGCCGGACGCCACCGGTGTGCTGCTCGTCCCCGATGCCGACCGACCACGCCTCTTGCGGCAGCTGGCCGACCGGACCGCCGTGGTCGGCCCGGCCCGGCCATGGACTCGCGCGTCCGCCTCGTACGCACGAGCCGTACGCGCGCGCTCCCTCTCCACTGACATCTCCTCCGATACCTCCTCTACCTCCCCTACCTCCTCTCACATTCGCGACACCGAGGACCACCTGCCCGAGCTGGTGCTGAGCGCGGACGCGGACGCGTTCGCGGACCTGCGCGCCCGAGCCCTCGCACCGTTGCGGACCTTGCCTGCCGCGACCGCACGGCGACTGGAGGAGACGTTGCGGGAGTGGCTGCTGCACCAGGGCAGGCGGGACGAGGTGGCGGCGGCGTTGTTCGTCCATCCCCAGACGGTCCGGTACCGGATGTCGCAGCTGCGGGACCTGTTTCCGGATCTCGCATCGCCACAACGGGTCCTTGAACTGACGCTGGCGGTCGGCCTTCGGGCCGGCCGACCCGGGGGATGATGGGGACGGAACGACGGAACGACGGAACGACGGAACGACGGAACGTGAGGTCAGGAGATTGCATGGCGAAGCGGGTTCACCGCCCCCGTGAGGACGCGGAGTTCAATTTCATCCTCGGGATGAGCCGCGTTCCGGTGCTCGCGTACTTCACCGGGACCTGGCCCAAGGCGATCGAGCCCTGCCGGGTGATGGACCTCGTCGTGGGTGACATCGCCGACGACTGCACGGGCCGCCTCACGGTCGTCCGCGCCGACATCACACGTTGCCCGGCCGCAACCGAGCGATACGGGGTCACCGGAGCCCCGTCCTACGTCCTGCTGAAGGAGGGAGAGGCGGTGGCGCACGGCACGGGGCCCATGACCATCGCCGAGGTACGGGAGTTCCTGGACGGCCACCTCTGAGCGGCCTTACGTGCGGGACGGCATGGTCACCAGGGCGATGCCCGCCAACGCGGCGCACAGCAGGGCCAGTTCGGCCGGGCTCGGGGCGCCTCGGTTGCCGAGTGTCCAGTCCCCGAGCCGTACCAGGAACGGCACGGCCAGTTGCACGGCCGCTGTGAACACGGGCCCGCACCGCAGTATCAGCCGGTGCTGGACCAGATAGGCGGGCGCGTACACGACGCCGCCCAGCAGAGCGATGCCCGCCCACTGACCGGGGGTGGCGCGTGGCGCGGTCAGGGCGAACGGCACGAGGAACACCGTCGCCACGCCGAGCAGCGCGGGCAGGGACACCGCGGGCGGCACGTCGCCGAGCCGCCCGCGGTACACGAACCCGTACCCGGCGAAGGCCAGCGTCCCGGCCAGCGCCAGGCCGAGGCCCAGCGCGTCCGGCCGGCCGCCGCCCGTGCCCAGCGCGTAGCCGGCCGCCGCGGTCGTCGCCAGGGCCGCGCCCGCCGTCTGCCGGAGCGTGGCGCGCTGCCCGAACAGCAGCGCGCCGAGCGCCAGCGACAGGCAGGGCAGCAGCGCGACCACCAGGTTGGTCAGCGAGGTGCCGATCCGCTCGATGGCCGTCAGCGTGCCGAGCGCGTACGCGGCGAAGCCGAGCAGCGCGAGCACGGCCACCAGGGCGATGCTCCCCGGCGTACGGGCAAGGGCGCGCAGGCCCGCCCGGTGCGCGGGCCGCAGCGCCGCGCATCCGGCGAGCACCACGGCGCACACCCCCGTGCGGCCCGCCGCCACGAGCAGCGGGTCGCTGTGCGCCACCAGCGCCCCCGAGAGCAGCCACGTACCGGCGAGCAGGACGACGAGCGCCGTCGACAGCAGCGCGGTCCCCACGCGCGGGCCCAGGTTCATACGGCTCAGCCGACGGTGAGGCGGTAGGCGTGCTCCGCGTCCGGCTGCCCTTCGGCGCTGTGCGCGGTGACGGTGAAGGCGGACGTGCCGGGACGCTTCGGCGTGCCGGTGATGCCGCCGGTGTCCCGGTTCAGGCGCAGCCCCTGCGGCAGGGCGCCCGTCGTGACTTCGTAGCGGACGGTGGCCGGGGTGTTGGTGGTCAGCCGTGCCTCGTACAGCTCGCGGACGTGCGCGGCGGGCAGCGCGGTGCCCGAGAGGGCGGGAGTGGGGACGGCCACGCGCTGCGGCTCGCCGACCGGGGCGCCGCTCGCGTCGAGCTGCTGCAGGGACCACTCCTTGCCGTCGGCGACCGTGCGCAGGTGCCAGTTGGTGGTCCTGTCGCGCAGCAGCGCCTTCTGCGCCTCGGTGAACGCGCCGAGGTTGCGGGCGCTCTCCCACTGCTTGATGGCATCGAGGATCTTCAGGCTCGCGTCGCCACCGCGGTTCAGGTCGGCGTACGAGGCCTGGAAGCCGACGCCCGCGTTGAGTCCCGCGCCACGGGCGAGTTTGCTCTCGATGCTCGTCAGGCCCTCGCTGGACTTGAGGCTGACCCAACCGAGCATCCCTGGAAGGAAGTTGTCCTTGTAGAACTCGTTGTTGATGAAGACCTGGTCCATGCTGGTGACACCGACCTCGCCCCAACTGGCGCGGGTCAGCGCGTCCCAGGTGTTGGACGTCATGCGACTGGTCTCGGTGACGAAGCCGTCCTTGCGGTGGTTCTGTGCGAACGCGCCGTTGATCAGGCGTGCCTGGCCGTACGATCCCCAGCCGGACTCCGAGGCCGACTCCACGCCGTCGTAGGAGTTGGCGCGGATGCCGGTGGCGTTCCAGGCGGTGCCCAGCCGGCCGGCGATCTCGTCGATGACGCCGAGACCGCCGATGGCACCGTTGTAGCTGTTGACGATGACGCGCGAGGCGGTGTCGGCAGTGGCGTGCGCGGCGGCCGTGGAGCCCCACTGGGCGCGGTGCAGACCGGTGAGCTGCCACTCGTCGCCGGCCTTGACGGCGTCGGTGTAGCCGATGAACTCGTCGCCGATCCGCAGGAGTTTGTTGTGCAGCCCTGCCGCGAGCAGTGTGTCGTCGTCGAGGTGGAGGGTGGTGTCGCCGGCGCCGAGCGGGCGGGTCAGGCGGGCCCGGCCGCCGAGGGCGAGACGCGGGTCGGCGGGGGCGGTGACGTAGGCGTCGTCGGTGGAGACGAAGTCGGAGATGGTGTGCACGCCGAGGTGGACACCGTTGTCCTCGGCCAGCTTCACGGCTGCCGCGGCTCCGGCGTCGCTGCCGCCGAGGCTCGCGTTGAACTCGTAGTGGCCGGTGGCCCGCCACGGCCCCACCGCGTTCGGCAGGCTGTAGAGGTAGTTGATGCCGGCGGCCTTGGCGAGGCGGGCGGACTGCGGGATGTTGCCGGTGTTCAGGTCGCTCAGCACCAGGAACGACTGGCTGCTGGCCTGCGCCGTCTTCTGCCACTGGCCGTTCTGCGTCGGGTACGGCAGTCCCTCGCCGGACGCGATGTCGGAGAGGACCGTCGGGGTGAGCGCGGGCGCGGCGCCGAAGAGGGCGATCGCCGATCCGGCGATCTTCCCCCGGCTGCCGGGAAGCGGACCGACGGGGATGCGGTGGCCGCCGACGTTCTGCCGTGTCCGCTCCTTCGTGTAGTCGTACGTGAAGGCGCGCAGCACCGACCCCCAGGGCGTCCTGCCCGCGGCGCTCCACTCCTCGTGCGGGGCGACCTGGAGGCGGGAGGGGTTGTCGGCGACCTCGCTCTCCCAGCCGAAGTCCTGGTACTCCTGGGGCCAGGCGCCCTCGGTGCGGTCGGTCAGCGGGCGAAGGCCGATCGCGAAGTCGTCGTCGTGGACCACACCGGCGGCCTCGCCGACGGTCTGCGTCACGTCCGTGGCGAGCGGGCCCCACAGCAGGGTCTGTACGTCGCCGCGGTCGGGACCCTTGACGCGGACGGCCTCCAGGGTCGTGTACCCGCCCTTCGCGACCGCCTTGACGTCGATGGCCGTACCGGCCTCGGCATTGGTGAAGCGCAGCACGGGCTTCGCGCCGTCGGCCACCGTGACGCGCGTGGGCCGTATCTGCTTGCCGTCCACGACCAGGCTGACCAGGGAGGCCGTCTTCCCGTCGGCGGTGTGGTCGCGGCCGGTGCGGGCGTCGGTGAGGGAGACGACGGTGCCGGCGCGGTCGAGGCCGATGACGAGGTAACCGGCGTTCAGCACGTACGCGGCGTCGGCTGTTCCGTGGGCGGGGTGCACGGCGGTCCGGCCCGACGGCACGGTGGCGCGCCCCGCAGCCGCGCCGGTGGCCTGCACCGGGCCTGCGGCGGTGACGGCGAGGCCCAGGGCGAGCGCGCCCGCGCCGAGGACGGTGAGGCGGGTGTGGTCGCGTCGGTCGTGTCGGGCAAGTCGGTCAAGTCTCATGAGAGGGCTCCCTGTTGCACGGGTCGGTGGCGCGACGCCCGCCGGTCGGTCCGGCCGGGCGATGGTGCAGTCCGGGCAGCGAGGCGTTACAGCCGTACGACCTCGCCCGTCAGCCGGGCCCGTTCCGCCGCGAAGACGACGCGGTGGGTGTCCCGGCTCTCCTCGACGCCGGTGAGGAGCAGTTCGGGGCGGCCCTCGTGGAGCGCCCGAAGGAACGCGGCGACCAGGCCCTCGTCGCCCCCGCCGTGGCCCTCGGCGGCCGAGGCCCCGCCGTTGTCGGTGTCGATGACGGTGCGTTCGTCGGTGACGAAGTCGTGGATGTCGAGGGTGCTGCCGTCGCCGGTGATCTGGCCGCGGCTGCCGAAGATCTTGGTGTGCCGGTTCTCCTGCGGCGTGAACGCGGTCAGGGTGAAGGAGGCGGTGACGCCGCCCGCGTACTCGAGGTTGACCACCTGGTGGTCGACGACGTCGTTGTCGCTGCGGTACACGCACCGCCCGTACGGGCCGTGGGTCAGCGCCTCGACGACGGCCTCCTCGCTCAGCTCGTCGGCGGCGATCCGGGTGAAGTACCGCTTGACGCCGCCCTCGCGCAGCCCGGACTGGTACAGCTTCTGCGCCGCGTACGGGCAACTGCCGGAGGCGGCGAGCGGGCAGGTGACGCAGCGATCGGTGGCGCCGGCCGGCGCGTTCTCGGGGCGGAAGTGGCTGAGCGAGCCGAACGAGGAGACGGCCCGTACCGGCCGCCCCACGACGTGGCTGAGCCAGTCGATGTCGTGGCAGGACTTCGTGAGCAGGGTGAACGACGACTCGTCGGTGCGCCGCCAGTTGCCGCGGACGAAGGAGTGGGCGAAGTGCCAGTAGCCGATCGGCTCCAGGTGCTGGACGGAGACGATCGTGCCGATCCGTCCGGCGTCGAGCAGTTGCTTGAGGCGCACGGTGTAGGGCGTGTAGCGCATCACGTGGCAGACGGTCAGGGTCACGCCCGCCGCCTCGGCGACGGAGGCGATCCGGTCGATGTCCTCCACCGTCGTCGCCATCGGCTTCTCCAGGAGGATGTCGTAGCCGCGCGCGGCGAACGCCTCGGCGGCCGCCAGGTGTTCGGCGTCCTGTACGGCGATGACGACGGCGTCGGCGAGCCGCGGCCCGGCGGCCAGCTCCCGCCAGTCGTCGAACAGGCCGCCTACCGGGACCCGGTGCTCGTCGGCGAGGGCCTGGCGGCGGCGCCGGCGCGGTTCGGCGACGGCGGTGATCCGTACGGGGATGTCACCGGCCGCCGCGAGGCTCGCGTATCCGGTGCCGCGTGCACCCGCGCCGGCGAGGGCGAGGGTGAGGGGGCGGTCGAGCGGACGGCCGTCGTGCCGGCGAAGGTTGCTGAACTCGGCGGTGCTGACGGGTACTTGGGGCATGGTTCGGGTCACGGTCATCCCTTGACGGCACCTCCGGTGAGGCCCTTGACGAAGTGCTTCTGGAGGGCGAGATAGAAGATCAGTACGGGCAGGGCGGCGAGGAACATCAGGCCGAAGACCTGGCCGTAGTCGGACTGGTGCTCGCCGATCGCCCGGTAGACGCCGACGGTCACGGTGGTGCCGCCGGCCGGCCCGAGGATGATCAGCGGGTTGAGGAAGTCGTTCCAGATCCACACGCCGAGGAAGATCAGCACCGAGGCGGTGGCCGGCCGCAGCAGCGGGAAGACCACCTGCCAGAACGTGCGCCAGCGGCCGGCGCCGTCGAGCTGGGCGCTCTCCTCCAGCTCCAGCGGGATGGTGCGGATGAAGCCGGAGAAGACGAAGACGCCGAAGGGGACGTAGTAGCCCACATTGAAGGCGACGATTCCCTGAATGGTCGTCATCATCCCGGTCAGGCGCAGCACTTCGGTGACGGGTACGAGGATCACCTGCGGCGGGATCATCAGCCCGGCGAGCAGCACCAGCAGGCAGGCGCGGGCGAAGCGGTTGCGGGAGCGGGCGAGGTAGTGGCCGAGCAGCGCGGAGACGACGGTCAGCACGACGATCGACAGGAACGTGATGGTGACGGAGTTGATCAGACCGTTCCAGAACAGCCGGTCCGGGCGGTCGAGCGCGGCGGAGAGGTTGTCGAGGGTCGGCGGCCAGGGCAGCGCGGCCGGGCTGCCGTCGATCTCGCCACCGGGCTTGAAGACATTGACGAGCACCAGGTAGAGCGGCAGGAAGAACGCGGCGGTGACGACCAGCGTCACCACGGGACGTGCCCAAGGAGCCCTGCCGGTCGGGGAGTTGGCGGTGTCGGACATCAGAAGTCGACCTCCCGGCGCTGCAGGAACTTCAGGACGAGGCTGGAGACGACGGCGACGATCACTAGCATCAGCAGGGCCATCGCGGAGGCCTCGCCGGTGCGGTTGGCGGTGAAGCCGGTCTGGATCACGTCGAAGGCGAGGGTGGCGGTGGTGCCGGTGCCGGGCCCGCCGCCGGTGAGGACCTGGATGTGGTCGTACGCCTTGAAGCCGGTGATCAGCAGCATGACGGTATTGATCGTGAGGGCGGGCGCGAGCATCGGCCAGGTGACCTTGCGGAACCGCAGCCAGGCCCCGGCCCCGTCGATCTGCGCGGCCTCGTGCAGCTCCTGCGGGACGCTCTGGAGCCCCGCGAGGTAGACGACCGCGCAGAAGCCGAGCATCTGCCAGCTGATGATGAAGCCGACCGAGTACAGGGCGAGACCGGGGTCGGAGAGCCAGCCGGGCGGTGCGGCGACACCCAGGGACCGCAGCAGTGTGTTGACGAGTCCGTCGTCGGTGAGCATGGCCTGCCACACGACGGAGACGACAACCGACGAGAGCACCACTGGTACGAAGAACACGCCCCGCAGCGCCGTGTAGAGGCGCCCGCGCCGATCGAGGAGCACCGCCACGGCGAGTCCGGCCGCGTTGGGCACGACCACGATGATGAGAGTGAGGACCGTGGTGACCTTCAGGGCGGTCAGGAACGTGTCGTCGGTGAGCAGCCGCGTGTAGTTGTCGAGTCCGACGAAGTCGGTGCCGGGTGCGAACTGGTTGGCGTTGGTGAGGCTGTAGCCCAGGCTGAGCAGCACGGGGGCCGCGACGAAGCAGGCGTAGAACAGCAGGCCGGGCGCGCCGAAGCCGAGGAAGTGGCGGATGGCCGGCCAGGGGGAGCGGCGTTCGGGCACCGCCGCGGGGGCCGGTCGCCGTGCGGTCGAACTGCTCCTGGGGACTGGGGACTTGGCGACTGTGCTCACTTGGTGTCGGCCTTCGCCCACTCGTCGTCCAGGTCCTTGGTGACCTCGTCCGCGTCCTTGCGTCCGGCGATGATGTCCTGGGCGAACGCGTAGGACTTGTCGACCATGCCCGGCAGCAGCGCGTCGTCACCGGTCTCCACCAGGAAGGCGTTGACGATCCCGTCGGCCTTCACCGCGTCCTCGTAGACCTTGGCGGTTGCCCGGTACACGGGGCCCATGCCGGCGGGCGGCGTGTAGCCCTTCTCCGCGATGATCGCCCCGTCGGCCTTCACCACGGCGTCCAGGTTCTGCTTGTCCGCATTGAAGGCGAGCGCGAACTTCTTGGCCAGGTCGACGTGTTCGGACTTGGCGCTCACCGACATCCCGCCGCCGGTGTACGAGGGCACGGCGAGCGAGCCGTCGTCGGTCGGGAACGGGAAGACGCCGATGTCGTCCTTCATGGGGCTCTTGTCGGCGGCGGTGGCGAACCAGGTGCCCATCGGATACATGGCGCCCTTGCCGGACAGGAACGCCTTCTCGGTGGACGCGTAGTCCCGCGACAGGCCGCTCTTGTCGACGTACCCCTTGTCGACGAGGCCGGTGAACTTGGCGGTGGCGCTCTTGAACAGGGGGTCGGAGAAATTCACCTTGCCCGCGCGGCGCTGGGCCATCCAGTCGGGCGTCTTCTTGTACACGTCCGTTCCCACGAGCGCGGTCCACAGGTACGAGGCCGCGAACGCGTCCTTGCCACCGCCGCTGACGACGAACGGCTCGACTCCGGACTTCTTCAACTGGGCGGAATCAGAGAGGAGTTCCTTGTAGTCGCGCGGCGGTGCGTCGATGCCGGCCTTCTTGAACTTGGCCTTGCTGTAGTACACGAGCGGGGTCGGCTGCGTGTTGTACGGCAGTTGGTAGATCTTCCCGCCGATGGGGTTGGACCTGGGGAACGTGTAGTTCTTCAACTCGGCTTCGGAGAACGGGGCGAGCTGCCCGGACTCGGCGAACCCGGACGGCGACACGGCGATCATCACGTCCGGGAACTGGCCGGAGGCCAGCAACTGCTTGGCGTAGCCGGTGCGGTCCGCGCTCGGCGCCACCAGCTTCTTGACGTGCACGCCGGGCACCTGCTTCTCGGCGCGGGCGATGGCGGCGTCCCAGTACGCGGCGTCGAGGTTCGGGGTCTCGAAAGTGAGGAACGTGAGGGTCGCCTCGCCGGCCTTGCCGTCGCCGGACGAGGGGCTGCTGCCTGCCGGGCTGCACGCGGCGGCGGCCAGGCCGACTATCAGCAGGGGCACGGTGGTTCGGAGGATACGGTTCACGGCGATGCACGCTCGATTCGGCGGACGGCAGACGATGGGCGTCTTGCGGAACACAGTGAATTATTTTTGCTACCTTCTGAAATAACGCGGCTCGATAGTCCACCCGGGCCACCACCACGTCAAGGGGGTCGTTCACTATCGCTGCGACACCAGGGGGCGATTCGTCGCTGCTCCGGCGCTACAACCAGGCCGCCGTGCTCCGTGCCCTGCACGCCGCGGGGCCGCCGGGTCTGACCCTGACCGAGCTGGTCAGGAGCACCGAAGTGGCCCGCGCCACCGTCGAGAACGCGCTGGCGGGCCTCGTCGAACTGCACCTGGCCGCCGAGGCCGAGCCCGACGAGGACGCTCCGCGCCAGGTCGGCCGCCCCGCCAAGCGCTATCGCTTCCACGCCGCGGCCGGCCGCGTGCTGGGCTTGGACGTCGGTGTCCACAAGGTGCTGGCCGTCGTGGCCGACCTCAGCGGCACCGTGCTCGGAGTACGGCGCACTGCGGTCAGCCCGGAACTCCCTCCCGAACGGCGCCTGGCCGCCGCCCGTGCCCTGGGCCGCAGGGCACTGCGCGGCACGGGCGAGGGACCGGTGCGCGCTGTCGGCGTCGGCACCACCGGCATCGTCACCGCCGACCACACCGTCGCCGTCAGTTCACGGCTGCCGGGCTGGGCGGGCACCGACCTGGCCGCCGATTTCCGAGAGGGCTTCGGCGCACCGGTCGTGGCGGGCAACGACTCGAAGCTCGCGGCGCTCGGCGAGCGGTGGCGCGGCAGCGCCCGGACCATGCGTGATGTGGTCTACGTACATGTGGGGCGCCGGATCTCCACCGGAATCGTGCTCGGCGGCACCGTGCTGCACGGCACGCACGGCGCGGCGGGCGAGATCGGTGAGCTGCCCGGTTCCGACTGGCACCGCGCCCACGAGCGGCTGCTGGCGCGCTGGGGTACGCCCGAGGCCCTGTTCGCGGCGGTGCGGGAGCGGGACAGGTCCGCGGCCCGGGCGTTGGACTCGTTCATCGCGGACCTCGTCCAGGGCATCGCGCCGGTGGTGCTCACCGTGGATCCGGAGGCCGTGGTGATCGGCGGCGGCCTGTCCCGCGCGGGCGATGTGCTGCTCGACCCGCTGCGCGCGCGCCTGTCCGAGGTGACCTTGTTCCCCGTCGCCGTCGTCGGCTCCGAACTCGGCGACGAAGCGGTGGCACACGGTGCGTTGCGGCTCGCCCTGGACACCGTCGAGGCGCAGCTGTTCGGGATGGGGGACTGACGCCCCCGCGGCCGCGCGATCGCAAGGCGCCGGGAAGTCCTGTGCGATCGCGTACGCAGCGTGACTGTCGATCTCCCTGGGTGTAGCCAGTACTGGCGCTGTGGGGCGACGGCTACGTGGAAGGCCGCCCTGACGGCCCCCGCACGTCCATCAGGTAGCGCTGTGTGTGGGCGTGTGCCTGCTGAGCATCGAGTGTTCCTGCGTCCAGGCTCAGAACGTGCCACGGGGTCCGTGCCAGCAGGCGAACAGTCAGGTCGGCCTCGAAGCGGAGATGCGCGGCGGCCGACGAGAAGTCGTGAACGGCCCGAGTACCGGGGGAGCCTGCGAGTTTTCGCACGTACCAGTCTTCCCAGGCGGCGCCTTCTCGCTCGACCGCGCGCCGCAGTGCCGTCTCCGGGTTGTCGTGGACGTAGACCACGGTGACCTTGGCCGGCTCCACGGCCAGGACCAGCTCTTCCATGACGTGGACGAGAGCCTCCTCGTCGTGGCCCCACGCCACAAGGGACGGAATGAAGGGCAGCAGGGCATCCGTCACCAGGTAGTCCGTGCCCGCCGCGAGTGACTCCGCGACGTAGGCGCGAGTGCACTCCACGAGGGTGGCGGGCCGGACGGCGGAAGCCCCACCAGCGAACTCTTCAGCCACGGGCTGGAAGGCCGACCGTGTGAGGATGTCGGCCTCCTCGAAGTGGTCGACCGATGCGCCGACGCCGGTGAGCCACTGGGCCACCGAACGGCACAGGGTCGACTTGCCGACGCCAGGGCTGCTCCCGATGACGGAGATGAGGTGCGTAGTCATGGCGGCAGTTTCGCAGCGGGGCGACACGGGGCGATCCCGTCGGGAATTACGGAGCGGCCCTGTCGGGCATTCTGGAGACACTCGACGCCACCACAACACGCCAACAACGTCAGGAGCGGGGCTGGGCGGCGAGCCACTCCTGGAACGTGGGGCCGGCGAGCTTCGCGTGCGGGCCCGGCAGGAACGCGCCGGAGGCGGCGAGGTCGGCGTCGGGCATGGTGGAGCCGTCCGTCGCGACGACCTTGACGTCGCGTCGGGCGGCCAGCAGGGCGGCGGCCTCGGACAGGGTCTCCCGACGGGGGCCGGCGATCTCGGGTATGGGTGTGCCGGGGGTCTGACGGGCGGACACGTCGGGGTCGGTGGCGAGGTCGACCAGCGCCTCGGCGACGGTGCGGCAGGCCACCAACTGGGCGGGCAGGGCGGGGACATACGCGGTGTCGCCCTGCTGCCAGTCCAGGAGCTGCCCGACCAACTCGTGGAACTGCGCGGCCCGCAGGATGCAAGCGGGCAGCGTGCCTGCCAGGTGGGCTTCTTCGTGCGCCTGCTGGGCGGCGATGAACCCGGCGGTGGCCTTGTCCGCACCGATGATCGACATCGCGATGATCCGCTCGACCCCGGCCCGCTGCCCGGCCCGGTGCAGGTTGTCGGCGGCGGTGCGGAAGAACTCCGCGGCGGCCTCCTTGTCGGAGGCGTGCCAAGAGGCGGCGTCGAGGATGGTGTCGGCGCCGGTGAGGGCCTGTTCGAGGCCGGTGCCGGTGATGATGTCCACGCCGGTGGCGCGGGACATAGGTACGGCCCGGTGGCCGCGTTCGGTCAGGACGTCCATGATGTGGCGGCCCAGACGGCCGGTGGCTCCGGCGACCGCGAAGGTGGTGGCGGTGGGCATGGCGGGTTCCCTAAGAATGTGAGGCGGTCCGGGAGGACCGGGTGTGGCTAATGGCGGGTTGTCTCTTCTCCGGGCGATCTCGTGGTGGACACCCATGGGACGGTGGCGCTCCGGCCCGCGTAACAGCCGTACCGGTGTGACGTGCGCCACCGGTCGGCGGTGTTACGCGGGAGCGCCGCGCGGCGTCACGTGGGTGAGGGAAGCCACCAGTGGGCAGGCAGGAGCACGGCATGGACCAGTTCAGCGGCCGTACGGCGGACGCGGTGGGGGCGACCGGCCGCGCCGGCCGCGAGGCGGATGCGGTCGACACGGCCACCGAGGCGTTCGTCGCGCACCGCAATCTGCTGTTCACCGTCGCCTACGAGATGCTCGGCTCCGCCGCCGACGCCGAGGACGTGCTGCAGGAGACCTGGCTGCGCTGGGCCGGCGTCGACCCGACGACCGTTCGGGAACCGCGCGCCTACCTGGTGCGGATCGCCACCCGCCAGGCGCTGGACCGGATGCGCGCCCTGGGCCGCCGCAAGGAGTCGTATGTCGGGCCGTGGCTGCCCGAGCCGCTGCTGACCGCGCCGGACGTCGCCGACGACGTCGAGCTGGCCGACAGCGTCTCGATGGCGATGCTGCTGGTGCTGGAGACGCTGCAGCCGGTCGAGCGGGCGGTGTTCGTGCTGCGCGAGGTGTTCGCCATGGAGTACGACGAGATCGCCGGGGCCGTGGACCGGAGTCCGGCGGCGGTCCGTCAACTCGCCTACCGCGCACGGGCGCACGTCGCGGCGCGCCGCCCCCGCGGCACCGTCTCACCCGCCCAGACCCGGGCCGCGCTCCAGGCCTTCCAGCGGGCGGTCGAGACAGGTGAGTTGCAGAGCCTGCTGGACATCCTCGCGCCGGACGTCGTGGCGTTGAGCGACGGCGGCGGGATCAGGCACGCGCTGCTGCGGCCGGTGGTGGGCGCGGACCGGGTCGCCCGGCTGCTGGAGACCGGCTGGTGGCAACGCGACGCTCAACGGACCGTCGAAATGGTGCAGATCAACGGCGGCCCCGGGCTGCTGGTCCGGATCGACGGGCGGGTCGACGGCGTGGTGGCGGTGTGCGTCGAGAGCGGGCTGATCACCGGGGCGTACCACGTCCGCAACCCCGAGAAGCTGGAACGGGTGGCGCGGCAGACCACCGTCAGCCGCTGACCCTGTGCGTGCCGTCGTGCCGGCGGATGTTCACGCACCGACACAGCACGCACCGACACAGATCGTCAACTGATCGGCTCTCACGGGGCTGGTCGTCGCGCCGGCCCTGCGTAAGGGTTTCAGGGAGGCGGCAGTGCGGCATTCGCGCACTCCGTCCGCTGCCGCGCCGAGTGCCCAGGCGCATCCACGAGAGAGGGAATCCCACCCATGCGCGCCCTTGTGGTCGATCACGGCGAGGCCAGACCCGTCCGGTTCGCCGATGTCGATGAGCCCGTGCCGTCCAGCGACGAGGCGTTGGTCGAGATACGGCACATCGGTCTCAACTTCGGAGAGCTGAATTACGTGGACCAGTGGCCGGCCGGCGCTGTGCACGGCCACGACGCGGCCGGCGTCGTGGTGCGCGCCGCATCCGACGGCTCGGGGCCGCCCGAAGGTACGCGCGTCGCAGTGGGAATGGCTCCCCACGCGTGGGCGGAGCGGGTGGCCGTCAGCCCCGCCTCGCTCGGCACCGTCCCCGAGGGCGTGGATCTGGCCGACGCCGCCGCGCTGGGGATCGCCGGAGTCACCCCGTTCCGGGTGCTGCGCACGCGTTCCCTACTGGCGCGCAACGTCCTGGTCACCGGCGCCAGCGGGGGCGTGGGGCACTTCGCCGTCCAGTTGGCGGCGCTGGCGGGCGCCCGGGTGACGGCACTC
Organism: Streptomyces endophyticus; assembly: GCF_035798155.1. Classification (NCBI taxonomy): domain Bacteria; kingdom Bacillati; phylum Actinomycetota; class Actinomycetes; order Kitasatosporales; family Streptomycetaceae; genus Streptomyces; species Streptomyces endophyticus. The sequence continues at coordinate 5,147 of NZ_JAOZYC010000122.1, read as the reverse complement.
GTGGGTTCGCCGGACCGGGCCGCCGGACTCCGCGAACTCGGCGCCGACAAGGTCCTGACCGACCTGAGCGACCTGGCCGAGACCGAGTACCGGTTCGACCTCGTCCTGGACACGGTCGGTGGCCCGCTGCTGGCCCAGGCGTGGAGTTCCCTCGCCGAGGGCGGCACCATCCACCTCGTCGGTTACTCCTCGGGGCAGGACACCACGTTCCCGTCAGGGGTCCTGTTCGGCTTCGGCGAACCCCGTTCCATCGCCACCTACGGCGACATGACGCCGACCGGCGGGGAGTTGACGGACCTGCTGGGCCTCATGGCCGCCGGGAGGCTCTCGGCACCGGTCGGACTGCGAGGCGACTGGCGGGACGTGGGCGACGCCGTCCAGGCACTGTTCGCGCGGAAGGTGCACGGAAAGATCGTTCTTGACGTGATCTGACCCCGCCGTGATCTGACCCTGTCACGCTCTGACGCCCGTCATGGTCCGACGCCCGTCGACGAGAATGGAACGATGGACGTACTCACGGAGGCCCTGCGCGTATCGGGTGCGCGAGGAGCGCTCGGGGTCGTGCTGAAGGCCGGAGGAACCTGGGGCCTGTGGCTGGACTCCTCTCCGGGAGCCGCACTGCACGTGGTGTCCCGCGGCACGATGTGGCTCCACGTCCCGGGCGCGAAACCCCTGGAGGTGCAGGCAGGAGACGCCGTCCTGTTGTCACCGGGTACCGCCCACGGGATCGCCGGCGGATCCAGTACGACGATGGGTCCCTGCGACCGGAAGGCGACGGACCAGGCCCTCACCGACGGCAGCCCCCTGCACCTGGGCTCGGCGCCGGCGCAGACGGAAGTGCTCGTCCTGCGCTATGAGCAGGACCCGGAGGTGAGCACGCCGGTGCTCACCTCCCTCGTCCGGCCGATGCACGTCACCAGCCGGGAGAACACACAGCTCAGAAAGACCGTCGAGCTTCTCACCGCGGAGCTCGCGCAGCCGCAGATCGGCACCACCGCCGCCGTCAACAGCATCGTCGACCTTCTGCTCATCCAGTTCGTACGCGTCTGGCTGGCCCGCCACCCGGAGAAGCAGTCCGGCTCATGGCTGGGCGCGATGCGCGATCCGGTCGTGCGCGACGCCCTGGCGTGTGTCCACGCCCGACCACAACACCCCTGGACCACCGCGTCCTTGGCGGCCGCGACGGCGGTCTCCCGCACGACGCTGTCCCGGCACTTCCGGTCCGCCCTCGGACAGACGCCGGGCGCGTACGTGACGCAGTGGCGCATGGACCTGGCATCCGTCCGGCTCCGCGACACCGACGAGCCGGTCGAGTCGATCTCCGGCGCGGTCGGCTACGCCTCGCCGCACGCTTTCAGCCGTGCCTTCCGACGTGCCCGAGGCATGCCACCGGGCGAGTACAGGTCCCGACTTCGCAAGTGATCGCAGGCAGGCGATCAGCAGGCAGGCGATCACCGGCAACACTTCGCCCCGGCGAAGCAAGCTCAGCGTTTGTCCATCAGATCGTCGGGCAGGGAAGTCAGCCCAGCCACACCGTCGATGGGCGTACGCGCCGAAGGAGAAACGGTTTATGACACAGGGCGAAACAGCCACCAGGAACCCGGACAAGGGATACGTAGCACTCCTTGGCTGGAGTCTCAACGCAGTGGAAGCCCTGGACCGATTCGATCGGAGATACGTCGTCGTGGCCCCGGAGTGGGCAGAGCAGTACTGCGTCGACCACGACATCCCCTACGTACCGTGGAATTTCGAACGGCTCAACGACCGCTCCATGGAGATCGCCGAGACCCTTCAGAACGAGGGTGTCGACGTCGCGATCCCGCTGTACGAGGAGACGGTCGAATGGGCGGGGGCTATCAACTCCGTTCTGCTCGACAACCCGCGGCTGTACGGCCAGGCGATGCTGCTGCGGGACAAGGCGCTGATGAAGCGCCGCGCGCAACTCGGCGGCATCCGGGTCGGAATCTTCGAGGAGGCCCACGACCGGGACGACGTGACCCGCTTCCTCCGGCGCGTCAACCAGACCCTGCTGAAGCTGGACGGCGACCCGAACGACCCGATCCACCTCAAGGCGTTCGACAAGGCAGGATGCCTCGGGCACCGCGTCATCCGCACCCCGGACGAGGTCGACACGATTCCGGACGAGGAGTTCCCCGTCCTCATGGAATCCCACCTCGACGGCTGGGAGTTCGCGGTCGAGGCGTGGGTGCACAACGGGAAGATCAAGTTCCTCAACATCTCCGAGTACGTGACGCTGGGGTACTCGGTGTTCGTCCCGGCGACCCCGGAACTGGAGCGGTACCGCCCGCAGATCACGGCGCAGATCGAGAAGCTCATCAAGACGTTCGACATCGAGTTCGGCTTCGTGCACCCGGAGTACTTCGTCACCAGTGACGGCGAGATGTACTTCGGCGAAGTCGCCTACCGGCCGCCGGGCTTCAAGGTGTTCGAGCTCCTTGAACGGGCATACGGGTTCAACGCCTACCATGCGCTGGTGCTGGCGTTCGACCCGAAGACGACCGAGGAGGAGATCGACGCCTTCTTCCCGCGCGAGGTCGTCGACGCGTCCGGGGTCGCCGGCTGCTTCGGTGTCTACCCGCGCCGCCGTGTCGTCAGCGAGCTGGAGATCCCGGAGGAGACCGAGGACGACGACTACTACGAGTCGCACGACCTCTCGACACCGCTCGAGGAGACTGTCACCAAGAGGACCGCGTTCGGCACCCACTGGGGTCTGGTGTACTTCTTCGGTGATGACCCCTACCGGATGCGCGAACTGTTGAAAAAGCAGGAAGAGCTCGACTTCTACGTCTGACATCCACGTGGACGCAGGAGGCCAACCCGAGGGAACCCCTTTGAAACCGACCGTCGATGTCAGCGGTGCGGCCACGACGCTGGACAAGCGCGTGGCCGCACTCGACGACGCCACCCAGGCCATGGCCGAAACCCGCGACTTCGGCAAGCACACGAAGCTGCGGCGGCTCCTGGAAGCCTTGCGGAGGGTGCTCATGCAGCCGGGCGGCGCCGCGGCGGTCCAGGCCAGGGCGCAGGCACTTGAGGAAGCCGGCGTCTTCCAGGGGACGGACTGGGCGTCACCGGAGATCCTCATCCCGGCGCTGGTCGGCCCGGGGCTGCACAGCGGAGACGCGGACACCGTCGTCATGGAGGCGACGAGCGAGCTGCGGATGCTCGCCGTCGCCCGCGGCGAGTTCGCGCACCCGACGCTGCCCGCCGAGGACGCCCGTCAGTTCCTCTCCCAGGTGCTGGCGACCAACCTGGAACTGTTGTTCAGCGCGCCCAGCGAGGCAGAGCGGGTCCAGCAGGGCCGGACCGCACAGCTCATCCGGGACCTGTTCCGTCACCTCGCCGACGAGGTCGGTTACGACAGCGTCATGGACAACCTGGTCGACGAGATCTGGCGGATCCTGCGGCAGCGTCCGATCCAGGTCGAGGCGGTGCAGACCCTGATCACCAGGATCGCGGTCTACCGCAACGACCCGGACGTCGCTCTCGGCGTCTCGTCGGGACAGGGCATCGACCGGCTCATCACGGGCCTGTTCGGGACCACCGAGGCGTGCAGGGACGACCCGGGCATCGAGGTCTTCCGTTCCCGTCTTGAGGCGATGGACACCGGCGGCCTGCAGTACGAGGCGACGGGGTTCGCGCGGGCGATGCACGACACCGGCCTGGTGTCGCCGTACCACGCGGAACTGCTCCGCTTCCTTCTGCGCGAGAGCGACTACCTCCTCGGTGAGGCGCTCGGTCTCTCCGACACCGGCCGGAACTGCCTGCTGCGCTACAGCGAACTGGTGCACCGGCTGATCGAGGTCGCCGTCCACCCGCAGACCGCGCAGAGCATCTACGGTCTCGCGCTGCTGCTCGACCGCGGCATCCTCTACGAGCCGCCGGTGGTGCCCGCGCTGTGGCGCCAACTGGCGCTCGAACTCTCCCCGGCCGCGCACGAGCGGCTGACGGCGGCGTTCGGCGAGACACCGGGGCCGCAGGCACGCCTGGTCGCGGGGGTGCTCTCGATGCTGGGCCTGCCGCTCGGTGTCGGCCAGGGTGACAACCCCACCTGTCAGTCGGCCCGCGCGCTGTCCATGTGGGCCTACAACGACCCGGACTACCTGCTGCAGGTGGTGGTCTGGGCCGCCCGCGACGACGAGATCCTCATGCACTTCGAGGGGCAGCCGATCTCGTCGCAGGACAGCGAGACCGGAGTGGCGAGCACGCTGCCGACGGACCTGGACCCCGTATCGCTGCTCGTGGTGCCCCACTTGGACCGGATCTACGCCGAGATGGGGCGGCGCTGCGTCGGGCGGCCGGGGGACCCGCACCGGTGGGTCAACCCCGAGTTCCACGGCTGGTGGACGGCTCGTGGGTTCCACATCAACGTCGACGTCGCGACGGGGAACCTGGTCGACCTCGACGAGTTCCTGCGGCAGTTCCACGCGAGCTACCACCCGACCTACAACGGTGAGCAGCCGCTGATCCACCCGCAGCCGGCCGGCGTCGCCGTCACCGACAGCGCGGCCCGCTACATCGGCTGGCACGCGATCACGATCCTGCGGGTCGCGCCGGACCCCCAGGACGTCATGCGCGTGTACTTCTACAACCCGAACAACGACAGCGGCCAGGACTGGGGCGACGGCGTCGTCGTCTCCACGGCGGGCAACGGCGAGCGGTTCGGCGAGGCCTCACTGCCGTTCGACCAGTTCGCCTCGCGGCTCTACATCTTCCACGCCGACCCGCTCGAACACGGCGAACCGGAGCGGGTGCCCGCCGAGGACGTCGCAGGGATCATCGGCTACATCGAGCGCAGCTGGGGCAACGACCGGCTGCCCGGGGGGACGCTGCAGGCACTCGAAGGACCCGCGAGCCGGGGCTGAGGTCGCGCCATGTCCACTGTTCGAGGGTGATTACCTCACCGTCGAACACGCGGAAATCTATCGCGGCTGGAGTAGACATTGGGCGGTGGTGTGGTTATGGTTTCTCTTGTAGCTGAGATCGAGCGAGCCCGGCAGGGATGTACTGCCGGGCAGCAGTACCGCAGTTGCAGTACCCATAAGTGATTGATCCCAGAGGGAAGAAACGGAGGAGCCGAGCGCCATCAGGATCGCCCGGGCGGAGTCTTGAGCCCGGGTACCGCA
>NZ_JAOZYC010000121.1:0-578 GCF_035798155.1 Streptomyces endophyticus | reverse complement strand
GCCTTTGAATGTGACGAACTTTAAAATTGAAGTCACGTTGTGGTTCTTCCTAGAACTTTCTGCTCGATCCAGGGTATGAAGTGCGTGACCCTTGAGTAGACGCCGGGGAAGTTGGCTTCAGCACAGTTCTTGCCGTAGGAGACTACTCCTATCTGGTAGAAGTATGTCTTGTGTGAGGTTGGACTCCAAATAGGCTGCATGAGAGGTCCACCGCTGTCACCCTGGCAAGCATCCTTGCCTCCCTGCTTGTACCCTGCGCAGAGCACGCGCTCGTCGATCTTCTGCGCTTCTGGTTTCGACGGGGGTTGCGAAGCAGAAGAGGGCATACCGGGATCTCAGACTTCCCGTAAAACACTGAATTTATTTAGTCGCAAACGACGAAAACTACGCTCTAGCAGCCTAACGGCCGGCTAGACACTACAACGGTTCGCAGATGGGCCGGGGGCGTCAAAACCCTGTAGTGTCACTTTACATCTGCTAGTGTTGTGTCGGGTTACTTGGCACAATGCGAACCAAAAGGTAACTCGCCAAAGCTCAGCCTGTCCGTCGGCGTAGTGGAGGTTAAATCCAAATGACAC
>NZ_JAOZYC010000120.1:0-564 GCF_035798155.1 Streptomyces endophyticus | reverse complement strand
CTGCGTTTTTTCCGTTGCTCCACTGGAATGGGGTCCTGACGGGGTCGCGGGACACTTCGATGAAATTAACGGGGTCGTCCGTATTGCAGGCTTGAGGATCCTTCGTTTCGCTCCACGGCACGAATCCATTTACCATTCCTATTTCTTCGCCCATATAAGTGATAGCGATCCCAGGTAGTAAAAGAACGAGCATGTTGAAGGCATCCACTAGTTCAGGCCTGAATCTTGATGCTACTCTGCTCTTGTCGTGATTGCCAGTCACCCAGTTGGCCAAGGCAAACTCCGAATACCGATGAGTACAGCTTGGGAGACAGAGCACCGGGTGCTAACGTCCGGACTCAAGAGGGAAACAACCCAGACCGCCAGCTAAGGTCCCTAAAATTGGCTAAGTGGGAAACGAAGTGGGAAGGCTAAAACAGTCAGGATGTTGGCTTAGAAGCAGCCATCATTTAAAGAAAGCGTAATAGCTCACTGATCGAGTCGTCCTGCGCGGAAGATGTAACGGGGCTCAAACTGATAACCGAAGCTGCGGATGGGCACAGTCAAATGTGTCCGTGGTAGGGG
>NZ_JAOZYC010000119.1:0-102457 GCF_035798155.1 Streptomyces endophyticus | reverse complement strand
AGCGCGGGCGCGGGTCGCGCCGCGGGCGCCGAAGGACAGCGCTCGGGCTCGGGCGGTGGCGGTCGCCGCCGCTCCGGCCAGGGCAACGGCGGCCAGGGCGCCTCCGGCACCGGCAACAACCGCCGCGGCCGCGGCCCCCGCCAGGCAGCCTGACCCAAGCCGGTCAAGCCCCGCCGGCGATTGAGGCGCGGGGTCCGGGGCAGAGCCCCGTGGCCTCCGCCCCGCAGCGGCGCAACAAGGCGGCGGGGCGGACCCCACCGGCTCACTCCACCAGACGCGCCCGCAACACCTTCACCACCCGCCGGTCCACCCCGAGGCCCTCGGCCACATACCGGTCCAGACTGCCGAAGGCACTCCGCACCTGCTCACGCGCCGCGTCCAGATACTCCATGCGGACCTCCTGGACAGGAATCAGCAGCTCCGGATTCCGCATCAGACCCGCCTGGCGCAGCCCCTCACGCACCTGCGCGTCATGAGCGGCGCGGAACGTGTTCGACGCCAAGTAGTCGCCCACCGCGTCCCGTTCGGACACCCCGAGCAGGCTCAGCAGGACGTACGTCATCCAGCCCGTGCGGTCCTTGCCCGACGTGCAGTGGTAGAGCAGCGCGCCGCGCCCGCCGTACGCCGCGTCCCGGAGCGTCGCCGCGAATTGGGCCCGGTTGGCCGCGTCGGTCACGAACATCCGGTACGTGGTGCGCATCGCGGCGGCCGCCTTGCCGTTCCCGAGCGCCTCCTGCTGCACCGCCGGGTCCTTCGAGCCGATCGCGGCCATCATCTGCTCGTACTGGCCGCCGTCGGAGACGGACCGCGAGGTCACCGCGAGACCCGCGGGCAGCCGGTCGGCGCCGTCGGTCTTCACCTCGAACGGCACCCGGAAGTCGACCACTTCGCCGAGGCGCAGACCGGCGACGCGCGCGACGTCCGCGTCGGTGAGTTCGCTCAGCGCGTCGGCCCGGTAGACGAGGCCGTACCGGACCCGGCCGTGGCCCCGGGCGCGGTAGCCGCCGATGTCCCGGACGTTCACCGCCCCCTTGAGGGGGATCTGCCGGATGCCACCGGTGGCCGGCCTTGCCGGTGCTTCTCCCGGTGCTCCCGGTACCGCCGCGGCGACGGGAGCCGCGGTGAGCGCTGCGGCCGTTCCGAGCGCGGCGGCGAGCGCTCGGCGCCGCGAGAGCGCCGCCGTGTACGCGTTGTCTGTTCTGTCAGCGTGCCCTGTTCTGTACGTGTGCGGCATACATGAACTCCCTTGAGGAGGCGGGCGGTTCTCGTGCCCGGTCAGGGTGGGGTGGGGAAGGACTCCAGCGTTTTACGGGCCTCGGTCATCACGCGGTCGACAAGCTCCGCGCAGCTGGGCAGGTCCTCTATCAGGCCCGCCACCTGGCCGGAGGCCATGACGCCGAGGTTGGTGCGGCCCTCGACCATGGAGGCCTTCAGGAGCATCGGGGTGTTCGCGGCCAGCAGCACCTGGCTCCAGGTGAGGTCCTTGCCGTGCTTCATGGCGAGCCCGTCGCGCACCATCTGCGGCCAGCTCAGGCCCGAGAGCTTCTTGAAGCCCGTGGCGCGCCGCACGGCGTGCAGCAACGCGCGCGTACGCCCGGCGCTCTCCAGGGAGTCGACCAGTTCCGAGCGCAGCATGCGGTGCGGAAGACCGTCCACCGCCGTCGTCACCGTGACGTCCTTGACGCTCGCCGCCAGGTACTTGGCCTTCACCGCGTCCGGCACCGTCGAGTCCGACGTCAGCAGGAAACGCGTGCCCATGGCGACGCCCGCCGCCCCGTAGGCGAGCGCCGCGACCAGGCCCCGGCCGTCGCGGAAACCGCCCGCCCCGATCACCGGGATGTCGACGGCGTCCACCACCTGCGGCAGCAGCACCGACGTCGCCACCTCGCCGGTGTGCCCGCCGCCCTCGCCGCCCTGCACGATCACCGCGTCCGCGCCCCACGCCGCGACCTTCTCGGCGTGCCGGCGCGCCCCGATCGACGGGATCACGACGGTGCCCGCGTCCTTCAGCTCGGCGATCAGCTCGCGTGAGGGGGCCAGTGCGAACGAGGCGACCTTCACGCCCTCCTCGACGATCACCTTGACCCGCTCGCGCGCGTCCCCCGCGTCGGCCCGCAGGTTCACCCCGAAGGGCTGGTCCGTGCGCGACTTCACCTCGCGTACGGCGGAGCGCAGCTGGTCGAGCGTCATGGTGGCGGACGCGAGGATGCCGAGCGCCCCCGCGTTCGCCGCGGCCGACACCAGGCGAGGCCCCGCGACCCACCCCATACCGGTCTGCACGATGGGGTGGCGCACACCGGTGAGCCGGGTCAGGGGCGTCGGAATCGTGAACGCGGCGGAGCCCGGGTCCGGTTCGGAAGGCGGTGTCATACCGGCTTGACCTCCCGGTCCCGCGTCGCCTTCGGGTCGATGACCTCCCGGATGAGCCGCAGCTCCTCGGCCGTGGGCTCCCGGGTGGGCGCCACCTCGCCGCTCTCCGGGAGCACCAGCGCGAACCCCGTCGCCTCCTGGACCTCCTCCACCGTGACGCCCGGATGCACGGACACCAGCCGCATCGCGTGGTCGTCGGTGTCGAAGTCCAGGACGGCCAGGTTCGTCACCACGCGCGGGATGCGATGGAACCGCGTCGCCGACGGGCCCGCCGCGGCGGCGCTGTCGTAGCCCACCCCGCTGATCATGTCGACCTTCTCGACGAAGACCCGGCGGCTGTGCTTGGGGACCCAGTAACTCACCGGATTGTTCAGCGTGTTGACCGGGGCGCCGCGCACCCCGAGCAGCTGCCGGTCGGGCCGCTCCCAGTCGCCGATGCACGAGATGTTCTGGTTGCCGAACCGGTCGATCTGGCTGGCCCCCATCATCACGTGCCGCTTCCCGCCGGTGACCATCGTCAGATGCTGCCGGTACGGGAGCCAGCCCTCCGGTGCGCCGTCGAGCCCGACCACCATCGCCTCGCCGTCGGTCAGCAGCAGGCCGGGGGAGAAGGCGCGCTTGGCCAGGCGCGCGCCGACGGACGGGATCAGGCCCATCGGGCTCGCCAGCACCTCCCCGTTGTCCCGCCAGGCCTCGGCGCACGCGATCACGCAGTACTCGGCGCGGGACACTTCGGTCGTGGTGACGCTGGTGGTGACGCTCACTTCTGCTCCTCGTGCCAGGCCTGGACGGCGGACTGGTACTGCTTCTCGTCACCGCCGGGCGGCAGGAACCGCTCGGCGAACTCGGGCCAGGGCGTGCTCGCGTACAGCTTCTGGAACGCCTCGTCGCGGCCGTATTCGGGCACGCAGGACGTGAAGTGCGCCCCGTGCGGCGTCTCCACGACGCCCGTCACGGAATGCCGCTTGACCAGCAGCGTCTGCGGCACCGTGGTCGTCCCGAAGTCGTCCACCAACTGCTCGCACGACACGTAGGCGCTGTCCGCCGCCTCGCAGAAGAGGTCGTCGAAGTACGGGTCGGGGCCCAGGTACTGGCCGTTGCCCGCGCGGTCCGCCCGGTTCACGTGCACCAGGGCCGCGTCCAGGCGCAGCGCCGGCATCGCCACGAACGTCTCCCCGTCCTCGTACGGCGAAGTCACCGTCCGCAGGCCCGGGTTGACCCGCATGACGTCCGAGCCGATCCCGGCCCGCACGGGCAGGAACGGCAGCCGGTTCGCCGCCGCGTGCAGCCCCCACATGAACATCGCCTCGTCGACCTCCATCAGCTCGAACGCGCCCTGCTGGCGCGCCGCCCTGAAGTTCGGTTCGAGCGGGATGGAGTCGAGCGTCACGAACGCCGCGACCAGCTTGCGGATCTTCCCGGCCGCCGCGAGCAGCCCGACATCCGGGCCCCCGTACGAGACGACGGTCAGGTCCGTGACGTCGCTGCGCAGCAGTGCCCGCACCAGCGCCATGGGCTTGCGGCGCGAGCCCCAGCCGCCGATGCCGATCGTCATGCCGCTGCGCAGCCGCCCGACCACGTCATCGGGCGTCATGGTCTTGTCCCCAGTGGTCATCACTCGGTCTCCTGTCCGAAGGTGTCGCGGACCCGGTCGGCGACCCCGCTCAGATTCGCCTCGAAGGTGAAGCCCTGCTCGAAGCGGTAGCTGTGGTGCACGTCGACGGGGTCGATCCCGTTGAGCGCGGACTTGGCGAGGCGGATCAGGTAGCCGTCCTTACGGGCGATGTCGCGGGCCAGCTCCAGGGCGGCCTCGCGCAGTTGCCCCCTCGGCACGACCTGCCACACCGAGCCGTGCGCCTGCAGTTCGGCAGCCGTCGCCGTGCGGGACGTGTAGAACAGCGCGCGCATCAGGTGCTGCGGGACGAGGCGGGCCAGGTGCGTGGCCGCGCCGAGCGCGCCCCGGTCCAGCTCGGGCAGGCCGAACGTCGCGTCGTCGCTCGCCACGATCGCGTCCGCGTTCCCCACGAGTCCGATGCCGCCGCCCAGGCAGAACCCGGCGACCGCCGCGATCACCGGGACCTCGCACTGGTACACCGCCGAAAACGCTTCGTAACAGCCCCGGTTGGCGCCGATCAGGGCGCTGTGGCCGCCACCGGCCGCGGCCGTCTCGCGCTGCATCTCCTTGATGTCCACCCCCGCGTTGAACCCGCGGGAGGTCTCGGCGGCGGTCAGCACGACGCAGCGCACATCGGGATCGCGGCCCGCGGCGCGCACGGCGTCCGCCAGGTCGTACCAGCCCCGCACCGGCAGTGCGTTGACGGGTGGGAAGTCGACCGTGACGACGGCGATGCCCTTTTCGGGTGAGGAGGTGGAGACACCCATGGCGTTCAGCTACCTTTCCACCTAACGTTTGTTTGGTACGTCGATGACGGTAGCAGGCGGCGAGGGGGAGCGGAATGGGTCGGGCAGCGGTCGGCGCAAGTGGACCCGAAAGGGTCGGGAAGGGGTCCGGAATGGATCTGAGCGGTCGGGTGGCCGTCGTCACGGGCGGGACGAGAGGAGTGGGAGCGGGGATCGCGGGCGCCTTCGCGCGAGCCGGGGCGCGGGTGATCACCTGCGCCCGCAGACCACCCGAAGTCCCCATGGAGGGCTGTGAGTTCATACAGGTGGACCTGCGGGATGCGGCAGCCGTCGAGGCGTTGTTCGCGGGCCTCGACCGGGTGGACGTACTGGTGAACAACGCGGGGGGCACGCCGTACCGGCCGCTCGCGGAGGCGGACGCGATCCGGCACGCGCGCGTGCTCGAACTGAACCTGACGGCGGCGCTGACCGCGTCCCTGGCCGCCCGCGAGAAGCTCGCCGCCGCGCGCGGTTCGATCGTCATGATCGGCAGCGTCAGCGGCAGCCGCCCCTCGCCGGGCAGCGCCGTGTACGGGGCGGCGAAGGCAGGCCTGGAGCACCTCGCGCGGTCCATGGCCGTGGAGTGGGCGCCTCACATACGGGTGAACACGCTGGTGCTCGGCATGGTCCGCACCGAACTGAGCGAACTGCACTACGGGGACGAGGACGGCATCGCCGCGGTGGGCGCGACCGTGCCCATGGGGCGCCTGGCCGAGCCGCGCGAGGTCGGCGACGCCGCGGTGTTCCTGGCGTCGGACGCCGCCTCGTACATCACCGGGGCGAGCCTGCTGATGCACGGCGGCGGCGAGCTCCCCGCGTTCCTGGACGCGGCAACTGTCAACAAGGAGGCGTGAGATGACGGATGCGAAGCCGGTCGGCGAAGACGATGGAGCCGGCGACAGTGGAGGCCTGTGCGCGGGGCGGGTGGTCGCCGTCACGGGAGCGGGACGCGGACTCGGGCGCGCCCACGCCCTCGCGTACGCGGCCGAGGGCGCGAAGGTCGTCGTGAACGATCTGGGGGTGGGCCTGGACGGCGCCCCCGCCCCGGACAGCCCGGCGGCCCAAGTGGTCCAGGAAATACGGGCGGCGGGCGGTGAGGCGGTGGCGCACGGCGGCGACATAGCGAGCTCCGAAGGCGCCGCCTCGCTCGTCGCGGCGGCCGTCGACACCTTCGGGCGCCTCGACACACTGGTGAACAACGCCGGGTTCCTGCGCGACCGGATGCTGGTCAACCTCGACGAGGACGACTGGGACGCCGTGATGCGGGTCCACCTCAAGGGACACTTCCTGCCGCTCAAGCACGCCGCCGCGTACTGGCGGGCGGAGTCGAAGGCGGGCCGCACCCCGGCGGCCCGCGTCGTCAACACGTCCTCCGGAGCGGGCCTGTTGGGCTCCGTCGGGCAGGGCAACTACAGCGCGGCGAAGGCCGGAATCCTCGGCCTGACCCTGGTCGCGGCCGCCGAGATGGGGCGCTACGGCGTGCAGGTCAACGCGATAGCGCCGGCCGCCCGCACCCGGATGACCGAGGCGACGTTCGCCGAGACCATGGCGGCGCCCGGCGCCGACGCCTTCGACGCGATGGCCCCGGAGAACGTGTCACCGCTGGTCGTATGGCTCGGCTCGGGGGCAGCCGCGGACGGGGTGACCGGGCGGGTCTTCGAGGTGGAGGCGGGCCGGATCACCGTGATGGAGGGCTGGCGGCCGGGCCCGACCGTCGACAAGGAGGAGCGGTGGACCCCGGCGGGCGCGGGGGACACGGCCCGTGAACTGCTGGCGCGCGCGGCCGTTCCGGGGGGTGTGTACGGGGCATCGTGACACCGGGGCGCGGGGGTCCGGGGCAGAGCCCCGCGGCCTCCGCCCCGCCGCGGCCTCCCGCCCAAGGGGCTACGTGTCGCACTCCCACACCGTCCGGCACAGCGCGCACCGCGCCCGCACCCGGCCCCGCACCGGCACCCGGATCCGCTGATGACACGTCGGGCACGCGAACGCCACCCGCAGCCCACCACCCCGCCCCGACGCCCCGTCCACCGCCGCCGAGAACGCGTAGGGGCTCGCCGGGTCGAGCCCGCGCGGCCCGTGGTCCTGCGCATACCGGCGGTCCTTTGCATAGCGCCGCCGCCCCGCCCAGCCCGCCGCGGTCAGCGGAGGCTGCTGCTCGTCACGGCGCGCCTGCGCCAGCCCCTTCGCGTACGCCGAGTACGCCTGCGGACTCGTGAACCACGTCTCCGGTCCCTCGCCGAAGACGAGGGACCGCTTCGCGAGCACGTACCCGAACTCCTCCGGCGTCAGATAGCCCAGCTTCTGCGACGACGCCGCATCCTCCCGATAGGCGTCCAGCAACAGCCAGCCCGCACCCAGATACGTAGCCGCGGTATCGGTCAGGATCTCGTTGTCCCGCGTCCCCGGCAGCGACAGATCAAGACGGTGCAGATACACATGCATGACCTCGTGCGCGAGCGCCGCACCGATGTCCCGGCGATGCGTACGGAACCGGTCGTTCAACTCGATGAAGTACTCGGGGCCCGCCGCCAGTTCGACGCTCGCCGCATGCCGCATCTCGCGGAAGCTCACGATCATCCGCGCGTCGGGGAGCCGATAGTGCCGCACCAGCTCACGCGCCACCCGCTGCACACCCAGATACAGATCGTCGCCGTCACTGAACGCCACGTCGACCGGGGCGACGCTCGACGAGAACGTCTGCACCGTGTCGTAGGAGAGCCGCTTGTAGAGCGCGGTGATCGCCGACCGCACCGTCTCCAGATGCGGATAGCCGTGCACCACCGGTCCGCCGTCCGCCACGCGCGCACCCCCTGGGTCCGCCGGGCCGGTACCCGGCGCCTCCAGAGTACGGCCATTAATCCAAGACCTGCCGCCCCTTTGTCCATGGGCTCCCCCGCCCCGCCCGGCGCATCGTGATCGGCACGCCAAGACGCCGTGAGAAGGAGTGCGCCGTGCCCGAGCAGCCCCAAGGCCAGCCGTCGGAGAACTCGGAGAACTCGGAGGGCGGGAAGGTGGATCCGGGCAGGCCCGGCGGCGACCCACGGGACCCGACCCCAGGCCCCAGCCGCAGAACCCTCGTCGTCGCCGGAGCGGTCGGCGGGGCCGGCGCCGCGCTCGGCCTCGCCCTGCCCGGCACGGCCCGCGCCGCGACCGCCACGGACACCGCGACCGCCGCCGCAGGCGTCGCCGTCATCCGCTCACGGGACCTCGACGTCCGCGTCGGGACCGCGTTCCCTCTGATCGTCTCCTACACCGACCGCGCCACCGGTGCCGTCCTGCACGCCCAGCCCGACCCGGTCACGACACTCCTGATCGACGGCGCCGAGCACACCCCCAAGGTGACGTGCACGCCCGCCGCCGACCACGCCGACTACCGCCTCGCCTTCACCGGCGGCACCACCATCGACATCCGGATCGCCGTCGAGGGGCACCAGGTCGACTGGCGCGTCACGAAGATCAGCGACACGGCGAACCTGCGCGTCGGCACCCTCCAACTCCCCGGCCTCGCCCTGCTGTCCGTCCGCAGCGACCAGCCCGGCGCCGCCCTGCTGGCCGCCACCGTGCAGCTCGACAAGGCCAAGAGCGGCGACACCCTCGTCACCCCGACCACCGAAAGCCCCGCCCAGGCGCCCACCGGATGCGCCTACGCCGTCGTCGCCCACGACCGGCTCGGCGGCGCGATCGAGACCAACACCAGTTACGACAAGCCCGCCGGCACCGCCGGAACCACCTGGGAGAACGGCCGCCTGTGGCGCGAGACCGTGCGCCGCGAGGGACACACCGCCGCCCGCCTCGCCCCCGGCCAGTGGACCCACCGCGCCGCCACCGCCCCCGTCGACGCCACCGAACCGCTCCCGTACGCGACGGTCGTCGTCACCGGAGACCGCAACGGCGACGGCAAGGTCGACTGGCAGGACGCCGCCATCGCCTTCCGCGACATCGCCCACACCCCGCGCGGCGCCGACGAACAGCACCTGCGCGTCGTCCCGCACATCCCGTTCAACTTCGCCTCGCAGGCCACCAACCCGTTCCTCGCGACCCTCGACAACGTCAAACGGATCCACCTGGCCACCGACGGGCTGCGCCAGTACACCCTCCTCAAGGGCTACCAGTCCGAGGGCCACGACTCCGCGCACCCCGACTACGCCGGGAACTACAACACGCGCGCGGGCGGCCTCGACGACCTCAACACCCTGGTCCGCGAAGGCAAGAAGTGGAACAGCGACTTCGGCGTCCACGTGAACGCCACCGAGTCCTACCCCGTCGCGAACGCCTTCTCCGAGACACTCGTCGACAAGAGCAACGAACAGTGGGACTGGCTCGACCAGAGCTACCGCATCGACCAGCGCCGCGACCTCGTCTCCGGCGACATCGTCAAGCGCTTCGCCGACCTGCGCCGCGACACCGACGACGGCCTCAACACCCTCTACATCGACGTGTTCCGCGAGTCAGGCTGGACCTCCGACCGCCTCCAGCGCACCTTCCGCGACCAGGGCTGGAACGTCACCTCCGAGTGGGGCCACGGCTTCGAACGCTCGTCCCTGTGGTCGCACTGGGCCACCGAGACCGACTACGGCCCCGACACCTCGCGCGGCATCAACTCCCGCCTCATCCGCTTCATCCGCCACCACCAGAAGGACGTCTTCGCCGACAAGTGGCCCACCCTCCTCGGCGTCGCCCGCATGGGCAACTTCGAGGGCTGGGTCGGCAAGACCGACTGGACCGCCTTCTACCGCCTCATCTGGACGCACTCGCTCCCCGCCAAGTACCTCCAGGCGCAGCCCATCAGAACCTGGGACGAGCACGAGATCACGTTCTCCGGCGCCACCCGCACCAGCGTCACCGACGCCTCCGGCGCCCGCCGCATCACCACCGACGGCCGACTCGTCTACGACGCCGGCACCTACCTGCTGCCCTGGGAGCCCCGCAAGGCCACCGACCCGGCGAAGCTGTACCACTACAACCCGCAGGGCGGCAGCACCAGTTGGCGGCTCCCGCGCGCGTGGGAGAGCAGAAGCAGGGTGGCCCTGTACCGGCTCACCGACCAGGGCCGCGTCTTCGACTCGTACGTCACCGTGTCCGGCGGCAAGGTCACGCTGAAGGCCGACGCCGACCGGCCCTACGTCCTCTACCGGGACCGCGACGACCTCGACCGCGATCCCGCCTGGGGCCAGGGCACCCCGCTGCACGACCCCGGCTTCAACTCCGGCTCCCTGAAGGGCTGGACGGTCACAGGACCCGCCTCCGTCGAGCGCAGCGACCTCGGCGACCACGAACTCGTCATCGGCCCCGGCGCCGCCGCCACCGTCTCCCAGCGCCTGACCCGCCTCGCCCCCGGCAGCTACGCCGCGTCCGTGCAGGTCGAGGTCGGCGCCAAGGCAGGGGAGCGGCGCACGGCCACCCTGGAGATCCGCACGGCCGACGGAGTGACCGCCACGAACCGGACCGACAGCTCCACCGCGGGCAATTACGTCGCCGCGGACCGCAAGCACGGCACCCGGTTCCAGCGGATGACCACGTACTTCACCGTCCCCGAAGGCGGCGGCCCGGTCACGCTCGCCCTGCGCGCCGCCGCCGGTGCGGCCCGCGTCCGTTTCGACAACGTACGCATCGTGAAGTCGCCCGCACCGAACCGGCCCGCCGGAACCGTGGCCCACGAGGACTTCGAACATGTCCCCCAGGGCTGGGGCCCCTTCGTGAAGGGCGACGCGGGAGGCTCCACCGACCCGCGCACCCACATCGCCCAGCGCCACGCGCCGTACACCCAGCGCGGCTGGAACGGCAAGGCGATCGACGACGTCGTCGACGGCACCCAGTCCCTCAAGTCGCGCGGCGAGAACACCGGCCTCGTCCACCGCACCGTCCCGCACACGGCCCGCTTCGAGCCCGGCAAGCGGTACCGGGTCGCCTTCCGCTACGAGAACGAGAAGGTCGGCCAGTACGCCTGGATCACGGCGGTCGACGACCCGGAGGCCAAGGAACTGTCCCGCGAGGAGCTGCCGGTGGCCACCGAACCCTCCACGCTCACCTACGAGTTCACCGCACCGGAGACGGCGGAGGCCTGGGTCGGACTGCGCAAGACGGGCGAGGACGGCACCGCCGAGTTCACCCTGGACGCCTTTGAGGTCACCGAGATCGCCTGAGCCGCGACAGGCGGGCCCGGGAGCGTCTCCCGGGCCCACCCGCGTCAACGCAACACCACCTGCGGTTCACCGGCCCGGTCGAGCTCCAGGACCCACACCTCGTTCACGCCCTCGCGCAACACCGGACCCGGCACGTACAAGGCGTCCTGCGGACCCGCCGACCAGTAGCGGCCCAGACAGAACCCGTTCACCCACACGAAGCCCCGCCCCCAGCCCGGCAGTTCGAGTGCCGCGTCCCCGGCCCCCGACACCTCGAAGGACCCCCGGTACAGGCCCCGCCCCTCGCCCTCCGCCGGCGCGGACGGCAGAGCGGCCACCCCACCAGCCGTGAAGGCGTCCAGGCGCAGCCCCCGCGCCCGCACCCCGTGCAGGAACTGCCGCTCGTGCAGCAGCCCGCCCGTGACCCCCTTCGGCTCACCCGTGCGCGGCCCGTAGTTGACCCGCCCCAGGGACTCCACCCACAGCTCCACGCGCGCGTGCCCCGCCACCGGCTCGGCCAGGGCGGGCTCCTCCTCCGTGAGCACCCCGGCCCGCTCCCCGTCGACGTACACGACCGCCAGATCCCGCAGCCCGCGCGCCCGCAGCGGATACGGCTGCCGGGGCCCCGGCACCGTCACCGCGTACCGCACCAGGCCACGGTCCACGTCAAGGTCCTCGAACGACGGCGGCACCGCGTGCTCGGCCTCAGGGCCGCCCAGCGCCTCCAGCACCCCGTCCAGGCCCGTGAACGCCGTCAGGTGCGCCGTGACCGGACCCGGGAGGACCGCCGGCTGCCGCGGCACCTCGGGCAGCGGCCCTTCCGCGTACGCGGCGAGCACCTCCCGGAACAGCCAGAACTTCTCCGTGGGGCGGCCGAACTCGTCGATCGGGGCGTCGTAGTCGTACGACGTGACATCCGGTTCGAGCGGCCCTTCGTGCAGCGCGCCGCCACCCCGGTTCGCGCCCGCCCAGCCCCCGAAACTCGTCCCGCCGTGCGCCATGTACAGATTCACCGACGCCCCGCACTCCAGGATCTCCCGCAGCGCGTCCGCCGCCTCCCGCGGATCCCGCACGACATGCTTCGCACCCCAGTGGTCGAACCAGCCGCACCAGAACTCCATACACATCAAAGGCCCCCCGGCCCGGCGCCTACGCAGCGTCGCGAAGGCCTCACGCGCGCGGGAGCCGAAGTTCACCGTCGCGAGCACCCCCGGAACCGACCCCCCGCTCAGCATGTGGTCCTCGGGCCCGTCCGACGTGAACAGCGCCGCCGTCACCCCGAGCCTCACAAGAAGGTCGGCGAGAGCCCGCAGATAGCGCTGGTCCGAGCCGTAACTGCCGTACTCGTTCTCCACCTGCACCATCAGCACAGGACCGCCCCGGTCGACCTGCCGCTCCACAATCTGCGGCAACAACACCCCGAACCAGCGCTCCACCGCCGCCATGAACTCCGCATCCCTGGTACGCGCGCGTGCCCCAAGGTGTCCCGTCACCCAGTGCGGAAGCCCCCCGTTCTCCCACTCCGCGCAGATGTAAGGGCCCGGCCGCACGATCACCCACAGCCCCTCCCGCCGCGCCGCATCCAGGAAACGCCCCACCGCCGCCACATCGCGCACCTCACCGGGCCGCGGCTCGTGCAGATTCCACGGCACATACGTCTCCACGCAGTTCAGGCCCATCGCCCGCAACATCCGCAGCCGGTGCGCCCACTGCTCCTCGTGCACCCGGAAGTAGTGCAAGGCCCCCGACAACAGCCGCACCGGCCGCCCGTCCACCTCGAAGCCGTCCCCGCCCACCCGGAAATCCACCATCACGTGCTCCTCCGTGCCTGATGGGCGCGGCACCCACCGGCCGCCACCCTCACCTCTGGCGGCCGACGGGGTCCATGGACAAAGATCGGCCGGTGTTGGACGGGGACGCCCGCACGCACCACCACGGGAGGGGACAATTGCCCACGTACCACACCTGGATGCGGTACTTCACACCCAGCCCGGCCCACCACCGCCTCGGCCTCGTCTGCCTCGGCGTCGGACTCCAGCACGGGCCACTGCCCACCGTCGGACCCCGCACCCTCGACCACCACGTCGCCGTCGTCATCACCGAGGGCAGCGGCTGGTACCAGGACGCCGAAGGACCCCGCCGCCCCCTCACCGCCCCCGCCCTGATCTGGCTCACCCCCGGCCGCCCCCACCACTACGGCGCCGACCCCGAAACCGGCTGGGACGAGTGCTTCGTCGACTTCACCGGGCCCGCCACCACCACCTACACCGAACTCGGCTACATCGAACCCGACCGCCCCGTCGTCCCCCTCTCCGACACCACCCAGGCCCGCGCCGCCGTCGGCCGCATCGCCCGCGCCGCCCGCCGCGGCAATCCGCTGTTGGAGGTCGAGACCGGCGCCGCCGTCCACGAACTCCTCGTCGCCCTGCGCCGCGCCCGCGCCGACCTGGCCCCCGACGGCGACCCCGTCCTCCAGGCCCTCGCCCGGGACGCCTTCCAGCCCCTGTCCGTCGCCGCACACGCGGCCCGGCACGGCATGACCCCCGCCGAACTGCGCACCGCCGTCCGCCGCGGCGCCGGCTGCAGCCCCAAGGACTACCTCCTCGGCATCCGCCTCGGCCGCGCCAAGGAACTCCTCGCCGCCACCGAACTCCCCGTCGCCGCCGTCGCCCGCCGCGTCGGCTACGACGACCCCGCCTACTTCTCCCGCCTCTTCACCCGCCGCGTCGGCACCGCACCCGTCCGCTTCCGCGAACAACAGGGCCGCGCCGTACCCGGCGGCTGGTCCGACAAGATCCCCGACCCCGACGACCCACCCATGCTCCACGTAGGCTGATCCGTCATGACCACCAGCAAGCCGAACGACAAGCCGGCAGCCGACCCGGCCGTGCGCGCCGAGCTCGCCCGCCTGCGCGACAGCATCGACAACATCGACGCCGCCGTCGTCCACATGCTCGCCGAGCGCTTCAAATGCACCCAGCAGGTCGGCCACCTCAAGGCCCAGCACGAGCTGCCCCCGGCGGACCCGGCCCGCGAATCCCGCCAGATCGAGCGCCTGCGCCAACTCGCCGAAAACGCCAAACTCGACCCCGCCTTCGCCGAAAAATTCCTCAACTTCATCATCAGCGAAGTCATCCGCCACCACGAACAAATCGCAGCCCAGTCCAGCCCCGCCGGCGATTGAGGCGCGGGGTCCGGGGCAGCGCCCCGCGGCCGCAACCCCGGCGAACCGCCACATGATTCACCCTGTCCCGATGTCAGTGGCATGCGGCAGCATTACCGCATGCCCGTACTGACACGCAGCGAAGCGCAGACCCGAGCCCGGCTCATCGACGTCCAGCGGTACACCGTCGAACTCGACCTGACGACCGGCGCCGACACCTTCGACTCCCGCACCGTGATCCGGTTCACCGCGCGCACCGAAGGCGACACCTTCGTCGAGCTCAAGCCCGCCGAACTGCGCTCCGCCACCCTCGACGGGCAGCCCCTCGACCCCGCCTCCCTCACCGAGAACCGGCTCCCGCTCACCGGCCTCACCGAAGGCACCCACGAGCTGCGCTTCGACACCGCCATGCGGTACTCGCACACCGGCGAGGGCATGCACCGCTTCACCGACCCCACCGACGGTGAGACGTACACGTACACGCAGCTGTTCATGGAAGACGTGCAGCGCGTCTTCGCCGCCTTCGACCAGCCCGACCTCAAGGCGACCTTCGACCTCACCGTCACCGCGCCCGAAGCCTGGACGGTCCTCGCCAACGGCATCACCGAACACCTGGGGGAGGGCCGCTGGCAGGCCGCCACCACCCCACTGCTCCCCACCTACCTGGTCGCCGTCGCAGCGGGCCCCTGGCACTCCATCCGCACCGAACACCGCGGCCTCCCCTTCGGCCTGCACTGCCGCCGCTCCCTCGCGCCGTACCTCGACGCCGACGCCGACGAAATCCTCGACGCCACGCGCGCGTGCTTCGACCGCTACCACGAGAAGTTCGAGGAGCCCTACCCCTTCGACTCCTACGACCAGGCCTTCGTCCCCGAGTTCAACGCCGGCGCCATGGAGAACCCCGGACTCGTCACCTTCCGCGACGAGTTCGTGTACCGCTCCGCCGTCACCGACACCGAACGACAGACCCGCGCCATGGTCATCGCCCACGAGATGGCCCACATGTGGTTCGGCGACCTCGTCACCCTGCGCTGGTGGGACGACATCTGGCTGAACGAGTCGTTCGCCGAGTACATGGGCTACCAGACCCTCACCGAGGCCACCCGGTACACCGACACCTGGATCGACTTCGGTGTCGCCCGCAAAACCTGGGGATACGACGCCGACCAGCGGCCCTCCACCCACCCCGTCGCCCCCGAATCCGTCCCCGACACGGCCTCCGCACTCCTCAACTTCGACGGGATCTCCTACGCCAAGGGCGCCTCCGCGCTCCGGCAGCTGGTGACCTGGCTCGGCGAGAAGGACTTCCTCGCCGGCATCAACACCCACTTCAAGCGCCACAAGTTCGCCAACGCCACCCTCGCCGACTTCATCGAGTCCCTCGCCTCCGGCACCGAACGCGACGTGCACGCCTGGGCCGACACCTGGCTGCGCACCACCGGCGTCGACACCCTCACCACCTCGGTGACCGAGAGCGACGGCACCTGGAGCCTCGCCGTCGACCGACAGGGCAGCCGCCCCCACCGCATCGCCCTCGGCCTGTACGACCACGCCCCCGCCGACGCGCACGGATTCGTCCTGCGCGAACGCCTCGACGTCGAAGTACCCGGCGGCAGCGCCCCGTTGACGCTCCGCGGCCGACGCCCCGCCCTGATCGTCCCCAACGACCAGGACCTCACGTACGCCAAGATCCGCCTCGACACCGCATCCGAGGAAGCCGCCCTGCGCGGCCTGTCCGGCATCCCCGACGCCCTCACCCGCACCGTCGTGTGGAACACCCTGCGCGACATGGTCCGCGACGGCGCACTGGCACCCGACGCCTACCTGGAGACCGTCGCCGCCCACCTCCCCCAGGAGAGCGACCTCGCCCTCGTCCAGGGCGTCCTCGCCTTCGCCCACACCCAGGTCGCCGACCGGTACACCGACCCCACCGAACGACCCGAAGCCCTCGACCTCATCACCGCCCTCTGCGAGGACCTCGTCCGCCGCACCGAGGACGGCAGTCACCCCGGACTCCGCCTCACCGCCGTACGCCACCTCATCGACGCCGCACGGCACGCCGACGTCATCCGCGACTGGTACGACTCCGGGGCCGTCCCCGGCGGGCCCGAACTCGACCCCGAACTGCGCTGGCGCATCCTCGGCCGGCTCAGCGTCCTCGGCGCCGTCGACGAAGCCGTCATCGACGCCGAACTCGCCCACGACCCCAGTGCCACCGGACAAGAAGGCGCCGCCCGCTGCCGCGCCGCGCTGCCCGACCCACACACCAAGGCGGAGGCCTGGGCCGCGATGTTCACGACGAACCCCGCCGACGACCTGTCCAACTACCTCTTCACCGCCACCGCACAGGGCTTCTGGCAACCCGAACAGGCCGACCTGCTGCGCGGCTACGTACCCCGCTACTTCACCGACGCCACCGCGCTCGCCGCGCGCCGCGGACCCGCGATCGCCGAGGCGGCGGGCCGCCACGCGTTCCCCGTCTACGCCATCGACGCGGACACGATCCGCGTGGGCGACCAGCACGTGGCAGACGCCACCCCCGCCCTGCGCCGCAAACTCGCCGACCAACTGGACGACCTGCGCCGAGCGTTGCGGGTACGCCAATCAAGCCCGTCCGGCGATTGAGGACGAGCCCGAAGGGCGATGGGGTCCGGGGGCGCAGCCCCCAGACCCCAACCCCGGCACAAACAGCAGGAACACCCCACCCGGGCCCCGGAGGGGCTTAGGCCCTGTCGTCAAACTCCCGTCTGCGCCGCGACGCCTGGCACGCACGCTCGCGGCGTTGCCGAAAAGTCCGAGTAGCTCCTCCCCCAAGCTCTTAAGGAGCAGGGGGGACCCCCTTCTAGGACCTTCCGGCGCCTTGCGATCGCACGCCCCAGACGCCGCGGCGCCGCCCTTCGGGCGACGACGGGAGTTTGACGACAGGCCCTAGCACACCCACCCCCAGCCCCACGCCCACCCATACCACTTTCGGGTCAGCTTCATCGGTACGGCGGACGCATCAGCACGCAAAAGGCAAGCTGATGCATCACGTACGCCAACCACACAAAGGACCCGTATGCGCAGCACGCCGCCCCTCGCCGGAGGTACCCAAGGCCCCGACGCTCTGCGGCCGTTGCTCGCCACCGTCCTCGACGCCCTGCACAAGGGCGCCGCCCACCGAGGCGGCCCACTCCCGGCAGGCGGACCCGAAGCCGTCACGGCGCAACTCCACCACACCGTAGGAGAGTTGCTGCCCACCCACGGCACGGGCCCCGAGGAAGCGCTGCGCACCCTCGTCACCGCCCTCACCGAAGGCGCCGCCGACCCCGCCGACCCCCTCTGCGCCGCCCACCTGCACTGCCCGCCACTCGCCGTCGCCACCGCCGCCGACCTCGCCGCGAGCGCACTCAACCCCTCCATGGACTCCTGGGACCAGGCCCCCGCCGCCTCCGCCCTCGAAACCCTCGTCACCACCCTCCTCGCCCACGAGGTCTACGGCCCGGGCTCCCGCCCCCCGGCCGCGGACGTCTCAGGCTCCCGGCCCGCGGCCGCGGACGTCTCAGGCCTCCGGGCTACGGACGCGGACGTTTCAGGCCCCCGGCCCACGGCCGCCGACGCCTCCCGCTCCCGACCCGCGGCTGCCGAAGCCTCACGCTCTCGGCCCACGGCCGCAGACGTCTCAGGCCCTCGGCTCACGCACGCCGACGCCTCACGCTCCCGACCCACGCACGCCGACGCTTCAGGCTCCCGGCCCCCGGCCGCCGATGCTTCAGGCCCCCGCCCCACGGCCGCCGACGCCCCACGCCCCCGGCCCACAGCCCCCCACGCCCCAACCACCCCCACCCCCGACGCCCTCGTCACCACCGGTGGCACCGAAGCCAACCAACTCGCCGTCCTCCTCGCCCGGGAAACCGCAGAGGCCACCGCCCCCGGCGAACCGGTCCACCTCCTCGTCGGGGCCAACGCCCACCACAGCCTCGCCCGCGCCGCCTGGCTCCTCGGGCTGCCCGAACCGGTCACCGTGCCCGCCCCCGCCGGCACCCTCGACCCGGCTGCCCTCGACGAAGCGCTCACCGCGCTCCCGGGGCCCAAACTCGTCGCCGCCACCGCCGGCACCACCGACGCCGGACTCATCGACCCGCTCCCAGAAATCGCCGACATCTGCGAGCGGCACGGCGCCCGCCTCCACATCGACGCCGCCTACGGCGCAGGCGCCCTCTTCAGCCCCCGCGAAGCCCCCAAGCTCCACGGCCTCGCCCGCGCCCACACCGTCGCCCTCGACCTGCACAAACTCGGCTGGCAACCCGTCGCCGCCGGCATCCTCGCCGTCCGCGACACCGCCGAAACCAGGGCCCTCGGCCACCAGGCCGACTACCTCAACGCCGACGACGACACCGAAGCCGGACTCCCCGACCTCCTCGGCCGCTCCCTGCGCACCACCCGCCGCCCCGACATCCTCAAAACGGCCGTCACCTTCAAAGCCCTCGGCCGCACCGGACTCGCCGCCCTCGTCGACGACGTCACCGCGCTCGCCCACCACCTGGCGCAACTCATCGACGCACACCCGCACTTCGAGCTCTACGACACCCCCACCCTCACCACCGTCCTCTTCCGGCCCACCGGCGCCACCGACGAGACCATCGCCACCATCCGCCGCACCCTGCTCACCGAAGGCCGCGCCGTCCTCGGCCGCGCCCGCATGGACGGAAAGCTCCACCTCAAAGCCACCCTGCTCAACCCGCACGCCACCCCCGAAGACCTCACCGCCCTCCTGGAACTGGTGGAAGGACACACCCCCCGATGACAGCCGAGTCAGCCGCGCCCACCCCCCACCCCGCGACACCACCCACCGAAGCACCCCGCGACCTCGTCGGCATCGGCATCGGCCCCTTCAACCTCTCTCTCGCCGCACTCGCCCACCCCCTCACCGAACTCGACACCGCCTTCTACGAACAGCGCCCCGCCTTCCACTGGCACCCCGGCCTGCTCATCGAAGGCGCCACCCTCCAAGTCCCGTTCCTCGCCGACCTGGTGACCCTCGCCGACCCCACCAGCCACTGGAGCTTCCTCAACTACCTCAAAACCCGCGAGCGCCTCTTCCCCTTCTACTTCGCCGAACGCTTCCACATCCAGCGCGCCGAATACGACGCCTACTGCCGCTGGGTCAGCGAAAGCCTCCCCGGACTCCACTTCTCCCACCAGGTCGACGCCGTCCGCTGGAACCCCGAACGCGCCCTCTTCGAAGTCGACTTCACCCAACTCGATGCAGAAGGCGAAGCCGAAGCCCTCGGCCGCACCTACACCAAGAACGTCGCCATCGGCGTCGGCACCGCCCCCTACGTACCCGAACCCCTCAAGCCGCTCGCCGAAGCCCCCACCGTCCCCGTCGTGCACTCAGCCGACTACCTCACCCACCGCGAACGCCTGCTCGCCGCCGAACACATCACCGTCATCGGCAGCGGCCAGTCCGGCGCCGAAATCTTCCTCGACCTGCTCCGCGCCCGCCCCGCAGGCCGCGAAAAGATCACCTGGCTCGCCCGCAGCGAAGCGTTCGCACCCATGGAGTACAGCAAACTCGGCCTCGAACACTTCACCCCCGACTACAGCCACTACTTCCACCACCTGCCCGAAGCCGAGCGCGACCGCCTCGTACCCGCCCAATGGCAGCTCCACAAAGGCATCGACGCCGACACCATCGCCGCCATCCACGAAGAGCTCTACCAGCGCACCCTGAACGGCGGCTGGCCCGACGCCACCCTCACCCCCGGCGTCAGCATCCGCACCGCAGGACGCGTCGCCACCACCAAGGTCGAACTCCACCTCGAACACCGCCAGCAGGGCACCCGCTCCCGCCTCACCACCGACGCCGTCGTCCTCGCCACCGGCTACAAGGAACGCCCCCTCAGCGGCATGCTCACCGGACTCGACCCCTACCTGCGCCGCGACCACTCCGAACGCCCCCGCATCGACGACCGGTTCCGCCTCGTCCTCGACGACCGCGTCCAAGGCTCCGTCTACGTCCAGAACGCCGAACGCCACACCCACGGCGTCGGCGCCCCCGACCTCGGACTCGCCGCCTGGCGCAGCGCCACCATCCTCAACACCCTCACCGGCAAAGACCCCTACCCGCAGCCCCGGCGCACCGCCTTCACCACCTTCGGCCTCACCGGACACGAGCACCGCGCCCCCCTGCCCGGCCAACAGACAAGAGAGCGCGGCACCATGGTCAAACTCCAGGACTAGCGGCCCGCGCGACTCACGACGTGAACAGACTCACGAGGTGAACACCGGCGTCCCGTCCCGCGTCAACTTCCAGTCCACCGACGCGAAATCGGCCGGATCGAGGACGCCCTTCGCCGTCACCCACTCCGCGATCCGCGTCCGGATCTCCGTCGACTCCGACCACAGCTCCTTCGCCGACGCCACATGCGGGAACGCGCCACCACCGTTCGCCCGATAGTTGTTCACCGCGAACACGAACTGCGCCGCGTCATCCAGGGCCTTGCCGTCGAACTTCACGTTCTTGACCCGCGAACCCGCCGCCTGCGCGATATCGATGTCGTACGTCAGCCCCGACACATAGTCGTAGTTGTAGTCCGGCCGATTGTCCGCGTTCGTCAGCTTGTCCACATCGACATCCGCGCCCGCCGCCGTCCGCACGAAGTACTCCGCCGAGTACTCCAGATACGCCCGCATCTGCGCACCCGTCATCGCCTTCGCCACCAACGTGTTGTCGTACACGTACAAGCTCGACAGATCCCGGATCGTCACGTCACCGGCCGGGATCTCCGACGTACGCGAGAACGGCGACGCCTGCGAAAGCACCGGCAGCGACGCGTACTCCGTCGACGCCAACGCCTTCGTCACCACATCCGCCTGCACCTTGTTGATCAAATCGATGATCGGCGCGTCCTTGTAGCGGGCCTCCACCGTCGTCAGCGCCTGCTTCGCCGTCCCCACGACCTGATTGACGTACTCCACCACCGTCTCGTGCTGCTCCCGCAGCAGCTTCGAGATCTCCGGATCGTCCGCCACCGCATTCGTGTTCCGCAGCGACGCCTTCACCGACTCGACAGTCCAACGACCCTTCTCCCAGACCAGATCGAAGTCGAACAACGCCAACCGCTCGGCGAAACACAGCGGTTCGGACAGCACGACCGTCTTCCCCGTCTTCTCGTTCGTCACCAACTGCTGCTCGATCTCGACGTGCGCGTGCCCCACCAGAATCGCGTCGACCCCCGGCACCTGCTTCGCGACATTCGCCGCCGCGTTCTCCACGTACGGCACCTGATCCCCGTACGACGACTGCCCCGACGCCCCCGAATGCGCCGACACGATCACCACATCCGCGCCCATCGACCGCAGCTTCGGCACCCACTTCGCCGCCTGCTCCTCCAGCCCAGGGAACTTCAACACACCCTGCACGTACGCCTTGTCCCAGATCGCGATCCCCGGATTGGTCAGACCCAGGACCGCCACCTTCACGTCCTTGCCGTGCGGGGTACGCAGCCGCTTCATGAAGTACGGCGGGAACGCCGGCAGCTCCGTCTTCGCGTCCACCGCATTCGCGCCCAGCAGCGGAAACTCGCACTGCGATTCGAACTTCCGGAGCGTCTCGATGCCGTAGTTGAACTCGTGATTGCCGAGCGCCACCGCGTCGTACCCGATCGCGTTCATCGCCCGCGCCATCGGATGCACCGGACCACCGTCCGCGGTGATCGGGTCCACCTTCGCGTAGTAGTACGTCAGCGGAGTGCCCTGGATCGTGTCCCCGGCGTCCACGAGCAGGGTGTTCCCCCGACCCTTCTCCTCCCGCACCTGATCCACCAGCGTCGAGATACGGGCCAGCCCCTGCGCATTGCCCGCCGCGTCCGAGTAGTCGGCGTTCTTGAAGTAGTCCCAGTTGAAGACGTGACCGTGCAGATCCGTCGTCCCCATCACGGTGAACGCGTACCGCTTCCCCGGCTTCTTCCGCTCCGCCGCGGACGCGGACGGCGCGGCCACGGCACCGGCCAGGGTCACCCCGGCACCCGTGGCAGCCGAACTGGCGAGAAAGGATCTACGGTCCAACGACATCGAGGTCTCCTCGTCTACGAGTACGCCAAAGCGACGCGCGTAGATTCTTGCTCACCAACCCCAACTCGCAACAGCCTCACGAGGTTTCGTTTCGATGATGACAAGGTGGGCGCATGGCCAACGACCACCACACCGCCACCCCCGAAGCCCCGCGGATCGCGGTCCGCGGAGAAGCCCACATCGAAGCCGAACCCGAACTCGCCCGCATCGGCATCACCGTCGCCGCCCGCGGCACCGACCGCCGCACCGCCCTCGAAGACCTCACCCGCCGCAACACCCACGTACTCGACCTCATCAAGGGCTACGGGGACGCCATCGACAAAACCGCCACCGGCGCCCTCTCCATCACCCCCGACCTCACCAAACGAGGGCGCGGCGAACGCATCCGCACCTACCACGGACGCGTCCACATCACCGCCGACCTCACCGACTTCACCGCACTCGGCGAACTCACCACCCGCCTCGCCGACCTCGACCTCACCAGCGTCGAAGGCCCCTGGTGGTCCCTGCGCCCCACCTCACCCGTACACGCCCAAGCCAGGCAACAGGCCGTCCGTGAAGCCGTCCAACGCGCCCGCGAATACGCCGAAGCCCTCGGCACCACCCTCGCCGCACTCATCGAGATCGCCGACATCGGCGCCGACGAGATGACCATGGCGGAGCACGCCATGCCCCGCGGCATGATGCGCACGGCCGCCTACGCCGGCGCCGACCCCGAACCCGCCCCCGCACTCGACCTCGAACCCCAACGTCAGCGCGTACGGGCCCAGGTCAACGCGCGCTTTACGATGCACCCGCCGACCCTCTGACCGCTCATCAGAGCGCAGTGTCGCCCAAATTCAAGCCTTGTCAATAGCCCTTCACGTAAAGGTTGTTGAGTAGTCATGACCGACCAATTCTCTACCCGTCGGTAAGGTTTAGGGTCGAAAACATGCGCCGAGCAAAGATTGTCTGCACCCTGGGCCCCGCCACCGACTCGTACGAGCAGATCAAGGCACTCGTCGAGGCCGGAATGGACGTAGCCCGCTTCAACCTCAGTCACGGCACCTACGCCGAGCACGAGGAGCGCTACCAGCACGTGCGAAAGGCCTCCGACGAGACCGGCCGCAGCGTCGGAATCCTCGCCGACCTTCAAGGCCCGAAGATCCGACTCGGCCGATTCAGCGAAGGACCCGTACTACTCGAACGCGGCGACGAGTTCACCATCACCGTCGAAAGCGGCATCCAGGGCGACCGCCAAACCTGCGGCACCACCTACGACGGCCTCGCCGAAGACGTCACCACCGGCGAACGCATCCTCGTCGACGACGGCAAAGTCACCCTCGAAGTCACCGGCGTCGACGGACCCCGCGTCCGCACCCGCGTCATCGAAGGCGGCATGGTCTCCGACCACAAGGGCCTCAACCTCCCCGGCGTCGCCGTCTCCGTCCCCGCCCTCTCCGACAAGGACGAAGCCGACCTCCGCTGGGCCCTGCGCACCGGCGCCGACGTCATCGCGCTCTCCTTCGTCCGCAGCGGCCGCGACATCGAGGACGTCCACCGCATCATGCGGGAAGAGGGCCGCCACCTCCCCGTCATCGCCAAGGTGGAAAAGCCCCAAGCCGTCGACAACATCGACGACATCGTCGCCGCATTCGACGGCATCATGGTCGCCCGCGGCGACCTCGGCGTCGAAATGCCCCTCGAACAAGTCCCGATCGTCCAAAAGCGCGCCATCAAACTCGCCAAGCGCAACGCCAAGCCCGTCATCGTCGCGACCCAAATGCTCGACTCGATGATCGAGAACTCCCGGCCTACGCGCGCCGAAGCGAGCGACGTCGCCAACGCCGTCATCGACGGCACCGACGCCGTCATGCTTTCCGGTGAAACCAGCGTCGGGAAATACGCCATCGAAACGGTCAAGGTCATGGGCCGCATCGTCGAAGCGGCAGAGGAAGACATCCTCGGCAAGGGCCTCCCGCCGCTCACCGAACGCAACAAGCCCCGCACCCAGGGCGGAGCGGTCGCCCGCGCGGCAGCCGAAATGGGCGACTTCCTCGGCGCCAAATTCCTGGTGGCCTTCACCCAGTCCGGCGACACCGTCCGCCGCCTCTCCCGCTACCGCTCCCCGATCCCGCTGCTCGCCTTCACCCCGGAGGCGGCGACGCGCTCGCAGCTCAACCTCACGTGGGGCGTGGAGACGTTCCTGGGCCCGCACGTCGACTCCACCGACGCGATGGTCGCCCAGGTCGACGAACAACTCCTGAAGATCGGCCGCTGCAAGAAGGGCGACGTCGTGGTCATCACGGCGGGTTCCCCTCCGGGGGTGGCGGGCTCCACGAACCTGGTCCGCATCCACCACATCGGCGAGGACGACAGCCCCAAGTAGGGGTGGGCGGTCAGTACTTGGGGCCGATGTGGACGTCCAGCAGGGCGACGTCCTGTTTGCGGGCGACCGAGATGTTGTACGGGTTTCCGTGACGGGTGCAGTGCGTCCACGTGACGCCGAGCTTGTCGAGGGTGTCGGTGTAGAGCTCCCGGATGCAGTCGGATTTGTTGGTGAAGAAGTACCGCGGGTACTCGTAGCGCTTGCGCTCACCGGCGACGACCCGGGTCGTCCAGTTCGTGATCCGACACCCGTCGGAGTGGATGAGACCTCGGATGAACTCCCACGGGTGGGCATCGACGATCTCCTGCTGCCAGTGGGCGAGGGCGATCTTGCGGGTGTGCTTCATGCCGGGGCCGTGCTGGGGGAAGAGGCAGTACAGGTGTTTCGAGACGACCTTGAGGTCGTGGCAGCCGGCCTTTCGGACTCGGCCGATCTGGTTGTGCGGGAAGACCCTGAGCAGGACTGCTGCGGTTTCGCGCGAAACGCCGGGCCATGAGTCGGCACAGGTGATCCGGAGAGTGGGGACGCGGTGGCCTGAGTAGTGGCTGATGCTCCCGTCCCCCAGGTACTGCCCCAGCAGATATGCGTACGCGGCCGAGTCCATGGGCTGGCCGTCGCAGCGCGGGCAGGTCGAATGATGCGCTCCGGGGCATTCGCCCCGCGTGGCGCGGTCCTTGTGTTTCCAGGCGCCGATCGTGCCGACTGGGACTTTCAAAGCTCGCGCCACGTCTGCGTTTGTGGCGCCGTCTCGCAGGAGCGTGATGGCGCGCTGACGCGTTTCCAGCGGATGCATGTCCATGCGGCGAGAGTGCATGAACATGCATCGCCGAGGATACGAAAAGGCGGATGTTCACGAGAACGTGAACATCCGCTTAAGGGGAGTGCCCGGTGTGGGATTCGAACCCACATGTTCTTTCGAACAGATGTGTTTGAGACATCAGCGTATGCCATTCCGCCAACCGGGCAAGGTTGGGTGAGCTGCGAGAGAGCATACCGGGTCTCCGCGTGGCGTCGCAGCTAGGTAGGCTCTTGTGAGCAGCACCCCCCGCCCTGCCTTACCAAGGAGCGCCCCCGTGACCGCCCCCGAGACGCCCGAGCCCGTAGACGCAGTCGACGACGACAAGTCGCACGTCCCGCCGCTGACGACCCGCGTGGTCATCGCCGAGGACGAGGCCCTCATCCGCCTCGACCTCAAAGAGATGCTCGAGGAAGAGGGCTACTCCGTCGTGGGCGAGGCCGGCGACGGCGAGCAGGCCGTCGAGCTGGCCCGTGAGCACAAGCCCGACCTGGTGATCCTCGATGTGAAGATGCCGAAGATGGACGGCATCAGCGCGGCGGAGAAGATCGCCGGCGAGTCGATCGCCCCCGTTCTGATGCTGACCGCGTTCTCGCAGCGCGACCTCGTGGAGCGTGCGCGCGACGCCGGTGCGATGGCGTACCTCGTGAAGCCGTTCAGCAAGAGTGATGTCGTCCCGGCGATCGAGATGGCCGTGTCCCGGTTCACTGAGCTGAAGACGCTGGAGAACGAGGTCGCGGACCTTACGCAGCGGCTTGAGACGCGGAAGCTGGTGGACCGGGCGAAGTCGATTCTGCAGACGGAGTACGGGCTGACCGAGCCCGCCGCGTTCCGTTGGATTCAGAAGACGTCGATGGATCGTCGGCTGTCGATGCAGCAGGTTGCCGAGGCGGTCATCGAGGACGCCGAGGAGAAGAAGGCGTCGAAGGGCTGACGTCGCCTGTCTCGTGTGTGAGGCCCGCATCCCGGTTCAGGGGTGCGGGCCTCAGCCACATCTACGTACGGTCCGAGCCTCAGTCCTCGCCGAGGTACGCCTTCCGTACGGATTCGTCGTGCATCAGGTCTTCGCCGGTGCCGGAGAGGACGATGGAGCCGACTTCCATGACGTGGCCCTGGTCGGCGAGCGAGAGCGCGGCCTGTGCGTTCTGTTCGACGAGCAGGATGGTCGTGCCTTGGGCCTTGAGTTCGTTGATGGTCGACATGATCTTCTGCATCATGATCGGGGAGAGGCCCATCGAGGGTTCGTCGAGCATCAGCAGTTTGGGCTGGGACATCAACGCCCGTCCCATGGCCAGCATTTGCTGTTCGCCGCCCGAGAGTGTTCCCGCTGCCTGCTTCCTGCGCTCGCCCAGGATGGGGAACAGTTCGTAGGCGCGCTGCATGTCCTTGTCGACTGCTGCCTGGTCGCGGCGGAGGAACGCGCCGAGTTGGAGGTTCTCCATGATCGTCAGGCGCGGGAAGATGCGGCGGCCTTCGGGGGAGTGGGCCAGTCCCATCGCGACGATCTTGTGGGCGGGGACGGTGGCCAGCGGCTGCCCGGCGAAGCTGATCTTGCCGCTCGAAGGTTTCAGCAGTCCGGAAAGGGTGCGCAGCGTGGTCGTCTTGCCGGCGCCGTTGGTGCCGATGAGGGTGACGACCTGGCCTTCTTCGACGCTGAAGGAGATGCCTTTGACGGCTTCGATCTTGCCGTAGGCGACCTTGAGGTCCTCGACCTCGAGCAGTGCGGTCACTGGTCGTTTCCTTCCCCGCCGGCCTGGGCTTCCGCGGCCTGGACTTCTTCGATCGCGGTGTCTTCGGGGGCGCCTTCGAAGGGGGTGCCGAGGTAGGCGGCGATGACGCGTTCGTCTCCCTGGACCACTTCGCTGGTGCCTTCGACGAGTTTTTCGCCTTGGACGAGGACGGCGACGCGGTCGCAGAGGTTGAAGATGAAGCGCATGTCGTGCTCGATGACGAGGACGGCGATGCCCTTGTCGCGGATGGCGACGACCAACTCTTCGGTGGCGCGGGTTTCTTGGGGGTTCATGCCCGCTGTCGGCTCGTCGAGCAGGAGCAGTCCTGGTTCGCTGGCCAGTGCGCGCGCGATTTCCAGCTTGCGTTGTTCTCCGTAGGGGAGGTTGCGCGCGAGGTGGTCGCGTTTGTGGGAGAGGCCGATGAAGTCGAGGAGTTCCATGGCGCGTTCCTCGGATCCGCGCTCGGCCTTCTTGAAGCCGGGCCCGCGCAGGAGGGCTGACCACAGCCCTTCCTTTGTCCTCGTGTGGCGGCCGACGAGGACGTTCTCCAGGACGGTCATGTTGGCGAACAGGCGGATGTTCTGGAAGGTGCGGGCGACGCCTGCCTGGGTGACGAGGTGGGATTGGGCGGGGAGGACTTTGCCCTGGTAGGAGACCTGGCCTTCGGTGGGGGTGTAGAGGCCGGTGAGGCAGTTGAAGAAGGTGGTTTTTCCGGCGCCGTTGGGGCCGATGAGGCCGACGATCTCGCCTTGGTCGACGTGGAGGTCGACGTCTCGTACTGCGGTGAGGCCGCCGAAGCGCATGGTGACGCCGCTTGCCTGGAGCACTGTGGCCGTGTTGGTCATCGTGATTACGCTCCTGCCTTGGTGGGTGCCGTGGTGGCGGTGCCGGGCAGGCTCGTTTGTTCGGGGATGTCGAGTTGGCCGGTGTCGTGGAATTCGAGTTTCTTGCGGCGGTCGGCGATGAGGCCTTCGGGGCGGAAGCGCATGAGGAGGACGAGCGCGACGCCGAAGAGGAGGAGTTGGTAGTCGCCGATGAATTGGAGTTTCGCCGGGATGAGGTAGAGCAGTGCCGCGCCGATGAGGGGGCCGCTGACGGTGCCCATGCCGCCGAGGATGACGGCGGCGAGGAGGAACGCGGAGTTTGGTGGTGCGTTCTCGACGAAGACGTACTGGTCGGGGGTGACGGAGTACTGGATGTGGCCTTGGACGGCGCCGGCCATGCCGGCGAGGGAGGCGCCGAGGGCGAAGGCGAGGAGTTTGAGGCGGAAGGCGTTGATGCCCATGGCGCGTGCGGCGGTTTCGTCTTCGCGGATGGCGACCCAGGCGCGGCCGATGCGGCTGGCGCCGGCGCGGCGGAAGACGGTCACGACGATGATCGTGAAGAAGAGCATCAACAGGTAGTAGTTGGCGAATCGGCCGAGGTCGACGCCGAGGACGGTGTGGGTTTCGCCGAAGTCGAATCCGAAGATGACGAGGTCGGGGATGTTGGCGATGCCGTTGGGTCCGTTGGTGACGTCGGGGCCGGATTGGCCGTCGAGGTTGTTCATGGTGATGCGGAAGATCTCGCCGAAGCCGAGGGTGACGATGGCGAGGTAGTCGCCGCGCAGTCGCAGGGTGGGGGCGCCGATGAGGACGCCGAAGAGGAGGGATGCGCCTGCGCCGGTGAGGACGGCTGCCCAGAAGGGGAAGTGGACGCCGATGGTGGAGTCGGCGGAGCCGGAGACGAGGGCGGCCGCGTAGGCGCCGACGCCGAGGAAGGCTACGTAGCCGAGGTCGAGGAGTCCTGCGAGGCCGACGACGACGTTGAGGCCGAGGGCGACGGTGGCGAAGACGAGGATGTTGGCGGCGACGTTGGTGTAGGTGTCGTTGGTCTGGGTGAAGGGGAAGGCCGCTGCGGCGACGAAGGCTGCGGTGAGGGCGATGGTGCGGTGTTTGTTGGTGAGGGTGGTGATACGGGTGATGAGGCCGCTCTTGGTGAGGGCGGTGCCGCCGAAGAGGACGAGGATGAGGTAGCCGACGAAGAGTTCGCCGTATTCGGTGTCGATGCCGTACGTGAAGACGTAGAGGGCGATGCCGAAGGTGACGGCGATGATGAGGATTTCGACCCAGGCGGGGAGGGTGGTGGCGCTGGGGCGTGCGGGGGGTGCTTTGAGGGTGTTGCGGAAGCGGGCCCAGGGGCGGGTGGCTTCGTCGTCCTTGACGTCGGCGGGGATGCCGAGGGCGAGGAGGGTGGTGGCGAGGGCGGTGATGCCGGCGATCCAGGCGCCTGGTTCGAGGTTGGCGGTGCCGCCGAGGCTCGCGGAGATGGCGCCCATGGTGTAGCCGGTGGTGCCGAGGGTGCCGAGGGCGAAGAGCAGGGTGGGGGCGGTGGATCCGCCGGGGGTGAGCCAGCGCAGGCCGCGGGTGCCGAGTCCGGAGAGGACGAGCAGCAGGGTGAGCAGTGCGCCGATGAGGGTGAGGACTTGGAGTCCGCCGGGGTAGCCGGTGACGGTGAGGTCGCCGGGGAACTCGTCGGTCCAGGTCCAGGCGAGGAAGGTGCTGGCGGCGGTGGCGAGGGCGGCTGCGGCGGTGCCGTAGCGGGCGGCCTTGGCGGGCAGCGGGATGAGTGCCTGGGGCGTCTTGGTGGTGGTGTCTGTCATGGTGATCACGCCCTGTCCGCGACGCGTTCTCCGAGCAGGCCCTGGGGGCGCAGCAGGAGGACGAGGATGAGGAGGACGAAGGCCCAGACGTCCTTCCAGGCTCCGCCGCCGAGGAGTTCCATGCCGGGGATGTCCTGGATGTAGGCGGTGGCGAGGGCTTCGGCGAGGCCGAGGGCGAGGCCGCCGATCATGGCGCCGTAGATGTTGCCGATGCCGCCGAGTACGGCGGCGGTGAAGGCTTTGAGGCCCGCGATGAAGCCCATTTTGAAGCCGACTTGGCCGTATTTGAGGCCGTAGGCCATGGCGGCGACCGCTGCGAAGGCGCCGCCGATGGCGAAGGCGGTGACGACGATGCGGTCGGTGTTGATCCCCATGAGCTTGGCGGTGTCGGGGTCTTGGGAGGTGGCTTGCATGGCGCGGCCGGTGCGGGTCTTGGCGACGAAGAAGGCGAGGGCGGCCATGCAGATGGGGGCGGCGATGATGAGGAAGATGTCGCCGCGTTGGAGGTTGAAGGCGCCGAGGTCGAAGGGACCGCCCTTGAACTGGGGGAAGGTGCGGTCGGACTTGGCGTTGGGGTAGAAGGCCCAGATCGCTTGCTGGAGGGCGATGGAGAGGCCGATGGCGGTGATGAGGGGTGCGAGGCGTGGGGCGTTTCTGAGGGGCCGGTAGGCGAAACGTTCCGCGCCGACGGCGATGAGGACGGAGCAGGTGATGCCCATCAGGAGCATGAGGGGCAGGGCGATGGCGAGGTTGGTGCCGGTGGGGAGCCAGAGCCACATGGTGAGGGCTCCGAAGCCGCCGATCATGTAGATCTCGCCGTGGGCGAAATTGATGAGCTGGATGATGCCGTAGACCATGGTGT
The DNA here is from genome assembly GCF_035798155.1 of Streptomyces endophyticus. Lineage (NCBI taxonomy): Bacteria > Bacillati > Actinomycetota > Actinomycetes > Kitasatosporales > Streptomycetaceae > Streptomyces > Streptomyces endophyticus. The sequence goes on along the minus strand of NZ_JAOZYC010000119.1, from coordinate 71,947 downwards.
AGCCGACGGCTATGAGGCCGTACAGGGCTCCGAGGATCAGGCCGTTGACCAGCTGCTGCGGCAGATCGTGCACCGCTGGGCCTCCGAGGTTGGGGTCAAGTGCGAGGGCGCGGGGGGCTGTTGGTGTGTGCCCCCCGCGTTGTGGCCGGGTGGGGAGCGGCCGGGATCTGGTCCGGCCGCTCCCCGGGGGGTGCTACTGCTCCAGCTCGCCGGTCTTGACGGGGACGATCTGGCCCTTCTTGACCTGGTAGACGGTGAGCGTCTTGTTGGTCGTGTCGCCGTACTTGTCGTAGGAGACCTGGCCGGTCACGCCGTTGAAGCTGACCTTCTGGGTGGCTTCGGTGATCTGCTTGCGGGCTTCCTTGAAGTCGCTGGGCAGCTTGCCGTCGTTCTTGGCGACGACGGACTTGACGGCCTGGATGAGGGACCAGGCGGCGTCGTAGGAGAGGCCGCCGTAGGTCTCGTAGGGCTCCTTGTAGCCGGCGGCCTTGTAGTCGGCGATGAACTTCTTGGCGGTGTCGAGCTTGGCGACGGGGGCGCCGACGGAGGTGGCGAAGTCGCCGTTGGCCGCGGAGCCGGCGAGCTTGACGTAGTCGGCGCTCTGCAGGGCGTCGCCGCCGATGACGGGGATCTTGGCGCCGGCGTCCTTGATCTGCTTGGAGAGCGGTGCGCCGTTGGGGTATTCGCCGCCGAAGTAGACGAAGTCCGCGCCGGAGTTCTTGACCTTGGTGGAGATGGCGCCGAAGTCGCGGTCGTCCTTGTTGATGTGGTCGCTGGCGACGACCTTTCCGCCGAGCTTCTTGAACTCGTCGCGGAAGGTCTGGGCGAGTCCCGCGCCGTAGGTGAGCTTGTTGTCGATGACGTACACCTTTTTCAGCTTGAGCTGGTTGTAGGCGTACTGGGCGGCGAAGGGGCCCTGGAGCGCGTCGGTGGTGGCGGTGCGGAAGTAGGTGTCGAAGGGACGCTGCTTGGACTTCAGGTAGTTGGTGCCCTGGGTCAGCGTCGGGTTGGTGTTCGCCGGTGAGATCTCGGCGAGGCCGGCGGCGTCGAAGGTCTTCTGCATCGACTGGGCGACGTTGGAGTTGAGGGGTCCTACGACGCCGAGGACGTCTTCCATGCCGACGAGCTTGGTGGCGTTCTGGCCGCCGGTGGACGCGTTGGCGACGTCGTCGAGCGGTTCGGTCTTGAAGGTGACGCCGGGGACTTCCTTGTTCTTGTTGGCGATCTTCGCGGCCAGGTGGACGGAGTTCTTGATGCCGAGTCCGATGGCCGAGAGGTCGCCGCTGAGGGGGGCGTCCACACCGATGACCACGGTGGTCTTGCCGCCGCCGCTGGACTTCTTGTCGTCGTCGCGCGATCCGCAAGCGCTGAGTGTGAGTGCTCCGGTCGTGAGCACGGCGGTGAGTATGAGCAAAGAACGGTGTCGCACGATCATTCCTCTCCCTGGCGCGGCCCCCTGGTCCAGGGGCCGTGTGTCTCGCCGGGCCGTACGGAGTGGTACAGGGGCCGTGCAAGTGAAGCGCCCGGCGGCGCGGTGACTGGCCGTGACTATAAGCGCAGGTGGCGGGGTGGAGCGTGGGTGCGGAAGAGGCTGTGACGTTCTTGTTATGCCGGGGTGCGCCGGTTGGGCGGGCCGACCAAGATCACCTCAAGTCCCGTAGTGGAACGGGGTGTTCTCAAGATCGACTCGGCCGCGGGCGCCCCGTGTGTGTCGACAGGGCTACGCGGTGCGACGTTCTCATTGCTTCGTTGCGGCAGAGGTAACCGAGTGTTACCGCTGTGTGAGTTCGGTGCGGGGTTGTGCGCAGCGGGCGCGCAGCAGGGTGAGCAGGTCGTGCGGGTAGCGGTCGACGAAGATGAAGCTGTGCAGTTCCCTGGCGCGCCGGTTGGTCAGTGCGAGGTCCAGGTAGGCCATGTCGAGGGCGCGGGGCAGGGCGGAGCAGTCGCGTACGGCGATCCGTACGGTGAGGGCGCGTGGGGTGTCCGGGGTGATGTCGAGGGGTGGTCCGGGTGTCGCGGTGACGGTCAATCGCGGGTCACCTGCCCGTATGTGACCGATCGTCACGGTGGTGCCGTGGTCGACGCGCACGCTGAACCGGAAGGTCTCCCCGCGTGCCCCTTCGTACGTCAGGTGGGTGACTTGCGCGGGCCAGGGGTCGGGCGGCGCCGGGACGGGCCGCTCGGGGTGGGGGAGCAGGAGGGCGCCTGCGACGGCGGCCACGGCGACGGTCCCGGCGAGGAGGAGGCGGCGCCCGCGCGGGGGCAGCGCGCTCCAACGTTCGTACGGGCGCGGGGCGTCGGCGCCGACCACGTCGGCGGGGTGCGCCGCGGGGGAGTGGCTGTCGTCCGCCGTTTCGTACGGCTCGACGGGTCCGATGCCGGTCATGCTCGACGGTAGGGCGGAGGGGGCGGGTCCGCCAATGTCGGTGTGAGCGGGGGTGGGCCGGGAGGCTCCGTCAACGGCTGTCCGGAGCGCGTGAGTTGGTGACGCCCTCTGGCCGGGCGGGGCGTGGCGCGATGGAATACCTCACGTCACCTCCCGTCCCGTGAGTGAACTCCCTGAACGCGCCCTTGGAGGCACGATGGCGAGATCCACCGGTAAGAGACGCTTCGGTCTGGCCCTGGTGTGTGCGCTGGTGGCGGCGGTGGCCGCCCCGTCCGCGTACGCCGTGCAACCCGCTGCCGAACAGGCGGAGTTGAAGATCAAGGATCGTGAGACGCAGCCGGTCTTCTCGCGCGCGGACGCCGTGCTGCAGAAGGTCGACGTCCAGACGGAGGCCGACAGTGACGGTGACGGGAAGCGCGACACCGTGCGCATGCGGATTCTGCGGCCCAAGGAGACGGAGACGGCGGGCCTGAAGGTCGCCACGATCGTCGAGGCGAGCCCGTACTGGGCGGGTGGCAACGATGTCCCGAACCATGTCGTCGACCTGGACGAGGACGGGCTTCCGGAATCGGGGAGCAGGTTCCAACGGGAGTCGGGAAGGGCCGGGTTGGCGGGTCCTGCCGTGGCGTACGGCGGGTACTACGACAACTACTTCCTGCCGCGCGGTTATGCCGTGGCGGAGGTCGACAGTCTCGGTACCGGTGACTCCACCGGCTGTCCGACCTCGGGTGGTCGCAATGAGACGCTGGGCGCGAAGGCCGCGATCGACTGGCTGAACGGCCGCGCGAAGGGCTGGGATGCCGACGGCAAGCCGATCCGTGCGGACTGGTCGACCGGTGACTCCGCCATGATGGGCATCTCGTACAACGGCACGCTGCCGACCGCCGTCGCCAGTACGGGAGTCGAGGGCCTCAAGGCGATCGTGCCGATCTCCGGGATCTCCTCCTGGTACGACTACTACCGCGCGAACGGCGGCGTCGTGGCGCCCGGCACGTTCCAGGGCGAGGACACCGACGTGCTCGCCAGGTACGTGTACTCGCGGGCCGACCGGGAGATCTGCAAGCCGGTGCTCGACGCGCTGGAGCGTGATCAGGACCGGGTGAGGGGGGACTGGTCGCCGTACTGGCAGGAGCGCGACTACCTGAAGGACGCGGGCCGGATCAAGGCGGCGACGTTCGTCGTGCACGGCCTCAACGACTGGAACGTGAAGACGAAGAACGCGGGCCAGTTGTGGGAGGCGCTGAAGAAGAACCATGTGCCGCGCAAGCTGTGGCTGCACCAGGCCGGGCACTCGAACCCGATGCCGCTGCGCATGGAGGAGTGGCTGGGCCAGGTGCACCACTGGTTTGACCACTATCTGTACGGCATCGACAACGGCGTCACGAAGGAGCCCCGGGTCGACGTCGAGCAGGCCGACTTCCGTTGGAAGCAGCAGAGCGACTGGCCGGCGGCCGGTACGCGTTCGACGACGCTTCGGATGCGGGCCGACGGCACGCTGGGGAGCAAGGCGGGGCCCAAGCGCGTGCAGTCGCTGATCGACGCGGGCCGGACGGTCGCCGCGGAGAAGCTGGTGACGTCGCCGGACGACGCGAACCCGAACCGGCTCGCGTACACGACGGGGACGCTGGACAAGGACGTCCGGCTCAACGGTGTGCCCGAGGTCGATGTGCGGGCCTCGCTGGCCGGTACGTCGCCGTACGTGACCGCGCTGCTCGTCGACTACGGGCGGGACACCCGGGCCACCTCGGGCACGGTCACCGACACCTCGCAGCAGGTCTGCTACGGCGAGGGCGTGCCGGGCCTCGCCGGTGAGACGGGCTGCGCGTACCGCACGAAGCACCGCACCGAGACCGCCGACTACAAGATCGTGACGCGGGGCTGGCTGGACGCCCGGAACCGGACGTCGTACGAGCGCCAGTCCAAGGTCGTCGAGGGCCGCGAGTACCGGCTGCGCTGGGACATGCAGCCCGAGGACTACGTCTTCAAGGCCGGGCACCGGCTCGGTGTCGTCCTGATCTCCACCGACTACGACTACACGCTGCGCTACCCGGCGGGCACGCGGATGACCGTGCGCGCCGGGGACAGCTCGGTGTCGCTGCCGGTCGCGCCCACCGGCAAGAGGTAGGCGCCGGGGCGTCCGCTACGCGGTGGGCGCGTCCGGTACTTCCTTGAGCATGCAGGTCAGGCGGGCCGAGCAGACCCGCCTGTCCTGCTCGTCGGTGATGACGATCTCGTACGTCGCCGTGGAGCGGCCGCGGTGCAGTGGCGTGGCGACGCCGGTGACGAGGCCGGAGCGGGCGCCGCGGTGGTGCGTGCAGTTCAGGTCGACGCCGACGGCGATCTTGCCGCTGCCGCCGTGCAGCATCGCGCCGACGGAGCCGAGGGTCTCGGCGAGCACGGCGGAGGCGCCGCCGTGCAGCAGCCCGTAGGGCTGGGTGTTGCCCTCGACGGGCATGGTGCCGACGACGCGCTCGGCCGAGGCCTCCTTGACGTCGATGCCCATGCGCGTGCCGAGGTGTCCGGCGGAGAACAGGGCGACGAGGTCGATGCCGAGTGCCGCGTACTCGTCGATGACCTCTTGCGGGAACTGCGTGTGGTTCTGCTCGCCCATGGCGCCCGGCTCCGTTCGTCGTGCCTTGCTTGTGTCGTCTACGCGCTTGTGTCGTCTACGTGGCTGAGCAAACGCTCAGTCGGTCCTGGATTGTTCCAGGCGGACAACGACGGACTTGCTGGCGGGTGTGTTGCTGGTGTCCGCGGTGGCGTCCAGCGGCACCAGCACGTTCGTCTCCGGGTAGTAGGCGGCCGCGCAGCCGCGGGCCGTCGGGTAGTGCACGACACGGAAACCGGGCGCGCGCCGCTCGACGCCGTCCTCCCACTCGCTGACGAGGTCTACGTAGGAGCCGTCGGCGAGGTCGAGGTCCTTGGCGTCGTCGGCGTTGACGAGGACGACACGGCGGCCGTTCCTGATGCCGCGGTAGCGGTCGTCCAGGCCGTAGATCGTGGTGTTGTACTGGTCGTGCGAGCGCAGCGTCTGGAGCAGCAGGCGGCCCTCGGGCACGCGCGGGTACTCGACGGGCGCGGCCGTGAAGTTGGCCTTGCCGGTGGTGGTGGGGAAGCGGCGCTCGTCGCGCGGGGCGTGCGGCAGCGCGAAGCCGGACGGGTCGGCGACCTTCTTGTTGAAGTCCTCGAAGCCCGGGACGACGTGTCCGATGCGGTCGCGGATCGTCGCGTAGTCCTTCTCGAACTCCTCCCAGGGAGTCCGGGATTCGGCGCCGAGGACGCGGCGGGCGAGGCGGGCCACGATGGCCGGTTCGGACAGCAGGTGCCGGCTCGCCGGGTCGAGGCGGCCGCGGGAGGCGTGCACCATGCCCATGGAGTCCTCCACGGTCACGAACTGCTCGCCGCTGCCCTGGAGGTCGCGCTCGGTGCGGCCGAGGGTGGGCAGGATCAGCGCGCGGGCGCCGGTGACGACGTGCGAGCGGTTCAGCTTCGTGGAGACGTGGACGGTGAGACGGGCGCGGCGCATGGCCGACTCGGTGACGTCCGTGTCGGGGGACGCCGAGACGAAGTTGCCGCCCATGGCGAAGAAGACCTTGGCCTGCCCGTCGCGCAGGGCGCGGATGGCGCGCACGACGTCGAAGCCGTGCTCGCGCGGCGGGGCGAAGCCGAACTCCTTCTCCAGGGCGTCGAGGAACGCGGGGGCGGGGCGCTCGAAGATGCCCATGGTGCGGTCGCCCTGCACATTGGAGTGGCCGCGCACGGGGCACACGCCGGCGCCCGGCCGTCCGATGTTGCCGCGCAGCAGCAGGAAGTTGACCACTTCGCGGATCGTCGGCACGGAGTGCTTGTGCTGGGTGAGGCCCATGGCCCAGCACACGACGGTGCGCTTGGAGGCGAGGACCATCTCCAGGGTGCGCTCGATGTCGGCGCGGGACAGGCCGGTCGCCGCGAGGGTCTCGTCCCAGTCGGCGGCGCGGGCGGCCTCGGTGAACTCCTCGTAGCCGTGGGTGTGCTCGGCGATGAAGGCCTCGTCGGTGGCGCCTTCCGTGCCGAGGATCAGCTTGTTGAGGAGGCGGAAGAGGGCCTGGTCGCCGCCGAGACGGATCTGCAGGAACAGATCGTTCAGCGCGGCGCCCTTGGTGAGGCCCTTCGGGGTCTGCGGGTTCTTGAACTTCTCCAGGCCCGCTTCCGGCAGCGGATTGATGGAGATGATCTTCGCGCCGCCCGCCTTCGCCTTCTCCAGGGCGGAGAGCATGCGCGGATGGTTCGTGCCCGGGTTCTGCCCGGCGACGATGATCAGGTCCGACTTGTAGAGGTCCTCAAGGAGGACGCTGCCCTTGCCGATGCCGATGGTCTCCGTGAGCGCGGAACCGGACGACTCGTGACACATGTTCGAACAGTCGGGCAGGTTGTTCGTGCCGAACTCGCGGGCGAACAACTGGTAGAGGAACGCCGCCTCGTTGCTGGTGCGCCCCGACGTGTAGAAGACGGACTCGTCGGGGGAGGAGAGCGCTTCGAGTTCCTTGCCGATGATGTCGAAGGCGCGCTCCCACGTGACGGGCTCGTAGTGGGTGCCGCCCTCGTCCAGATGCATGGGGTGGGTGAGCCGGCCCTGCTGGCCCAGCCAGTACCCGGAGCGCGTCGCGAGGTCCGTGACCGGGTGCGCGGCGAAGAACTCCGGCGTCACGCGGCGCAGGGTGGCCTCCTCGGCGACCGCCTTCGCCCCGTTCTCACAGAATTCCGCCGCGTGCCGGTGCTCCGGCTCGGGCCAGGCACAGCCGGGGCAGTCGAAGCCGTCCTTCTGGTTGACGCGCAGCAGCGTCAGCGCCGTCCGCTTCACGCCCATCTGCTCGCGGGCCATCTTGAGCGAGTGCTTCACGGCGGGGAGCCCGGCGGCATGGTGCTGCGGCGCCGCGACCTGCGGCGCGTCCTGTACCGGATCGGATGCGGGCGGCTTGCTTGCCATGGTTCGGCTCCCCTTTGAGCAGGTCCTGCGATGCTGCGATGCCGTGCTGTGAGCTACGTCTCCGATCTTCGCACGGGGGTGTGACAACGCCCGTGCCGGTCCGGGGTGGGCCGCGCTGTCAGTGGGGCGTGGCAGGATCGTGGGCGTGGCAGAGAAAGCAGCAGCGAATACGCCAAAGACGACGCAGAAGACGGTGGATCCGGTGGCGAAGGCGGCAGACAGCAGCACGGGCGGGCGTCCCCGCCTGATGCTCATGGACGGGCACTCGCTGGCGTACCGGGCATTCTTCGCGCTGCCCGCGGAGAACTTCACGACGGCGACGGGGCAGCCGACGAACGCGATCTACGGTTTCGCGTCGATGCTGGCGAACACGCTGCGCGACGAGGAGCCGACGCACTTCGCGGTGGCGTTCGACGTGTCCCGCAAGACGTGGCGCTCCGAGGAGTTCACCGAGTACAAGGCGAACCGCTCGAAGACGCCGGACGAGTTCAAGGGCCAGGTCGAGCTGATCGGCGAGCTGCTCGACGCGATGCACACGCCGCGCTTCGCGGTGGACGGCTTCGAGGCCGATGACGTCATCGCCACGCTCGCCACGCAGGCCGAGGCCGCCGGCTTCGAGGTGCTCATCGTCACCGGTGACCGGGACTCGTTCCAGCTCGTCTCGGAGAACGTGACGGTGCTGTACCCCACCAAGGGCGTCTCCGAGCTGACGCGGTTCACGCCGGAGAAGGTCGAGGAGAAGTACGGGCTCACGCCTGCCCAGTACCCGGACTTCGCTGCGCTGCGCGGCGACCCGTCGGACAACCTGCCGGGCATCCCCGGCGTCGGTGAGAAGACGGCCGCGAAGTGGATCAACCAGTTCGGTTCGTTCGCGGAGTTGGTCGAGCGCGCCGACGAGGTCAAGGGCAAGGCGGGGCAGAACTTCCGGGACCACATCGAGGCCGTGAAGCTGAACCGGCGGCTGACCGAGATGGTGCGTGACGTCGAGCTGCCGAAGACGGTCACCGACCTGGAGCGCGAGGCGTACGACCGGACGTCGATCGCGATGATCCTGGACACCCTCGAAATCCGTAACCCGTCGCTGCGCGAGCGCCTGTTCGCCGTCGACCCGGGAGCCGAGGAGGCCGACGAGACCCCGGCGGAGCCGGGCGTCGAGCTGGATGGCACGGTGCTGGGGACGGGCGAGGTCGCGCCGTGGCTGGCCGAGCACGGCAAGGCGGGCGGCGCTCGTCTGGGGATGGCGTCCGTCGACACCTGGGAGCTCGGCACGGGCTCGGTCACCGAGGTCGCGCTGGCCGCCGCCGGGGGAGAGGCCGCCTGGTTCGACCCGTCGACGCTGGACGAGGCCGACGAGAAGGCGTTCGCCACCTGGCTCGCCGACGCCGAGAAGCCGAAGGTGCTGCACAACGCCAAGGCGGTCATGCGCGTCTTCGCCGAGCACGGCTGGAGCGTCGAGGGCATCACCATGGACACGGCGCTCGCCGCGTACCTGGTCAAGCCGGGCCGCCGCTCCTTCGCGCTCGACGCGCTGTCCCTGGAGTACCTGGGCCGCGAGCTGGCCCCGGCCGGCGCGGCCGACGGTCAACTCGCGTTCGGTACCGAGGAGGACGACCAGGCCGAGGCCGACGCGCTCATGGTCCAGGCCCGCGCCATCCTCGACCTGGGCGAGGCCTTCGGTACGCGCCTGGGGGAGGTCGGCGCGGCCGATCTGCTCACCGACATCGAGCTGCCCACGTCCACGCTCCTCGCCCGCCTGGAGCGGCACGGCATCGCCGCCGACCGCGCCCACCTGGAGTCGATGGAGCAGATGTTCGCGGGCGCCGTGCAGCAGGCGGTGAAGGAGGCGCACGCCTCCGTGGGCGAGGAGTTCAACCTCGGCTCCCCGAAGCAGCTCCAGGAAGTCTTCTTCAACAAGCTGGACCTCCCGAAGACGAAGAAGACCAAGACCGGGTACACGACGGACGCGGACGCGCTCGCCTGGCTGGCCACGCAGACCGACCACGAGCTGCCGGTGATCATGCTGCGCCACCGTGAGCAGGCCAAGCTCCGCGTCACCGTCGAGGGTCTGATCAAGACGATCGCGGCGGACGGCCGCATCCACACCACGTTCAACCAGACGGTGGCGGCGACGGGCCGGCTGTCGTCCACGGACCCGAACCTGCAGAACATCCCGGTCCGCACGGACGAGGGCCGCGCGATCCGCCGCGGCTTCGTCGTCGGCGAGGGCTACGAGTCGCTGATGACGGCCGACTACAGCCAGATCGAACTGCGCGTCATGGCGCACCTGTCGGAGGACGAGGGCCTCCTCGAAGCGTTCACCTCCGGCGAGGACCTGCACACCACGGTGGCCTCGCAGGTCTTCGGAGTGGAGCGGGACGCGGTCGACGCGGAGATGCGCCGCAAGATCAAGGCGATGTCGTACGGGCTCGCGTACGGCCTCTCCGCCTTCGGCCTCTCCGGCCAGCTGGGCATCGACCCGGGCGAGGCGCGCGGCCTGATGGACACGTACTTCGAGCGGTTCGGCGGGGTGCGGGACTACCTGCGCCGCGCCGTCGACGAGGCACGCGCCACCGGGTACACGGAGACGATGCTGGGGCGTCGCCGCTACCTGCCCGACCTGAACTCGGACAACCGGCAGCGTCGCGAGATGGCCGAGCGGATGGCGCTCAACGCGCCGATCCAGGGCACGGCGGCCGACATCGTGAAGATCGCGATGCTGAACGTCGACAAGGCGCTCACGGAGGCGAAGCTCACGTCGCGGATGCTGCTCCAGGTGCACGACGAAATCGTGCTGGAGATCGCTCCCGGTGAGGCCGCGGCGGCGGAGGAGCTGGTGCGCCGTGAGATGGCGGGCGCGGTCACGCTCCGCGCGCCGCTGGATGTGTCGGTGGGGCTGGGTGCGGACTGGGAGTCCGCGGCTCACTAGGGCCTGGTCGGCCGGGTGCGGGTCGCGTTGTCTCGCGGCCTGCGCCCGGGCTCACGTCACGGGGCTCCGCCCCGGACCCCGCGCCTCAATCGCCGGCGGGGCTTGAGATGCTCACCTGTCGCGGGCGGGGCTTGAGATGCTCACCCGTCGCCGGCGTGGCTGGAGCGGCTCACCGGTCGTCGGCGGGGCTTGAATTGGGTCACCAGGGCGTACAGCAGCACCCCTCCACCCACGCCCGCCCCCGCGCCGAAGCACAGGGTCGGGACGATCTCCCACGGTTGCCACGTGAGACCCGCCCCGTTCACGTACGAGAGCCAGCGCGCCACCCGTAGGCTCCCGGCGACGCACGCGCAGCCCGCGATCAGGGACCACGCGAGCCACCGTTCCCCGGTGGGTGGCGCCGGTGCGGGCTCGGCGCCCCGGACCGTCCACCACGCGAACGCGGCGAGCACGGCGAGTGCGGCGGCCGAACCGGCGTACTGGGCGTACCAGTAGAGCGGGTAGCCGGCGAACGTCTCGCCGAGGACGGGGAAGAGGCGCATCCCCCAGCGGTCCGGGTGCGTGAAGGCGTCCCACACGACGTGGGTCGTGGCGCCGAGCGATGCGGAGACGTACCACCACAGCGGCCACCACCCCGTACGAGGCCGGGGCCGGACCACGGCCCCCAGCCGCCCCCGCACCCGCCCCGGTACGAGCCCGAGCAGCGGCTCCCGGACCAGCCGCCACAGGGCCACCACCGCGAGCGCGATCCCCACGTCCACGGTGAACACGCCCGTGAACGAGTGCGTGAACGCGCCGAATCCCATCGCCCCGGGAACCACGCCCGCCGCGTAGTACGTGAGGTCGGGCGCGAACGACCCGGCGACGAGCAGCGCGGGTACGAGCGGACCGCGCCCCGTACCGTCCCGCCGTATGAAGGGCAGCACGGCCGCGGCATGGCTGATGGTGAACGGCACGTGTCCCCCTGCTGTCCCGTACGTGCGAGCGTGGAATCGTACGGCATCCGTAGCGGCGCAATCGTTCAATACCGGGCACGAACGGGTGTCTGTGCGGCGGAAGTTGTCGTAGGGTCGGCGGGATCCGCACGCTGGGGAGCGTGGCGGGTCGTTTCAGGCGACAAGGGGAGGGCTCGCGGCATGGCGGCGGTATTCGGCAGGCGACTGCGCAGGGGAGTCATGACGGCCGCGGTCGCCGCCGCGGCGGTGGCGGCCCTGTCCGCGTCCCAGGCACCGGGAGTGAGCGCTCCGCACACGGGCGGCGGCAATTCGGCGGCGGACCGCTCCGACGACAATCCGCCGAACTCGGCGACGGGCCCTGACTACTACACCGACCTGCCCCCGCTGGACAGCCCCACCGACGACCCGACCGCCCCGCCCGGCACGGGCGGGAAGGACGGCGAGGACTCCGGCATACCCGCGACCGTCCTCGACGCGTACAAGAAAGCAGCCGCCGAGATAGGCACCACGAAGCCCGGCTGTAATCTGGACTGGCAACTGCTCGCCGCGCTCGGCAAGGTCGAGTCGGGCCAGGCCCGCGGCGGCGACGTCGACGCGGACGGCACCACGCTCCACGCGATCCTCGGCCCGCCCCTGGACGGCAACGGCTTCGCGAAGATCACCGACACCGACGGCGGCTCCTACGACGGCGACACCACCCACGACCGGGCGGTGGGCCCCATGCAGTTCATCCCCTCCACCTGGGAGTGGGCGGGCCGTGACGGCAACGGCGACGGCAAGAAGGACCCGAACAACATCTACGACGCCGCCCTCGCCGCGGGCCACTACCTGTGCCGCGCCGACCGCGACCTGTCGAACGCCTCGGACCTCAACAAGGCGATCCTCAGCTACAACAACTCCTCGGACTACCTCGCCACCGTCCTGAAGTGGCTGGAGTACTACCGCAAGCACTCGCACTCGGTCCCCGACGGCACCGGCGTGCTGCCCAAGCACCCGAGCGGCGGCGGCACGGGCAGCGCGAGCCCTTCGCCGAGCCCCACCCACCGGAACTCCGACCGCCCGTCGGACTCGCCGACGACGAAGGACCCGTCCAAGAAGCCGCCCAAGACCCCGTCCGGCGGCGGTTCGACGACTCCCGGCGGGAACACCGGCGGGGGCGGCTCGGACAGCCCCGGCGGGACCACCCCGCCGCCCACCACCAGCCCCACCCAGTCCGTCACCAAGCTCGCCGACGCAGGCACCGGCGGCCTCGCCGCCTTGCAGGACGACTCCTTCAGCGAGCGGGTCAAGGTGAAGGCGAAGAACGCGGCGGGCTCCGCCGTCGGCTCCGCGAAGATCCGCTTCGCGGTCGTCGGCGACACGGACGCCACGTTCTCCGGCGGCGCCACCAGCGCCACCGTCACCACGAACGGCTCCGGCGTGGCCACCGCGCCGGCACTCAAGGCGGGGAAGAAGACCGGTCAGTTCAAGGTCCGGGCCACCGTCGTCGGCCGCAACGTGACCGGCCTCGACCACACGGCGACGGTCACCGCACGCGCCGACAAGCTGGCCCGCGCCGACACCGACCCGCTGACCTGCGAGGCGGGCGGCACCTTCGACAAGGCCGTCGAGCTGAAGGCCACGTACAAGGGCGCCGCGGCCGACAAGGTCGCCGCGACCGCGACCCTCATCACGTCCGAGGGCGACGCGACCGAGGCGGACAAGGGCCCCTACTTCAAGGACGCGGAGGGCAAGACGATCCGCACCCTCAAGGGCCTCACGACCGACGCCGACGGGCACCTCACGCTGCCGAAGCTGTACGCGGACGACACGACCGGCACGTTCCTGTTGCGCGTCACCACGACGGGCGGCGCGACGCTCGACGTCGAGCTGAAGGTGACCGCGGCGACCGCCTCGTAACGCGCCCCGCGCAACGCGCAGTTGAGCCCCCGACCGCACATGGTCGGGGGCTCAACTACGTCCCGTACAACGTGTTCTCATTCCCGCTCCGCGTTGCTACGGTGCACCGACCCAGAGGCCTGACGCCTCATCAGATTCCGTCTGCCGCAAGGCTGCAGGGAGGTCGGACATGCGCGCTCTCATCGCCGCGGCGATCGGTCTCGCCGCGGCGCTCGCCCTGGTCCTCACCATGACCGCGGTCGGTGCCCCGCCGGGCGAGACATCCCCGAAACCGCTGCTGCACTCCGTACCCAAACATCCGTAATGCCCGTGCCACGCCCGTAGCTGAGGAGGGCCGCCGCGATGCGCCGCAAGGCCAGCCTGATCCTGCTCGCCTTCGCCGTGTTCTTCACGGCGATGTCCCCGCTGATGCGCTGGTACGCGTTCCCGCGCCTCGCGAAGATCCCGCCGAGCCAGTACCAGACGATGGTGCTGGAGGCGAAGAACGCGACCCTCGTCGACTACGGGACCATGAAGGAGAAGAAGGTCCCCAAGCTCAGCATCGTGCAGACCCTCAAGGGCAACGTCGAGGCGTCGAACAAGGTGGAGGAGACCGCCGGGCGCGATGTCGTCGTCTGGGACGGCCTCACCTACGTAGTGGGGCCCGACGGCAAGATGGTCTCCCAGATCCCCGAGCGCTACATCTTCGACGCCCACAGCTCCGCCCCCGTGCACGCCAAGGGCGAATCGGTCGACGGCGACCCGGTCAAACGCGAGGGCATCGAGTTCAAGTGGCCCTTCCTGACGGAGCGGCGCGACTACGAGTACTTCGACGCGCGCGCCCGCGTCACCCGGCCCATCCACTACAAGGGCACCGAGAACTTCCACGGTGTGGAGATCTACCGCTTCGAGCAGACCATCCCGTGGACGAAGGTTCCGTTCCCCAAGAAGCTGCCCGTGAAGGGCATCACTCCGGAGTCCGTCGCCAAGACCGGCACGCAGATGTGGTACTCGACCGTCCGCACCTTCCTGGTCGACCCGACCACCGGCGCCCCCGTCTACGGCGAGGAGCAGCACAAGGAGGAGATGCGCGGCGGCACCCTGCTCGCCGGAGACCCCGACAAGAAGATCACCGCGTTCGCCGGCGACGTCAAGATGCGCCCCGACTTCATCGAGTCGACGGTCGACCTGGTCAAGTCGCAGCGCGTCCTGGTCCTGCTGCTCACTTCCTACCTGCCGTGGGGCTTCCTCGGCCTCGGTGTGCTGCTGCTCGCCCTCTCGCTGTGGCTGGAGGCGCGCAGCCGGCGTCCCGGTGAGCCGGAGGAGACGCCGGTGACCGAGCCGGAGCCCGACCCGGTCAGCGTCTGAGGCGGGCGTTCGTGTGCCGCGTGGGCTCGGCCGCCGCCGGGTCCTCCGGCCACGGGTGCTTGGGGTAGCGGCCGCGCAGATCGGCCCGCACGGAGCGGTAGCCGTCGCCCCAGAACGAGGCCAGGTCCGCGGTGACGGCGGCGGGCCGCCCGGCGGGCGAGAGCAGATGCACGAGCACCGGGACCCCGGCCACGCGCGGCGTCTGTCGCAGCCCGAACATCTCCTGCAACTTCACCGCGAGCACGGGCTGTTCGGGATCGGAGTAGTCGAGCCGCACCCGCGAGCCGCTGGGCACCTCGAAGCGCTCCGGCGCCAGCTCGTCCAGGCGCGCTGCCTGGCCGCCCGCCCACGGCAGCAGCCGCCTCAGGGCCGACCCGGCGTCGATCCGCCCGAGGTCCGCCCGGCGCCGCGCCGCGCTCAACTCCGGCTCCAGCCACTCGTCCACGCGCGCGTGCAGCGCATCGTCGCTCACGTCCGGCCACGGCTCCCCGACGTGCCGCCGCAGAAAGGCCAGCCGCTCCCGCAGCGCCACGGCGTCCTTGCTCCACCGCAGCAGCCCGAGCCCCTCGCGCCGCAGCCCTTCGCGCAGAGCGTCCCGTACGAGGCCGGGGGCGGGGCTCTTGAGGGGGCGTACGGCGAGTTCGACGGCGCCGAGCCGGGTGACGTGCCGGGCCACCAACTCGCCGCCCGCCCACGCCACTTCGTCGCCCTCCTGGAGCAGTGACGCGGCGGCCCGGCGCGCGGTCCCCTCGTCCACGACCGCGCCGAGCCGCACGCGCGCGTGCCCGGCCCCCACGGGCCGGTCGGCGACGGCGACGGCGACCCACTCGGCGTCCCGCAGGGCGGACCCGTCGGGAACGTCGGCGCGGGTGCCGGACACCATGAGCAGCGAGCCGCCGGTGCGGCGGGCGACGCGCTCGGGGAAGGCGAGCGCGGCGACGAGCCCGGCCACGTGGTCGTCGGTGCCGCCCCGGCCCCGGTCCGTCCCGGACTCGCTCACGAGCCCGGAGAGCCGCCGTACCTCCTGACGCCACCGGGCCGCGTAGGCGTCACCGCCGCGACGGGCCGCGCGCAGCGCCCCGCCCAGGTCGTCCCCGTAGTCGCGCGGCGGCTCGTCGCCGAGCAGCGCCACCACCTCCGCGGCCCGCCGCGCGGACACGACGGGCGCCGCGTCCACCAGCGCCCGTCCGAGCCGTGGATGCAGCCCGAGCCGCGCGAGCCGCGCACCCCGCTCGGTGGCCCGGCCCGCGTCGCCCTCGACCGCTCCGACCGCTGTCAGCACGGACCGCGCCGCCGCCATCGCCCCGCCCGGAGGAGCGTCGAGCAGGGCGAGCCCCGAGGCGTCCGGGTCGCCCCAGCACGCCACTTGCAGTGCGAACGCCGTCAGGTCCGCCACCTTGATCTCGGGGGAGGGGAAGCGCGGCAGCCGCCCGTCCTCCGCCTCGTCCCAGCACCGGTACACCACACCCGGCGCCTCACGTCCGGCCCGCCCCGCCCGCTGGGTCCCGGCCGCCCGGGAAGCCCGTACGGTCGTCAGCGCGCTCAACCCGCGCGCGTGGTCCACCCGCGGCTCCCGCGCGAGCCCCGCGTCCACGACGGACCGCACCCCGGGCACGGTCAACGACGACTCGGCGACGGCCGTGGCCAGCACGACCCGCCGCCGCGGACCCGCCGAGAGCACCGCGTCCTGCACGGCGGCCGGCGCCCGCCCGTGCACCTGAAGCACGTCCACATCGCCCAAGGCGCCCAACTGCCCGGCCACCCGCGCGATCTCGCCGACGCCCGGCAGGAAACACAGCACGTCCCCGTCCCGCTCGGCGAGCGCACGGCGCACCACGGACGCCACATGTGCGAGCAGCGCCGGATCCACCCGCATCCCGTGCGGCGGCCGCACCGGACGCGCGGGCGGCGCCCACACCACGTCCACCGGATACGAGACGCCCTCGGCCTCGACGACCGGAGCGCCCCCGAGGAGCGTCGCCCACCCCTCGGCGTCCGTGGTCGCTGACGCCGCGACCAGCTTCAGCTCCGGCCGCAGCGCCTCGCGTACGTCCCACAGAAAGGCGGCCACGGTGTCCGCGTCCAGGTGCCGCTCGTGCACCTCGTCGAGCATCACGGCATCGACGCCGCGGAGTTCCTGATCCCGCTGCAGCCGTTGCAGCAGCACGCCCGTCGTGACCACCTCGACGCGGGTGCGCGGCCCGACGACGCGCTCGCCGCGCACCGTGTAGCCGACCCGCTCCCCCACCTTTTCGCCGAGCAGCCACGCCATCCGCCGCGCCGCGGCCCGGGCCGCGATCCGCCGCGGCTCGGCGACCACCACACGGCGATCCGGAGCGTCCTCGTCGAGCAGCCCGGCGAGCACCAGCGGTACGAGGGTCGTCTTGCCGGTGCCGGGCGGCGCCACGAGCACCGCGGTCCCGTCACTGTCGAGCGCGGAGCGCAGCGCGGGCAGCGCGGACCGTACGGGAAGGGCCCGCAGAGCGTCGTCACGCACAGAAGAAGGGGGTGAGGTCACACCTTCAGTCTCGCTCGCACACGAAGATCGACGTCCCCGGGATCAGGTTCCCGCGCAGCGGCGACCAGCCGCCCCACTCCTGCGTGTTCCACTCGGGCCACTCGGGCTCCACGAGGTCGACGAGCCGGAAGCCGCCCGCCACCACGTCCCGCACCCGGTCCCCGATGGTCCGGTGGTGCTCGACGTACACGGCCCGCCCCTCCTCGTCCTGCTCCACATAAGGAGTGCGGTCGAAGTACGAGGCGGCGACGGACAGGCCCTCGGGGCCCGGCTCGTCGGGGAACGCCCAGCGGATCGGGTGCGTGACGGAGAAGACGAACCGGCCGCCGGGGCGCAGCACGCGGTGCACCTCGCGCAGCACCTGCACCTGGTCCGCGATGAAGGGGAGCGCCCCGTACGCGGAGCAGGCGAGGTCGAAGGAGCCGTCCTTGAAGGGGAGCACGCTCGCGTCCGCCTCCACGAGCGGCACCTTGCCGCCGTCGATGCGCAGCGCGTGCTGGAGCTGGCGGTGCGAGAGGTCGAGGGCGACGGGGCGCGCGCCCTGGGCGAGCAGCCAGCGCGAGCACTGCGCGGCGCCCGCCCCGATCTCCAGGACGTCCTTGCCGGCGAGCTCGTCGAGCGGGCCGAGCAGCTCGACCTCGATCTCGTCGAGCCCCTCGGGGCACCACACGAAACGGTCGTCGCCCAGAAACGTGCCGTGCTCCACCTGGTAGTCGTCCGCGTTCCTGTCCCACCAGCCGCGGTTGGCCCGCGCGCTCTCCGTGGTGTCCGAGTCCCGGCGGGTGGCCGTCGAGTCGTCGTCGACGGTGGAGGGGGAGTCGTGCGCTTCCATTGGTCCGGACTCTTGGATGATCGGCTCCCTCGTAATAATGTGCGGTCCCTGCGGCGCCAGTGGCCTCGTGCGACAGGTTTTGTGCCGGGTATGCGGCGTTCGCCCCGGGTGTGCGCCTTCGCGCATTGACCCTGTCGTGCTGCCCCCGTATGCTACAAGTTGCGCTGCGGGCCTGCGCACCTCAGACATAGCAGGCTGTGCTCGCATCTGTTGCATGTCCCCTCGGTTATCGAGGCGCCACCGGTTCCTTACGGAAGTCCGGATTCGGCGCTTCCTGGGCTGTCCGGCTTCTTCGGGTGCGAAACAGGTCCCCGGCGTAGCAGTACCCCCCGACTTTCAATGTCCGCCGGAGCCCTTTCCCACATGACGAGCAGCACCGAGACCACCGCCACCACCCCGCAGGTTGCGGTCAACGACATCGGTAACGAGGAAGCATTCCTCGCCGCCATCGACGAGACGATCAAGTACTTCAACGATGGCGACATCGTCGACGGCGTCATCGTCAAGGTTGACCGGGACGAGGTTCTCCTCGACATCGGTTACAAGACCGAGGGTGTCATCCCGAGCCGCGAGCTCTCGATCAAGCACGACGTCGACCCGAACGAGGTCGTGGCCGTCGGCGACGAGATCGAGGCCCTGGTTCTCCAGAAGGAGGACAAGGAAGGCCGCCTCATCCTGTCCAAGAAGCGTGCTCAGTACGAGCGCGCCTGGGGCACGATCGAGAAGATCAAGGAAGAGGACGGGATCGTCACCGGTACCGTCATCGAGGTCGTCAAGGGTGGTCTCATCCTCGACATCGGCCTCCGTGGCTTCCTGCCGGCCTCCCTCGTCGAGATGCGTCGTGTCCGCGACCTCCAGCCTTACGTGGGCAAGGAGCTCGAGGCCAAGATCATCGAGCTGGACAAGAACCGCAACAACGTGGTCCTGTCCCGCCGTGCCTGGCTCGAGCAGACCCAGTCCGAGGTCCGCCAGACGTTCCTCACGACCCTGCAGAAGGGTCAGGTCCGCTCCGGCGTCGTTTCCTCGATCGTCAACTTCGGTGCCTTCGTGGACCTGGGTGGCGTCGACGGTCTCGTCCACGTCTCCGAGCTCTCCTGGAAGCACATCGACCACCCGTCCGAGGTTGTCGAGGTCGGCCAGGAAGTCACCGTCGAGGTCCTCGACGTCGACATGGACCGCGAGCGTGTCTCCCTGTCGCTGAAGGCGACGCAGGAAGACCCGTGGCAGCAGTTCGCCCGTACGCACCAGATCGGCCAGGTCGTTCCCGGCAAGGTCACGAAGCTGGTTCCGTTCGGTGCGTTCGTCCGCGTCGACGAGGGCATCGAGGGCCTGGTCCACATCTCCGAGCTGGCCGAGCGCCACGTGGAGATCCCGGAGCAGGTCGTCCAGGTCAACGACGAGATCTTCGTCAAGGTCATCGACATCGACCTCGAGCGTCGCCGCATCAGCCTCTCGCTGAAGCAGGCCAACGAGGCCTTCGGCGCCGACCCGTCGGTCGTCGAGTTCGACCCGACCCTGTACGGCATGGCCGCGTCGTACGACGACCAGGGCAACTACATCTACCCCGAGGGCTTCGACCCCGAGACCAACGACTGGCTCGAGGGCTTCGACACCCAGCGCGAGGCCTGGGAGACCCAGTACGCCGAGGCGCAGCAGCGCTTCGAGCAGCACCAGGCTCAGGTCATCAAGTCCCGCGAGGCCGACGCTCAGGCCGAGGCCGAGGGTGCTGCGGCTCCCGCCGGTGGCGCGGCTCCGGCCGCCTCCTCCGGTGGCAACAGCGGCGGCGGCGGTGGCGGCGGCTCGTACTCCTCGGAGACGGCCGACAACTCCGGCGCGCTCGCCTCGGACGAGGCGCTCGCCGCGCTTCGCGAGAAGCTGGCGGGCGGCCAGAGCTGAAACGCTCTGCGCTAGCAGGTAGTTAGCGGTTGGGTCGCACCTTCTGGTGCGGCCCAACCGTTTTTTTGTGCGCCCTGGGCAACGGATGCCTTTCCGGTCGTCCGAAACTTGGGGGATACATCCAGTGGTGCTGGGGCGTAATACGGGGGTGCCACGCTCTGCGGGTCGTTCATGATCTCGTGCGATCCGAGGGAGCTGGGCACCGTGGCAGCAGTACAGGCAGGGGTCGGGGGCAGTCGGCGGGCGTTTCTGCGGAACGTGGGACTCACCGGGGGTGCGGGGGCCATGTTCGCCACTATGGGGGCCCTTGGGCTCGCACCCAGTGCGCAGGCGGCTCAGCGTGAACTGCCGTATCGGGCGCCTCGGTCGGGGGACTTCTCGCTGAGCGGGCGCGGGGCCGCGAAGGTGGTGATCGTGGGTGGGGGCATCGCCGGGCTCGCCACCGCCTACGAGCTGGGCAAGGCCGGCTACGACTGTACGGTCCTGGAGGCCAGGGGCCGCGCCGGTGGGCGCAACTTCACGGTGCGGGGCGGGGATTCGACCGTCGACACGTACGGGAACAAGCAGACCGCGCGGTTCGGCGACGGGCAGTACATGAACGCGGGACCGGCAAGACTTCCGCAGTGGATGGTGACGCTCGACTACTGTCGCGAACTCGGCGTGCCCATCGAGGTGTTCACCAACACGAACGCCGACGCGTATCTGTTCAACGAGGGCGCCGGGATGACCGAGCCCGTGCGGCACAGGACCGCCAAGGCCGATGTGTACGGATACGTGGCCGAGCTGCTCGCCAAGGCTTCCGACAAGGGGGCACTGAACAAGGAGTTGACGGCCGGCGATCAGGAGCGGCTCGTCGAGTTCCTGAAGGACTTCGGGTCCCTCGGGGACAAGCTCACCTACGAAGGGTCCGACCGGCGCGGGTACTCCACCGTGCCCGCCGCGACCGGGACGCCGGGCGTGGTGCTCGGCGGTGTGCCCTCCGCGTCCGAGGTGTTCGCCAGCGGGGTCGGGCGGTACTTCTCCTTCGAGTTCGGCTTCGATCAGGCCATGTTGATGTTCCAGCCGGTCGGCGGGATGGACCGGATTCCGCAGGCCCTGGCGAAGGCGATAGGGGCGGACCGGATACGTACGGGGGCCGTGGTCGGGAAGATCATGGACAAGGAGGACGGTGTTTCCGTCACCTATACGCAGGGTGGGCGGACGCGGGTCGTCGAGGCGGACTTCTGTGTCGGGGCGCTGCCGCCCAACATCCTCGCCAAGGTTCCGCACAACCTCGGCTCCGGCGTGCAGGGCGCCCTGGAGGCCATCAAGCCGCAGTCCGCGGGGAAGATCGGCCTGGAGTACGGCAGCCGCTGGTGGGAGACCGACCACCGGATCTACGGCGGCATCACCGAGACCGACATGGACCTCAGCCACATCTGGCACCCCTCGTACGGCTTCCACGGTGAGCGCGGGGTCATGATCGGCTACTACAACTACGACGGCGATGCCGACGCGTACGCGAAGCTCACGCCCGCGAAGCGGGAGGCACGGGCCGTGGCGCAGGGCGTGAAGATCTACGGCGAGAAGTACCGGACCGAGCTGGCGTCCTCGTTCTCGCACCACTGGCGGCAGACGCCGCACCTGGAGGCGGCCTGGCACGACACCCCGGGCGGGCCCGACGACCCCCGCTACAAGCCGCTCAACGAGCCGACGGGCCGCGTCTACTTCGCCGGGGACTGGCTCAGCTACACCGACGCCTGGCAGCACGGGGCGTTCACCTCCGCCCGGAGGGCCGTGACGAAGCTGCACGCGCGCGTGATGGCCAACTGACATGGGCTGATGTGCTGCTTATCCGCGTAAGAGACTGCTGAGAAACGGTGCGGGCGGGAATGCCCGCACCCGCTCCGTGCGTTCTTGTGGTGGAACACGAGGAGGAGCGGTCACTGTGCTTGATCCGCAGGATTTGTACTCATGGGAGCCGAAGGGGCTCGCCGCCGTGGACATGGCGCTTGCCCAGGAGTCGGCCGGTTTGGTCATGCTCTACCACTTCGACGGATACATCGACGCCGGTGAGACCGGCGACCAGATCGTGGAGCGGCTCATCGACTCGCTGCCGCACCAGGTGGTGGCCCGCTTCGACCACGACAGGCTCGTGGACTATCGGGCACGTCGCCCGCTGCTCACGTTCCGGCGCGACCGGTGGACCGAGTACGAGGTGCCGGTGCTCGAGGTACGGCTGGTTCAGGATGCGACGGGGGCGCCGTTCCTGCTGCTCGCCGGGCCCGAGCCGGACGTCGAGTGGGAGCGTTTCGCGGCCGCGGTGCGGCAGATCGCGGAGCGGCTCGGGGTGCGCCTCGCGGTGAACTTCCACGGGATCCCGATGGGCGTCCCGCACACCCGCCCCGTCGGCCTCACCCCGCACGGCAACCGCACCGATCTGGTGCCCGGGCACGCCAGCCCGTTCGACGAGGCGCAGGTGCCGGGGAGCGCCGCGGCCCTCGTCGAGTACCGCCTCATGGAGGCCGGGCACGACGTCCTCGGCGTCGCCGCACACGTCCCGCACTACATCGCCCGCTCCGCGTACCCGGACGCCGCGCTGACCGTCCTTGAGGCGATCACGGCGGCGACCGGCATGGTGCTGCCGAGCGTCGCGCACGGGCTGCGCACGGACGCGCACCGTACGCAGACGGAGATCGACCGGCAGGTGCAGGAGGGCGACGAGGAGCTGGTCTCCCTGGTCCAGGGCCTTGAGCACCAGTACGACGCGGCCGCGGGGGCGGACCAGCGGGGCAACATGCTGGCGGAACCCTTGGACATCCCGTCGGCGGACGAGATCGGCCAGGAGTTCGAGAAGTTCCTGGCGGAGCGCGAGGGCGACGCCTGAGTACGGCCCCTGGGCGTTTGTTGATTTCCTGACGGAACGCCAAGGCGATCGCCGATCTCAGGGCCTAAGCTTCCGCTTATGTTGAAGGTGGGGCTGACCGGCGGAATCGGTGCCGGCAAGAGTGAGGTGTCACGGCTGCTCGTGGAGCGGGGAGCCGTGCTGATCGACGCCGACAAGATCGCGCGGGAGGTCGTCGAGCCCGGGACCGAGGGGCTCGCCGCCGTCGTGGAGGCGTTCGGCGACGAGGTGCTCGCCCCGGACGGCAGTCTGGACCGGCCGAGGCTCGGCTCGGTGGTGTTCGCGGACAGCGACAAGCTGGCCACCCTCAACAAGATCGTGCACCCGCTGGTCGGCGCCCGCTCCGCCGAGCTGGAGGCCGCCGCGGGCCCCGACTCCGTCGTCGTCCACGACGTGCCCCTGCTCACCGAGAACGGTCTTGCTCCGCTCTACGACCTGGTGATCGTCGTCGACGCGAGCCGCGAGACCCAGCTCGACCGACTCACCCGGCTGCGCGGCATGAGCGAGGAGGACGCGCGGGCCCGGATGTCCGCGCAGGCCACCCGCGAGAAGCGGCTGGAGATCGCGGACATCGTGATCGACAACGACGTACCGCTGGAGCGGTTGAGGGAGCGGGTCGACGCGGTCTGGGCGGAGTTGGCGCGCCGGGCGCGTGCCGCGACCGCGTGATCGTCCTCGCCGCCTGCACCGCGCTCGGCGGTCTGGTGGCGCTGGTCGCGGGGGCGTACGGACTGCAGCGGAGCCGTCGCGTCCAGGCCGCGGGGAACATCGCGCAGGCCCTGGTCAAACCGCCGCAGCCGGGATCCGAGAGGCCTCTGCTCCAGTTCGAGACGGACGACGGGCGGGTCGTGGAGGTCGTCTCGCCCGTGCCGCCGAGCAAGCGTCGGCCGCTGCCCGCCGGCGGGGTCGTCAGCGTCGCGTACGACACCGAGGACCCGCGCGAGACCGTGCTGCTCGGTGGCGAACGGCCCGGCGTGGACCGGGCCTTCATGATCGCGGGGGCCCTTCTCGTGCTCGTCGGCATGGTGCTCACGGTGTCCCTGAGCCGCTCGCGCTGATCGCGCCGCGTGTTCCGCGGACGGGCCGCGGGAAGGAATAGCCCTCACGGTCCACGGTGTTGACCTGGTCGACACCAAGAGGAGGTTCGTCGTGCCCGAAGCCACGCCGGAGACACACGTCATCGACTATCGCGCCGCCGAGCAGCTCCTGGCCGCGCGCGATCCGCGCGGAGCGGTGAAGCTTCTGGACGACGTGCTCGCCGTCTACCCGGAGCACACGGCGGCCCGGCTGCTCAGGGCCCGCGCCTTCTTCGCCGCCGCCCAATTGCGGGCGGCCGAGCTGGAGTTCACGATCGTCCTGGAGCGCGAGCCGGACAACGCGTTCGCGCATTTCGCGCTGGCCAGGACGTACGAGCGGTGGGCGCGCCCGCAGCAGGCCCGGCGGCACTTCCGCCTCGCCGCCGCGCTCGACCCGCAGCCGGATTACCTGGCGGCGGCGCGCTTCGACGAGTAAGCGCTGGTCCGGGCGGACACGGCCTAGCGGGCCCTGCGGTACGGCGGGACGTCCCGGCCCGGCTGGTAGTGCGGGCCCTGGCGGATGTGCCGCAGGATCATGAACAGGTCGACCGTCGTGACCAGCCACAGGACCCCGCAGGCCAGCGCCCACCACGGGCGGTGCGCGAGCAGGAACGCGACGGTACCGAAGACCGTCCACACGAGCCCGAACAGCGCGAGGCCGAGCCGCAGGCGCAGCGGGCTGCGGGCGGTGACCGGCTCGTCACCGGTGCGGACGAAGTGCGGCGGGTGTGGCGGGTGCGTCGGGCGCATGGTCACCATCCCCTCGGGTGCGGCACCTTCCAGGATGCCACTCACGGGTGAAGTGGCGGGCGGCGGGAACGGGGCCGGTGGGCGGTTCGTTGGGCCTACATGGGTCTTGAGATGCGTACGGGATATGAGGGCACGGGGCCGGGCGCCATCACGCCGGACGGCTGTGCCGTGGAGCTCTACTCGCGGCTCGTGGTCGAGGACGAGCCGGATGTCGTCGCGGGCGCCGTGCCCGCCGGTGCGACCGTGCTGGAGCTCGGCTGCGGGGTCGGGCGCGTGACGCACGGGCTCGTCGAGCGGGGCTTCCAGGTGACGGCGGTGGACGAGTCGCCGGAGATGCTGGAGCGGGTCAGCGGCGCGCGCACGGTGCGCGGCGCCATCGAGAGCCTCGACCTCGGCGAGACGTTCGACGCGGTGCTGCTCGGTTCCATCCTCGTCCACACCGGGGACCCGGAGGTGCGTGCGGGGATGCTCGCCGCGTGCCGGCGTCATGTCGCCGAGGGTGGCAGCGTGCTGATCCAGCGCGAGCGGCAGGGGGCGCACGAGAACCTGCCGCGGGAAGTGACCGGGCCCGGCGGTGGGTTCACGATCCGCAAGCTCTACTCGGAGCCGGTGGGCGACGGCGTGCGC
Source organism: Streptomyces endophyticus (assembly GCF_035798155.1). Lineage (NCBI taxonomy): Bacteria > Bacillati > Actinomycetota > Actinomycetes > Kitasatosporales > Streptomycetaceae > Streptomyces > Streptomyces endophyticus. The sequence goes on along the minus strand of NZ_JAOZYC010000119.1, from coordinate 46,884 downwards.
TCGGTGAAGGTCGAGTACGAGTTCCCGGACGCGGTGTGGACGCAGACGTACCGGGTGTGTCCGCTCAGTCCGGCGGAGTTCGAACAGGCTCTGGCGCAGGCGGGGTTGGCGGTCGACCGGGTGCTGACGGAGGACGGGACGTGGGTGCGGGCGGTTCCCGTGTGACGGTGCGGTTGGCGTGACGGCGTGCGGTGCGGCGTCCGCGGTTCCGTTGCGGGATGCCGCTCCCACGCCACGGGGCTCCGCCCCGGGCCCCGCGCCTCAATCGCCGGCGGGGCTTGATTTGCGCTTGGTATTTTAAGCCCCTGCGGCGATTGAGCAGCGGGGTATGGGGCAGAGCCCCAATCCTTCGCCCCGGGGGGGGGCCGGGCCTCAGTCGTCGGTCGGGCCCTGGCCGAAGATGCCGCGCAGGCGTTCCAGTTCCCGGCGGTCGCGCTTCGTTGGGCGGCCCGTGCCGCGGTCGCGGATGCCGACCGGGGTGATCACCTCGCGCGGGGGCGGCGGCGGGGAGTTGTCGACGTAGGCCTCCGCGGCGACCGGCGCCCCGACCCGCTTGCGGATCAGGCGCGTGACCTTGACCAGCCGCTCGTGCTCGCCGGGCCTGCGCACCCGCACCTCGTCCCCGATGCGCAGCGCGTGGGCGGGCTTGACGCTCGTCCCGTTGACCTTGACGTGCCCGCCCTTGCAGGCGGCGGCCCCCGCCGAGCGCGTCTTGACCAGGCGTACGGCCCAGATCCAGCTGTCGACCCGCACGCTCCCGCCGCCGCCCGTCCCGTCCGGCGCCTGTGGTGTCCCCGGTGTCTGCGATGCCATGCGTCCGACGATAGTCCCGCGCGGGCCGCGCCCCGAACCCGTTGTCGCGGCCCTCGGCGAGCCCCGGCCGAACTGCCCCCACCCTGCCCGGATAATCCGGGCGAAAGGAGCGTATTCGACAGCGAGGGGTGCATGAACACATGGACGGCACGGATGCCATCGACCCGAACGGCGACCCGCGGGCCGCGGTCGACCGACTGATGGACGGGCTGCGGTCCGACCTGGAGCGGCTGGCGGCCATCCCCTCCATCGCCTTCCCCGGCTACCCGGCGGAGCCGGTGCGCGAGGCACACGATCTGCTCGTCGGGCTGCTGCGGGGCGCGGGCGTGGAGCACATCGAGACGCTCGACCTGCCCGACACCGCGCCGGTGATCTTCGGCGAGATCCCGCCGCCCACGCCCGACGCCCCGACCGTCCTGCTCTACTCCCACTACGACGTGCAGCCGCCCGGCGACGAGAGCCTGTGGAAGTCGCCGCCCTTCGAGCCGACCGCGATCGAGGGCGGACTGCGGGCCCGTGGCATCGCGGACGACAAGTCGAACGTCATCGCGCACCTCGGCATGCTGCGGGCCTTCGGAGGCCGTCCGCCCGTCGGCGTCAAGATCGTCTTCGAGGGGCAGGAGGAGTACGGCAGCCCCTTCGACGCGTACCCGCCGACCGACCCCGACCGGTTCGCCTGCGACGCCATGGTCATCGCCGACCTCGGCAACCTTCGCCCCGGCACCCCCACCCTCACCACAGGGCTGCGCGGCGCCGCCGAGGTCACCGTCGAGGTCCGCACGCTCGAAGAGGCCCGCCACAGCGGCGAGTTCGGCGGCGCGGCCCCCGACGCCCTGCTCGTCCTCCTCAAGGCCCTGGCCACGCTCCACGACGTGCACGGGGACGTCGCCGTCGAAGGGCTGCGCCGCGACCCGTGGACCGGCGCCGGCTACACCGACGAGGAGTTCCGCGAGCTCGCCGGCGTCGAGGAGGGCCTCCCGCTCCTCGGCAGCGGCACCCTCGGCGAACGCCTCTGGAGCGGCCCCGCGATCACCGTCATCGGCCTCGACGTGCCGAGCGTGGCGGGCGCCGCCTCGGCCGTCGTCCCGCACGCCCGCGCCAAGCTGAACCTGCGATTCCACCCCCAGCAGGACCCGCGCGAGGCCCAGGACCTCCTCGTACGGCACCTGCGCTCGCTGCGCCCCTTCGGCATCGCGCTCACCGTCACCCCCGGCGACACCGGCCCCGGATACGAGGCGTCGACCGGCGGCCCCGCCTACCGCGCCGCCCGCGCCGCGCTCAAGGAGGCCTGGGGCACCGACGCCTCGTACGTCGCGACCGGCGGCTCCATCCCGCTGGTCAACGGCCTCGCGCAAGCCGCGCCGAACGCCGAGGTGCTGCTCTTCGGCGCGCAGGACAACCTCTGCAACCTGCACGCCCCCAACGAACGCGTCCTGTTCTCCGAGCTGCACGCCACGGTCGTCGCGATGTGCGCGTTCGTGCGGGAGTACGCGGCCGACTTCCGGAGTGGATCATGAGCACCGCCGACACGACCGAGGCCCCCGAACAGCCCCCGGCGAAGAAGAAGTTCACCTTCCCCAGCGCCCTCACCGTCCTCGCCGTCGTCACGATCGCGATCTGGCTGCTCGCGTTCCTGATCCCGTCGGGGGAGTACGACAGGAACAGTGACGGTGCCCCCGTCGAGGGCACGTACCAGCGCGTCGACTCGGGGCAGTCCTTCGTCGACCGCCTCAACGACCTCTTCCTCGCCCCGGTCAACGGCCTCTACGGCATCCAGGACCCGAAGACCGCGCTCGTCTCGCCCGACAACTCCGGTGATCTGTACGGCAGTGCGGGCGTCTTCCTCTTCGTGCTCGCCATCGGCGCGTTCATCACCGTCGTCTTCGCGACCGGCGCCCTCGACCGCGGCATCGGCCGCCTCGCCCACCGGCTGCGCGAGCGCGGGGCGCTGCTCATCGCGGGCGTCATGGCCGTCTTCTCCGTCCTCGGCACGGTCGAGGGCTTCGCGGAGGAGACGCTCGGGTTCTACGGGCTGATCGTGCCGCTGATGCTCGCGCTCGGCTACGACCGGATGACGGCGGTCGGCGCGATCATCCTCGGCGCGGGCGTCGGCGTGCTGTGCTCGACCGTCAACCCGTTCGCGACCGGCGTCGCCTCGTCGGCCGCCGACATCTCGCTGGGCGACGGCATCGCGCTGCGGTTCGCGATGTGGATCGTGCTGACCGCGGTCACCATCGCGTACGTCATCCGCTACGCGAAGCGGGTGCGGCGCGACCCGGAGCACTCGATCTCGGGCTTTCTGCCGGGGGACCGGGACCTCGACGAGACGGCGACCGAGACGGCCGAGGTTCCCGAACTGACCCGGCTGCACAAGGGAGTTCTGGTCGCCACGGCGCTGGTCTTCGCCTTCATGATCTTCTCGGTGGTGCCCTGGGCGAGCGCCCTGACCGGCGACGCCGACGCGAGCCCGTACGGCTTCGAACTCGACTGGTCCTTCCCGCAGTTGGCGGCGCTGTTCCTGGTCGCGGCCGTGCTGGTGGGGATCGTCGCGCGGATGGGCGAGCAGAAGCTCAGCTCGACGATCATCCAGGGCGCCGCCGACTTCGTCTCGCCCGCGCTCGTCATCCTGCTGGCCCGCGGTGTCACCGTGATCATGAACAACTCGAAGATCACGGACACGGTGCTGCACGCGATCGAGGGCGTGGTGAAGGGCACCTCGTCCGGCGTCTTCGCGATCATCGTCTTCCTCGTGAACCTGCCGCTCGCCTTCCTCATCCCGTCCACGTCCGGGCACGCCACCCTCGCCATGCCGATCCTCGCGCCGCTCGCCGACTTCGCGGGTGTCTCGCGCGCGGTCGTCGTCACCGCGTGGCAGGCGGCCAGCGGCTGGATGAACCTGTGGGTGCCGACGACCGCCGTCACCATCGGCGGCGTGGCCCTCGCCAAGGTCGGCTACGACCGGTACCTGCGGTTCGTCTGGCCGCTCCTCGCCATCCTCTTCATCCTGATCTGCGCGTTCGTCGCGCTGGGGGCCGCGTTCACGTAGCCCCTATCGTCGGATGCATGGACGGTCTCGGTGAACTCGACGAGCGCATCAGCGGGTGCCGGGCCTGCCCGAGGCTCGTCGAGTGGCGGGAGGAGGTCGCGCGCACCAAGCGCGCCGCCTTCGCCGACTGGACGTACTGGGGGCGCCCGGTGCCCGGCTTCGGCCCGCACGACGCGCCGCTGCTGATCGTCGGCCTCGCGCCCGCCGCGCACGGCGCCAACCGCACGGGCCGCATGTTCACGGGGGACCGGTCGGGCGACGTCCTCTACCGGGCCCTGTACGACATCGGGCTCGCCTCCCGGCCGGACGCCGTCAGCGCGGACGACGGGCTGACCCTGCACGGCGTCCGGATCACTTCGCCCGTGCACTGCGCGCCGCCTGCGAACAAGCCGACGCCGGCCGAGCGCGACACATGCAGGCCCTGGCTCGTCCAGGAGCTGCATCTGCTGCGGCCCACCCTGCGCGCGGTCGTCGTGCTCGGCGGGTTCGGCTGGCAGGCGGCGCTGCCCGCCTTCGCCGAGGCCGGCTGGGCGGTGCCGCGCCCGCGCCCCGCCTTCGCCCACGGCGCCCGCGTCGACCTCGAAGGGACCGAAGAGGCCGAAGCGCTGGCTCTCTTCGGCTGCTTCCACGTGAGCCAGCGCAACACCTTCACCGGCAGGCTCACTCCTCGGATGCTGCGCGGCGTGCTGCGGGACGCGGCGGGCGCGGCCGGGTTGCACCCGTTCGGCCCAGCTCAGGAGGACCGGGACGCCCCCGCTTCCTAGCGTGGCGGTGTGGCAGCACAGACAGCGCAGGAGACGACGTCCAAGCCGCCCGCGGCGGCCTATCGCAACCTCATCGTGGCGACCGTGGGCTTCGCGCTCACGTTCTGGGCCTGGAATCTCATCGCCCCGCTCGGCAGCGCCTTCGGCGAGTCCCTGGGACTCAGCTCGTTCGAGCAGTCCTTCCTGGTCGCCGTGCCGGTGATCGTCGGTTCGCTGGGCCGGATCCCGGTCGGCGCCCTGACCGACAAGTTCGGCGCCAAAATGATGTTCCCGCTGGTCACCGCGGCGACGATCATCCCCGTGCTGCTGGTGACGGTGGCCAGGGACTCGTACCTGGCCATGATCCTCGTCGGCTTCCTGCTGGGCCTCGGCGGCACCACGTTCGCCATCGGGGTCCCGCTGGTGAACTCCTGGTTCCCGCCAGCCAAGCGCGGCGCGGCGGTCGGCATCTTCGGCATGGGCATGGGCGGTGTGGCGCTGTCCGGGTACTTCACGCCGCGCATCGCCAAGCACGGCGAGAACCTGCCGTTCTACATCGTCGCGATCGCGCTCGCCGCGTACGTGGTGATCGCCTGGCTCTTCATCAGCGACCACCCCGGCCGCACCATCCCCACGACCTCGCTCGGCGAACGCCTCGGCGAGGCCGGGAAGCTGCGGGTGACCTGGGAGCTGTCCGCGCTCTACGCGATCGGCTTCGGCGGCATCGTCGCGTACGGCACCTATCTGCCCACGTACCTGAAGACCTGGTACGACCTCGACCCCATCGACGCGGGCACCAAGGCCGCCGGGTTCGCCCTCGTCACCGTCATCTTCCGGCCGCTCGGCGGCTGGCTCTCCGACCGGATCCACCCGGCGGTCGTCACCGCCTGGGCGCTTGTCGTCGTCGCGCTGTTCGCCATCGTGCAGGCCTTCAATCCGCATATGGCGCCCGGCGGCACGATCGACCTGCTCGTCATGGGCGCGGGCCTCGGCACCGCGAGCGGCAGCGTCTTCGCCCTGGTCGCCCAGGTCACGCCACCATCCCAGGTCGGCTCGGTCACCGGCATCGTCGGCGCCATCGGCGGCCTCGGCGGCTTCGTTCCGCCGTTGGTCATGGGCGCGATCTACAGCGCGCAGAACTCGTACTCCATCGGCTTCATGCTGCTGTCCGACCTGGCGCTCGCGGGCTGTGTGTACGCGTACGGGCGGATGCGCAGCATCAACGTGCACCAGCAGTAATCCGGAGGCGGGGCGCGGCGGGCCGGTAGTAGGTTCGCCGGATGCCTCTGTACCCGCCCGCCGAACCGTATGCCCACGGCCTCCTCGACGTGGGCGACGGCAACCGGATCCACTGGGAGACCTGCGGCAACCCGCACGGCAAGCCCGCCGTCGTGCTGCACGGCGGGCCCGGATCCGGAGCCACGCCCTTCGCCAGGCGCCTGTTCGACCCGGAGCGCTACCGGATCGTGCTGCTCGACCAGCGCGGCGCGGGCCGTTCCACGCCGCCGGCGAGCGCGTACGGCACCGACATGAGCGTCAATACGCTGCCGAAGCTGATGGCCGACCTGGAGCTGCTCCGCGCCCATCTCGGCATCGAGCGCTGGCTGGTGTGGGGCGTGTCCTTCGGGTCCGTCCTGGCCCTGCGGTACGCGCAGACGCACCGGGACGCCGTCTCCGAACTCGTCCTGACGGGCCTGGCGACGGGGAGCCAGGAAGAGGTCGACCTGTTGACGCGGGGCCTCGGCAAGGTGTTCCCGGAGGCGTTCGCCGCGTTCCTCGACGGGCTGCCCGAGGGGGAGCGGGACGGCGATCTCGCGGCCGCGTACAACCGGCTTCTGGAGTCGCCCGACCAGGCCGTGCGCGAGCGGGCGGCGCTGGCCTGGACCGACTGGGAGACGGCGTGCGTCTCGCAGCCGCCGCGCTCCGTGCCCCGCTACCAGGACCCGGACTTCCGGTACGGCTTCGCGCGCACCGTCACGCACTACTTCTCCCGCAACCACTTCCTGGACGGGCCCGACACGGTGCTGCGCGACCTGCCGCTGCTCAAGGGGGTCCCGGCGGTGGTGGTGCAGGGGAAGGTGGACCTGGGCAATCTGCTCGGCATCCCGTGGCGGCTCGCCCGAACCTGGCCGGACGCCGAGCTGATCGTCGTGGACGACGCGGGGCACAACGCGGGGGCGCCTGGCATCACGGATGAACTGGTCGCGGCCCTGGACAGGTTCAGCGGCCCGGACCGGTTCAGCGGGAGCGGCGCCGTCTGACGCGCTCTCCCTGCGCCTCGATGAACTGCAGCTCCAGGGCGATCGGAGCGGGCGCCAGGCCGGGCCCGCCGGCCTCCGCCCACGCCAGGACCTCGTCGGTCGCGTCGTCGCCCATCGACCAGCCGATCCACGCGGCCTTGCCGCCACGGGCGCGGCCCTGGGCGGAGGGCTGGAGGACGACGACGTTCGCCTGGTCGCACGGCCCGAGACAGTCGACGACCCGCACGGCGAACCGCCCCCGCGAGGCCCGCGCCGCCGCCTGCCAGCGCTCCAGCTGCCAGTCGTGGTCGTAGCCGGGGTACTTGCGGGCGTCGCCGCAGCAGCAGCCCCGGCACACGACGAGGGTGCAGGGGCGGGTGCGGGCGGCGCCGATGAGGGTGGGCACGGGGGTGGGGCTCCTGGGTTACGGGTCGGTGGTTACGCGGTGGGGGCGTCGTCGAAGAGGTGACGCACGGTCGAGCGGTAGTTGGTGCGGACGTGGGTGAGGGCCATCGACCGCGCCCGGTCCGTGTCACCCTCGGCCATCGCCTCGTACAACTCCCGGTGTTCGGCGAGCTGTTGGGCCCACTCCTCGCCGCGCCGGGTCAGCCACCGCAGCCGTCCGCTGACGGGCTGCATCACGGACACGATGAGCTCGTTGCGCGCCATCTCCAACAGCCGGTCGTGGAAACGGGTGTTGACGTCGGTGTTGGTCTCGGCGTCACCCTCGCGCGTCGCACGCGTGGCGCGTTCGAGCAGCTCCGCCAGCTCCGCCAGGTCGTCCTTGGTGGCCCGCTCGGCCGCGAGCCCGGCGGCGTAGACCTCCAAGGCCTCGCGCAGTTCGTAGAGTTCGGTGACATCGGTGCGGGTCAGGGTGCGCACGACGGCCCTGCGGGGCGTCTCGTACGTCACGAAGCCCTCGGCGAGCAGCGCCCGGATCGCCTCGCGGACGGGGACCCGGGACACCCCGAACCGCTCGGCGAGGTCCCGCTCGACGAGCCGGTCGCCCGGTCGTCGGCGCCCGCCGATGATGTCCTCGCGCAAGGCCGCGAGTACGCGCTCGCGCACCGCGCCCAGGGGCTCCACCGATCCTGCCGTCGTCATGGGTCCATCTTCGTCGATGTCCCCGAGGGGCAGGGGAAGTGGGGTGGGTTTACGGAGATGTAACCGCACGGACATTGCCGGATGGGGTCGGCGGCGGGACGATCGCGCGGTATTGGTATACCAAACCTTCTCGCCGGAGGACCGCATGTCCGTGGCCGAGCCAGTGCACTCCAAGACCACCACCCCCGTGCCGCCCGATCCGCGCCTGACCAACGAGGACCTGGCGCCGGCCCATGAGCGTAAATGGAAGGTCTACGACCTCTTCGCCCTGTGGATGTCCGACGTCCACAACCTCGGCAACTACACGTTCGCCGCAGGCCTGTTGGTGCTCGGCCTCAACGCCTGGCAGGTCTTCACCTCGCTGCTCATCGGCTTCGTCCTGATCTACATCGGCTGCAACGCGATGGGCCGCATCGGCCAGCGCCACGGCGTCCCGTTCCCGGTCGTCAGCCGGATCAGCTTCGGCGTCTGGGGAGCCAATATCCCGGCCCTCATCCGGGCCGTGATCGCCATCATGTGGTACGGAATCCAGACGTACCTGGCGTCGGTGGCCGTGAACGTGATGATGCTGGCGGCGTTCCCCGCGACGAAGTCGTGGACGGAACACTCGTTCCTCGGCCTGCACGCGCTGGGCTGGGCGTCCTTCCTCACCCTGTGGCTGATCCAGTCCCTGATCATCACGCGCGGCATGGAATCGGTCCGCAAGTTCCAGGACTTCTGCGGCCCCGCGATCTGGGTGGTGATGCTCGCCCTCGCGATCTGGGTCTGGGCGAAGGCGGGCTGGACGATCTCTCTGACCTCGACGCCGCACCCGGTGTCGACGGGCGAACAGTTCCGGCAGTGGTTCGGCGCGATCGGCCTGATCCTGGCCACCTACGGCACCCTGATGCTCAACTTCTGCGACTTCTCGCGCTTCGCGCCGGACTACCGGACCGTGCGCCGCGGCAACTTCTGGGGCCTGCCGATCAACTCAACTGCCTTCATCGTGCTGTCTGTTGTGGTGACGGCGGGCAGCGTCGAGGTCTTCGGCGAGGCGATCACCGACCCGGCGCTGCTGGTGGCGAAGATCGGCAACACCTGGGTCCTGGTCTTCGGCGCCCTGACCTTCGCGGTCGCCACGATGGGCGTGAACATCGTCGCCAACTTCGTCTCCCCGGCGTACGACTTGGCGAACGTCTGGCCGCAGAAGATCACGTTCAAGGTGGGAGGCGCGATCTCGACGGTCCTGGCCCTGCTGGTCACACCGTGGAACCTGTACTCGAACCCGGACGTCGTGAACTACTTCCTGGGCGGCCTCGGCGCGTTCCTCGGCCCTCTCTTCGGCATCCTGATGCTCGACTACTTCTGGGTGAAGCGCGGGCGGGTGGACACGGAGGCGCTGTTCGACGCGCGTCCGGGCTCTCGCTACTACTACCGGCACGGGGTGAACCCGAAGGCTCTGGCGGCGTTCGTCCCGTCGGCTGCGCTGGCCGTGGTGCTGGCCCTTGTCCCGTACTTCGACTCGGTGGCGGCGTATTCGTGGTTCATCGGGACGGCGGTGGGGGCGGGGTTGTACGGGGTGGTGTGCCGACGGGAGCGGGCGGAAGCCCTGCTCTGAGCGGGCCCGGAACTGCTCACCATGTCTGGCCCGGGCAATGGTGAGCAGACCGCGCGTCAGGCCGCCAGCAGAGGTTCCAGGAATCGGCTGGGCGTCCCGTGCCAGAAGATCGCCAGTGAGTCGCGGGACCGCGTCGCCGCAACAAACAACAACGAACGCGCACGAAGCAATTCGCGCTTGTAGCGCAGTGTGTCGGTGCGCTGAAGCCGGATCACCGCCTGCCGGGGGACGAGGCCTTCGCTCACACCGGCAATGATCATGCGCTGGTATTCGAGGCCCTTGAACCGGAACATCGTGCCGATGTGAACGCCCTCGCTCCCGCGCGGCCCGTCGGGGCCGATCTCGACAGCCCGGATGCCCGCGTGGGCAAGCGTCACCGCAACCTCCTGTGCCATCTGGTTGGTCGGCACGCAGATGGCGATCTGCTCGTGGGGGATGTCGTCCCACGTGGCGATCAGCTCGGCGATGGCATCCCGCTCCGATTCCCAGTCCTTGCTCGCGTGCAGTTCAGGGCGTCCGCCGCTGAGCACGGAGCGATAGCCCGCAAGGGTTTCGGAGTTCCCGTCGAGGTCGTCGAAGGACTCGCCCTCAAGTACCTCCAGCGCCTTCTCGAGGATCTGCCTGGTCGTCCGGTAGCTGAGGGTGAGTCTGGCGCTGCGGCCGCGGATGTTGATGCCGAGGCTGCCGAGCGTCACCTGTTGCTTGTAGATCCGCTGGTGTGTGTCACCGACGAGGAAGATGTCGTTGCGGTCCCGCGCGACCATCGACCGCAGCATCTTCCAGTGACCGGGCTGCAGATCCTGTGCCTCGTCCACCACGATGTGCCGGTAGCGGTATCGCAGCCATGCCGCCGACCCGTCCTGGAGATGGATGTTGTCCAGGCCGCCGGCCTCCTCCCGCTGCCGCTCGATGGCCTGGATGCGCTGCTCGCGGCCCATCTCCAGGCGTGCCGCCCGTTCGGCGACCTGAGCCCATGTCTGGCGTCCGAGCCGGTCGAGTCGTTGGGTGAACTTCTCGGTGAGCTGCCAGATGTCGGCACGCTCTGCACGGTTGACGTTGCGGCCGCGGCCCGCGCGCCGTGCGCGGAAGTACTCAGTACGGGACACGACGGCCTGGCCGAGAATCACCTGGGTCCACTCGTCGTGCAGGAAGTCCGCGTCCCAGCCCGATTCGCCGAGCTCGTCGAGCATGGCTCGCCACTCCCGCAGGGCCTGATTGTCGTCGATGGTCTGCTTGCTGCTGCCGGGCTCCGCCTCGCGGACGACACGCAGGGCCAGCTGGTCGACGTGGCTGATGTCCACCCGGGACACCAGGGCCTCACCGCCGAGTTCGAGGAGACGGGCCCGCAGGTCGGCCGCGAGGTTCTTGTTGTACGTCGTCAGCAGTACCGGCTTGGTCCGTCCCGGAGGTAGCTGGTCCACCAGGTGCTTGACACGGTGCAGCGCGACAATGGTCTTGCCCGTGCCGGGGCCGCCGCCGACCCGGGCGGGGCCGGAGTAGTCACGCTCGACCAGCTTGGCCTGGGTCGGATGCAGGAAGACCTTCCAGCGACCGAAGCTGCCCCCTTCGAGCGCTTCGCGCAGCGCCTCGTCGGTGGTCGTGACCATCGTGGCCGGGCGTTCGGCGGCTGCCTGGAAGTCCTCGGTGTCGACCGGCTCGGAGGCAGCGACCGGGGCCGTCACCTGCTCGAGGACGTCGTTGTAGGACTTGCCGTCGACGAGCCACAGGAGGACCTCGCCGGTCAACTGCGGTGCGTACTCGATGAGTCCGAGCAGTTGGTCCTCGGTGGTGAGCGTACGGATCACGGGCACCAGCGGCTCGGCGACACCCAGGTCGGTGAGCTGCTGGTCGGTCAGGTGGCCGAAGAGCGGTTCGGACTGGGCGGGCCGAGCCGTCGGCGGGGCCGGTTCGACTGCCGGTGGCCGCGGGGGAGCGGCTCGGCGCAGCACGCTCTCCTCGACCACTTGCAGGTCGACGTACTCGATACCGCCCGTGATCTGATTGATGCCGTAGGTGAGGCGATCGAGGTTCTCGTAGACCTCTTTGCGGTGCTTGACCGAGACGATCAGCCAGTCGCCGTCGGCGAGCCGCAGAAGCAGCGCGCGGTACTCGTCATTGACGCGGGCGGACCAGAGCCTGCCCTCCCCCTTCAGCTGTTTCAGCTGGAGGCCTGTGGCCTGTGGGTTGGCCTTGAACTTGTGCTGGAAGTCGTAGAGCGCGCCCTTGACCGTGCGGGGGAGCTTGAGGATCTCTTTGTCGGCCTTGTCGAGCAGACGCAGCGTCACACTCGTGTTGTTCATCGGTGCTGCTCCCCGTGGGTGTCTTCGTCGTCCTGCTGTTCACGATGCTGATTGGCCGCCGATAGTTGCGCTGTGAGTCGATCCTCCAGAGCCTGCGCCGACCATGCACCCGGGGGCCGGACATCCCAGCCCGCGGCGGCGAACGCCTGGTCGCGGTCCGCGGCTTCGTAGTCGGGTTCGAGGCCGTCGAGCCGGTGTGCCAGGACCACGCCCACCTTCGCGTCGGGCCAGGCCAGTTCTGCCATCCAGCCATGGGTGTTCAGTTCGAAGCCGTCGATGGGGGCTGCGACTCTTCGGGCGGCGAGTTCGGCCGCGAGTTCCTGGAGGCCGGGTTCCTCCGGGTCCAGATACTTCAGTACGTCCTCCCATGCGGCCGACGGGGCAGAGGGAGCCGCCGACTCGGTGACGGGGGCGGAGGGCGTGGCCACGACGGGAGCCGGGTCCGGCACGGGATCCGGTGTGGACAGCTTCTCGCCGATCTCGATGCGCGTGGACGCCAGCCACCCGGAACCGCCGGTCACGGCCAGCACGTCGACTGCGAAACCGTCGACGAGGCTGGTGGTCAATTGCGCGCTGTCCCCGCCACCATGCTCGAGGAACTGCAGCAGATTGCTCCAGAACAGCCAGGCCCGCCAGCGCAGTTTGTGGGCGTCGGTGTCTGCGACGGCGGCGGAAGAGTCGTCGAGGACGGTCAGTGCTGTCCAGGCCGGTGGCTGATGCCGGCCGTCCGCCACAGCGGTGACCGGGCACTTCGAGTCGTCGACGGCGGCGAACAGCCGGATCGGTCCGCTTTGCCCGCTGAGCGGTGCGTCGCGCAGCGCGGCGGCGAGTTCGGCGCCCACGGTCTCCTCTGTCACGGCCGCCGCCTTGAGTGCGCGTGCTCTGGCCAGACCGGCCAAGGCCGCTTCGGCGCGCGCCAGCCATACGTCCGTGTCCGGTCCACGCAGGTAGGACAGCAGCAGATCGGCGGGATTGACCCACACGTGGTCGGCCAGTTCCCCTGGTAGCCTGCCGCGCGACTTGGCGTAGTAGTCGCGGGCGGGCCGCTGACCGTCCTCTCCGTACGGGAACCAGACCTGGCGCGTGGGACTGGCCGCCGCGTACCCGGTGTCACGCACGCGAGTACGCCACTCCTTCACGTCGTAGTACGTGAGTTGGAAGACCCGCAGTCCCTCGGAGCGAAGCCGCGTGCGCTTGGTGGCGTCGTCGGCGAGCCGGTTGTGCTTGCTGCTGGCGTGGAACTCGTACCCGTCGAGGTAGAGCGCGATACGGGGACCCGGAGCGTCCAAGCGCTCGAAGAGCACGTCGGGCCGGGTGCCGTCGAGGACCCGCTGTTGCGAGACCCGCCAGCTCACGGTCGCGCCGCCGGGAGCGCTGAGCCGCAGGTCCAGTGAGTACGTTCCCGCAGCCGTCGTGTAGGCGTCGGCGCTCGCCTGTGCGTCGGGCTGCTTGGCCCATTCCTTGAGCGTGTCTATGAACATGACCTCGAGGTCGCTCTCGGCCTGACGCTCCAAGGGGATGGCGTGTGTCGCGGTCACCGGTGACGTCTTCCACGCCTCTCCGGCCTTTCCCAGCAACTCGTCGAGCATCTGCCGTACTTCGCTCCGGCTGACACGGTCGTAGTCGCCCGCGGGGACGCGGCGCAGCAGGCAGCGGTGGCAGCCGTCCAGGCCCTTCTCGATGCATGGGCAGTTCTCGATGACGTCGCGTGCCTTGAGGAGGACTTCGCGGAAGCCCTCCGGAGACGCAAGCCGGTGCAGGTATCCGGTGCCGCCCGGCAGCCGGTCGTACACCACGAGAAAGCGCCGCGGCCAGTCTGCGTCTCCGCTGTCGGGCATCGAGGCCGAGGCGATGTCGATGTGGTCGGGGTCGCCGCCGTAGCGCGCGGCGATGCCGACGAACAGGGCTGCTGTGAACGAGGCGAGCCGTTGCTTGGCGCGTGCGACGGATGCAGGCAGCAGGATGCGGACTGCTTCCGTGACCAGCTCGTGGGCGAGCAGCAGCGGGAGGTCCTCCCCCTTGCCCTGCTGCTCGCCTCCGGCCGCGCGTACCTTGCGGCGCGGGCACCACAGGAGGTGGTGCGCGCTGGCCTTGGCGCTCGCGGCCAGGGACTCGGTGAGCGCGTTCGCGGCCTGCTCGACGACGGGGCGCCCGTCGGCGGTGGCGCCACCGCAACTGGTGCACACCAGGAAGGGGTTGAGGCGCACGTCATCGCCGGCGACGGGAACCGTACTGCTGCCGTCCTGGCGGTCGATGCCCAGATTCAGGGTGCGGATGGTGGCGCGACGCGTGAAGTCCACCCCGAAGATGGCCGTGTCATGCCGCCAGGATCCCGACGCGAGGTGGTCGGGATCGATGTCGACGGACGTGAGCAGGGAGAAGCGGCGACGGTCCCGCTCGTCCTTGTCGTCACGGACCCGGGCGTCGTCGCGCTTGTCACGGGCGATGACCCGCCGGGGTTCGAGTACGTACTGCACGCAACCGGCGTCCGCGATCTCCCGCCCGCCGCAGCGAGGGCAGGCGGATGTATCAATCTTCGCGTTCTCGGTTCGCACGTAGCCGCACGCGGGGCACAGCCGCCACACCGACCAGGAGCGGCGGTCCGGACTGCCGATGTCCAGGGCGCGCACGACGTGCTTGTAGCCGTTGACGTAGAAGCTGTTGCCGGGGGCGAGTTCGGTCAGCGCCAGCTTGCGGGAGCGCTCGTAGTCACGTGACTCACTGCGGTATGTCTTCTTGGCACCTTCGGGTGCCTCCGTGCCGTCGGCCGGTTCCTCGGTCCAGTAGAGCGTGGCCTCCAACTGCGTGGTGGTGTCGGCGAGGCTGTAGTTCGGCAGCAGACCCAGGTCGACCAGTGCGCCGTGGGCGCTGGTCTGGCTCAGATCACGCAGCAGGTTCCCGGTCGAGCGGCGCTCGGCGAGCAGCTGGCGGTGTTCCTTGTCCTGTTCGGGGTCGGAACGGACGAGCCCGTCCACGGCGGTGTCGATCGCCGCGATCCGGCGCCGCAGCTCCTCGCGGCGTGCGGTCCATTCCTCCTCCGCCTCCTGCAACGCGCGGACGATGCCGTCGGTCGCGTACGCCCGCAGCTCGGAGGCGGCGTGCTCGGACACGTCGGCCTCTTCGGCGCCGTCGGTGGGGAAGAGGGCGAGGAACTCCTCGACCAGGGTGGCGCCATGGGTCTGTGCGGCGTCCGCCAGGTCCTGGCACCAGCCGGTCGTGCCGAACAGCGCGGACACCAGACGGGGTACCGCTTGCAGCCGCTCGCCGTCCGCGGTGGTCAGGGCTCCCCGCGCGGCCAGATCGAGAAGATGGGCCGTGTACTGGCGGCGCAGGATCTCGACGGCCGACAGGTAGCAGCCCGGCGGGACGATGTCCCCGGCGATCATCTCTCGGGGCTCGTCGAGGTAGTAGAGGTCGCGGGCACGCCGTCCGCCGAAGGCGACCACGAGCGCGTTGCCCGTCTTGCGGCCCGCGCGACCGGCACGCTGCACGTAATTGGCGGGCCCCGACGGCAGGGACCCCAGGAGGACGGCCGACAAGTCGCCGATGTCGATGCCGAGTTCGAGGGTCGGCGTGCAGGACAGGACGTTGGGGTCGGTGTAGTGCGTACCTTCTCGGAAGGTGCGCTCGACACGTTCGCGCTGCGGCCGGGTGAGCATGCCCGTGTGTTCCGCAGTCACGACCCGGAACGTACCGCCTGTCACATACAGGCGCCGGTAGTAGTCGCCCCGGTAGTCGCGCTCCTGGGACCCGCCGAAGCTGTCCGTGACACCGACGACGTCGGCGGACGGACGCAGCATCCCCTTGCAGCGGTAGCGCGGACAGGGGTGCCCGTACCAGCGCGTCCTGCGCTCCGGCAGCACCACCTGTTCCCAGCCGCAGTCGCCGCAGCTGACGAATGCCTTGTTCACGGCGCTGTCGTCGAGGAGCCGTACGGAGATGTGCCCGGGTTGAAGGCCGTACACCCGCGTGGTCCTGTCCTGGGCGGTGCGTACCGCGAGGACACCTTCCTCGGCGAGAGCGGGCAGCAGTCGGCGCAGGTACTCACTGGCGCCCGCCGCGTCCAGGCCCAGGCACCGCCGTGTCCAGTCCTGGTACCAGCCGAGCCGTCCTGTCGCCTGGTCGAAGGTGGACCGCTCCTTGGGGCTGTCGAGGAGAAAGCGCGGCGCCGCCATCCCGTCGGGGAAGGCGGGCATGCCGTCGGGCCGGCCGCCCCAGATCTTGAACCGGGTCACGCCTGCGTCGCGCATCCACGGTTCCAGCCAGCGGTGCCGCACGCCGCCACGCGTCCGCACACGCTCCAACAAGCCACGTACGAAGGCCAGATAGCGCTCGGGCGTGGGCAGTCCGCCGGCCCCTGTCACCAGCTGGCCGGGCAGCGACAGATGCAGGTCCCGGGCGAGCGCGGTGATGCGGTCGGGATCCTCGATGTCCACCTCGGCGGCGGCGGTCCGGGTCAGTTCAAGCGTGCGCCCCTGCCGGGAACGCAGCCCGAACTCCATCACCGTGGCGAAGGCAAGCCGCTCACCGATGAGCTTCCACGTGCGGGCGTCGCCGGTGCCGCGCCCCGACAACAGCCTGTCCACGCCCGGTTCGTCGTGCAGGTCCGGCGGGACGACCGCGGCGAGAGCCTCCGGATCGTCGACGGAGTCGAGCACATTCCCGATGAGGTCGTTGAGCGGCGAAGGCGCCCCGGACTCGTCGAGGTTGTGGGCGAGCAGCGAGCGCAGCGAGAACTTGTACGAGGCGTTCGCGACGTACCCCGCACGGTGTGCGGCATCCTGCGTCGAGTCGTTGAACAGCAGCGTCTTGCGTTCCTCGGGGACGAGAGCGATGTCCCCGCCGGTGAACAGCTGCGTGACGGTGGCGGAAGCGAGCGCGGCGAGGGCCGTACCGAGGAAGCGGATCCCGTTGTCCGTGTTGCAGGCCGGGCAGCGGTCGTCGACAGCCGCCTTGTCCGCGGACTTCTTGTCGGTGATGGCGAGGGTGAACCAGCCGTCCTGAAGCTCGTCACGGTCCTCGGAAGTCGGCAGTCGGTACGTTCCCTGCGCGCCGTCCAGCACCACGACCGAGAGCGGGTCCACGCCGCCCGAGGAGGGCTTCGCGCCGGTCAGCGCGTTCAGTGCATCGTCGCGCTCCGCGGCGGTGGCCGCGATGAAGTAGCGGATACGCCGCTTGTCCCGCCCGACCCCGGCACGCCACACCTTGTCCTGCGCCATGACGAGTTGCTGCGGGTCGGCCTCCGGTGACAGCGCGGCCCACCCCGACCGTCCGCAGTTTCGGCAGTAGACGGCGGGCAGATGCGCCGCCGCGGGGCGCATCGCGGTGTCCGACCCCGGCTCGGGTTCGGCCCGCAGGGCGTTCCCCGACGGCCAGTTGCCGGACGACCCCTCGTCCTCGCCTCCGCCTCCCGCCGGGGGAGCGGCGAGCGCGGCCCTGCGTGCGGCAGTCCTGTCGTCCTCGTACCAGCGGAACTCCGGGCTGGGCCCGACCCCGCGCAGCACGCGCGTGACGGGCCGTACCCACAGGTGGGCCTCGATGTGGAGGAGCGGGCGAGGCCGCTTCTCGTCGGAATCGGGGTCGTACGCGGCGGACAGCAGGGCAACGAACCGCGACAGCGCCTGAAGAACCAGACGCGGGTTCTCTCGGGCGGCCCGCCCCCAGGCGTAGCCGAACCGGCTCATCCGGTCCCGCAGTTCCCACTCGCTCAGCGGTTCCCCGTCGAGGAGGGACAGGACTCCGTGCGTGAAGTCGTGCCGCTTGAGGAGGCGCCCGATCCGGAACGCGTCCAGGCCGCGCCGTCCGAGCAGCCGCTCGGCGAGCCCGTCGAGATCCAGGAGATCCGGCCGGGCCTCGGCGTCGGGCCCACCGGAGCAGTCGACGACCTCCTTCGGTGACGGCGGCTCTGGCAGCTCGTAGTCCACCTCACCGGTGAACTGTCCGGCGGACATGCGTTCTTCGCCGATGACGGCATCAGCAGGGAAAGGTGTTCCGAAGACCTGCGCCGCGACATCGAGGATGCCGCGGTCCTGTCCGCTGCCTTCGCCCAGCGTGGCCGACGTGGCCACGGGACAGATCGTGCCGAGCGGCTGCCCGGGCCGGCTCTGCCCGGTGGCGGACGCGAGCCTGCGCAGCAGCATGGCGACGTCGGTGCCCTGCGCCCCGTCGTACGTGTGGAACTCGTCGAGCACGACGTACGCGATGTCCGCGCCCTGCCACAGCGGCTGGTCCTCGCCGCGCTGCAGCAGCAGGTCGAGCATCTTGTAGTTCGTGACGAGGATGTCCGGCGGCGAGACGCGCATCTCCTCGCGCCGCGTCATGACCCTGCGGAAATCGGTGTCCGGCCGGTCCCCGATGTACAGACCGGCGGTCAGCTGGGCCAGCTCGCTCTGTGCGAGGTACTGGCCGATGCGGCCCGCCTGGTCGGTGGCGAGCGCGTTCATCGGATACAGGAGTACGGCCTTCACGCCACTGCGGCCACGGGCCTTCTCCCGCCGACAGTGATCGAGGACAGGGATGAGGAAGGACTCGGTCTTTCCGGAGCCGGTTCCGGTGGTGACCAGCGTCGGCCGCGCGGGCCCGTGCAGGGTGCTCAGGCGTTCCCACGCCTTGGCCTGGTGCTGGTACGGCGGAAAGCTGGGTTGCCACTCCAGGTGCCGCTGCCAGCTGTCGTCCGCTTTGTGGAACGGCGTACGAATCCGCAGGTAGGGGCCACGGAAGATGCCCGTCTCCGGGTGCCCGAGGAAGCGCTCAAGCGCTGCGCGGGTGGTCGAGTCGGTGAGGGCGTACGTCGTCGTGAGGTACTGCGTCAGACTGCCGCGGATCTGGGCGGCGGCCAGGGTGGGCCTCACGTCGTGCTCCCTCGTACGTGCGCGGTGTTTTCGGGTCTGTGAGCTGCATCAACCGTATAACTGTGGCCTCTCCATCGTCCTCCGAATCGATGTTGGCGCGATGTAAGTGCTGGCCGGAGCTGCGCTCTTACGCCACTGGCTGGCACGAGTCACCCTGCGACCAGGACGTTCTCGCGGGGAGACGGGAGCCGTTCGACATGGCCCGACCGATGTATGTGCCGGTGTTGGGGGTCAGGCGGAACACCATGGCCGCTTTCGGGGAGCTACCCGTGCGCGTTCGGTCGCGGATCATGCCGCTGTGGACGGTGGTGCCGCGTGTCGGAGAGCGGGCCCGCGGCGTGTGGCCCGAGAGGGATCCCGACCCGGATCCGGTCGCACTGGACAACTGGCTTGCGCCGAAGGTCGACCACCTCATCGATGTGATGGACGGACGGCCCGGCTGGATCGACGCAGGGCATGTGGAAGCGCAGACGGAGGCGTCGGCCGCAGCGGTGTGGCACGTGGCGATGCGCAGCCGACTGCGTCTGGTGACCGAGCTTGAACGTCCGGCACGACTTCAACGTTACGCCGCGGACCTGGCCTTTCTCAGCGGACAGGGGCTCGGTATACGTGTGCTGCTCGACGACGCGCCCGGCGAGCGTCGGGCCGAGGAACTGCACGCTCTGATCCGTCGGCTGTGCCTGCCCGCGGCGCGACTCGATCTCATCCTCGACCTGGGACCGGTCGCCGACGCCCAGGCGGCGTCCAAGACCGCGCTCGCGGCGGTGGACCTGCTGTCCTCGCTGCTGCCCTGGCGCGCCGTCATCCTGGCCGCCGGGGGTTTCCCGCAGTGGTTGGAAGACCTCGACCACAACCCACGCCAGTACGTGCCGCGCCTCGACTGGCATGTGTACGAGGCAGTGCGGACAGCGCGCCTGACGAGCACGCGCAACCTTCTCTACGGGGACTACGGGGTCGAGCAGGCCCTGGCGGCGAACCGCCCGCGTGTGGAGAAGCCAGGGCCGCCATGGGGACTCATGCGTTACACGACCCCCGAGACGTTCCTCGTGGCCCGGGCCCCTACGCGGGGCACGGACCGAGCGACGGAAGTCCGCGCCGTGGCACAGGGGCTCGTGGACGATGCGGCATTCCGAGGCACCGAATACAGCGAAGGCGAGCGGTGGTTGTACGACTGTGCCCACGGCCAGGGGCGCAACGGCTCGGGTAACCCGGAGATCTGGACCAGGACGGGGCATGTGCAGCACATGACGTGGGTCGTGGACCAGTTGTCGGGGTGGCGGCCTCCGAGTGGGGCCTGAGGTAATTGATGGCCCTGTGATTGTCATGTGTGGATTGCGTGTGCGAAGCTGCGGCTCTTCCGCCGCAGGGGAGCGGCGTTTCAACTGGGGGATTCACCGCACGTGAATGTTCGCGCCACCATGCGCCGCTGCGTGACCGGCAGCGCCGCACTGGTCTTCGCCGCGGCCGCGCTGTTCGCCGGCGCTCCGACCGCATCCGCCCATCGGGACGGCTGCCACCGCTGGCATTCCTGTCCTTCCGACACCGGCTCGTACGTCTGCGGAGATCTCGGCTATTTCTCCGAATGCGGCTACAGCAGCCTGCCTGGCTCGGGTTCCGACTCGGGAGCGGGCGCCGATGACGGGCAGGAGACCGGGGACTACGAGCCGCCCGAGGCTCCGTCGGCCAGCAGTCCGAAGGCCGGGGCCGGGGGCAAGGTGACTGTGACGGCAAAGGCTGAGCGTGGCTCGCGTATCGAGGTGCGGGAAGTGGACGACCCGGATTTCCCGGAGGACGGCAAGAGAGTCGCGAAGGCAACGGCGACCGGCGCATCCCAGACCGTCGGCTTCACCGCCGACGACGGCGAGCACACCTACGTCCTAATGGCCGTCGACGCGGCCGACAACTCCAGTGATCCGAGCAAGGAGTTCACCGTCGATGTCGACGCCGAGGGGCCGCCCCTCGACGACCTTGAGGTCGGCGACCCGGACGGGGCGACGGGTGCGGTGGAGCTGTCCTTCATCACCGACCTGGGAACGGACTACGACATACGCGTGGCAGGCACGTCGACCCGCTGGCGCGGCACCAGCGAGGACGGTGACTTCAAGGAGTCGCTCTGGCTGCCCAACGGTACGCACGCGATCACCGGCTCACTCCGCGACAAAGCCGGGAACGTGACCAAAGTCGGGGCGGAGGCGGTCGTGGACCTCAAGGCCCTGACGCCGAAGCTCGAACCCGCGCCCGACTCCCACGACGAAGACACCCGCTTCACCATCACCGGCCCGCGCGCGGCCCGGGGAACGCTCGACGTCGGCACGCAGAAGCGGAAGGTCACCCTCGACGACAAGGGCCACGCCGAGATCGCTCTGCACCTCCCCGACGGTTCGTACCTCCCGAAACTGGCCCTCACCGACCCTTTCGGCCGCGCCGCCACGAACGAGGGCCCCAAGACCGTCGTCGACACCAAGCCACCGAAGGCCACGGTCTCGTACGACAAGGAACGCGCCCGCCACCAGGAGCTCGTGCTCACCATCACCGGTGAAACCGGAGCGGCGGTACACATCGAGGCTCCGAAGGCTCTCGCGGGGAAGTTCACGCTGCACGACGGCCGGCGGACTGTACGGGCGTCCGTTGCGCCCGGCGATCTGTATGTCACGGTGTCCGTGACCGACGCCGCGGGCAATACGAGCCAGCGCACGCTGACCGTGCACGTCGCGGACGACTGGACGATGGCGCAGATCGTGGTGGCGCTGATCCTGTTGCTGCTCGTGCTGGCTGTCGCCGTACTGATCTGGCTGCGACGGGTGCGCATCGCCGCGTGGATGAGGGCCCGTCGACGAGCCCGAGTCGCTGCTGCCGTGGAACGTGACATCCAGCGCCAGGCGGCGCAGCGTGCCAGGGAAGAGCAGCGCAGGGAGCAGGAGGCTCTGCGCGCCATGCAGGCGTACGAGCGTGAACTCGCGACGTGGAAGGCGGAACGGAATCGGCTCACGGCGCGTGTCGACATGGCGCGCGACATGAAGGCCGGTCGCTTCACCGTCGCGGAGTGGCGCTGGGGCAAGCGACGCAAGGGCGAGGAAGTCCTGGCGGTCACGGCGACGGCGAAGCTGGTCGAGGTCCGGCAGCGACAGGGGCACCAGTACAACGAGCGAACCGATGCGGGCGAGCTCGTGATCACCAACTCCCGCGTCTTCTTCGTCGGTTCGACGAAGAAGCGCGACTGGGACTATGCGAAGTGGCTCAGCCACGATCACCAAGCCCCCGGCCTGACGATGATCCTCGTGTCGAACCGCCAGAAGACCTCGGGTGTCGACTACGCGGGCCCGGACGCGGAGCGGATCAGGACCGCCATCGAGGTCGGCCTCAGTCGACACCAGGGGACGTGGTCAGCGCTGCTCGACCGCCTCCGAGGCGACGTCGAGAACCATGCGCGGCTTCGCCCGGACCGGCCGGAAGCGCCGGGCGGGGGTGTGGTGTTGGGGAAGCCGGTGGGGTGAGTCCGGTGTCCAGGCACCGTGCGGCGGGCAGTGGCAGGGGAGTCGGGGACTGTGACGTGGTATCGCGGTGTGTCCGCGATACCACGTCACAGTGACTCGGTCTTGCGCTGATGTTGTGCTCGCCGGGCTGCCGAGTGCCCGTGCTTGCGCGGTCGACCCAGCGGTTGGCGGGCGCAGAAGGGTGCCGCGTCGCGGCATACAACAACACGCCGAGCCAACGGTGGCCGACGCCCTACTCGGTGACCTTGGGGTGGCCGGTGCCCGCGTAGGTGATCCAGGCGATGCGGTTCGGCTCGTCGACGAGGTACCAGATGCGGCCGCCGCCCGTCACCTCGAACTGCCAGCGTTCCATGGTGTCGCCCTTCCAGATGGCGCTGCCCAGCTTGCCCTTCAGACGGTGGTGACGGTCCGGTTCGTCGAGCGCACGTGGGTCGGCGCGGATCTTGTCGAACGCGCGGCGGAGATTCCCCGTCGCGTGGCGGGCCAGGTGTTCCCAGCCGGTGGCGGCCTCAGTGTTCGCGAAACGCAGGTCGTACTCGCCGCCGATCGGTGGGGGTGCGGCCCGGTCTCCGCGTTTGGGGCTCACTCGGCCGCCTGCGGGGCAGCCACCGGGCCCAGGTCACCGTCCGGCTCCCGGGTGAGGGCGGCGTGCAGTGTTGGATCGGCGTAGACCTCCGCGCTGTGTCGCCACTGGGTGAGCAGCAGGGCGATCGGGGCGAGGTTCTCCAGAGCGGCGGCGCCTCGGGCGGTGTCGGTGAGCTCGGCGAGCATCGTCTCGACGTCCTCATCGGGAAGGAAAACCGACCAGGGCAACGCGTCGGGCAGCAGCTCGCGCAATATGGCCAGATTGCCGGTGCTGACCAGGCCGGCCAACAGGCGGGCGGTGAAGTCGATCACTGTGGCGTCTCGCTCCAGCTGATCGGCGCGGATCAGGGCGAGATCGCCCGCGTCGCGGCGACGCAGCCGAAGGGCACGTACCGCATCAAGGCGCCGGGCGGTGGCTGCCGGGTGGTGGAGCAGCTCGCTGAAGGGAACATCCTCGTACGCTGTCGCCATGACATCCACACTACTTTGGATGTGGGTGGGTGGGTAGTGCAGCGCGAGAGGTTCGAGACCAGGACTGACGCGCAGGGGGCACTGGATCGGGCGGTCGCACGGCCTCGCCGATCCGTGGGTCGGCCACGTGCAGCACATGACGTGGGGCGTGAACCGGTTGTCGGGGTGGTGGTCTCCGGCACGGCCCTGAGTGCGGGTCGCCCTGCAGCGACTGTCCGCCCTGCGGCCGGGGCGGCTCCGGTTCCCGCCAGGGGCATGGCGCGAATCAGACCCTGCCTGTGCAGGCCCTCTTCCCAGCGCGGAGGTATGACGCCGACCCTGTTCCCCACTCAGGGGAGGGCGACGGGGCGAAGGCCCCAGATGGGCGGAGAGGATGGGTCTTGGTGCCGACTTCGAGCAGGACACGGATGCTCCCGAGGGGCACTCGCATTTCCGTGAGCGAGAGAGGGTCCCGGTCCCCGAAGTCCCGCTGCCCCGTCCTGCCGGAGCGGAGCAGAGGCATCAGGGGTACTCCGATGTGACGGAGTGGCTGTGTGCGGCGGCCTATACCCGCGACGACCATGTCAAGAAGGTTCTGGAGGCGCTCGACGCCTTCCTGAAGGAGTTTCCACGGCTGCTGCTTACGGCCTTCTGGTGGCTCATGCGAAGGAGACGGGCAGAGGAACGCCGACAGACTCTCGATGCCGCGGGGCAGGAGAGTCTGCAAGCTGCTCAACCAAAGGTGGTTCTCGGACACGAGTACGTCAGATGGGTCCGGCGTCGCATATCCAAGGGGCACCCGGTTCCGCCTCAGGGCTTCTTCCTCACGCCCGTGCTGGAGACCTGCGCGTCCGCGGAGGCGTTGACCCATGTGCGACGCCTGCTGCTCCTGGGCTGCCTCGTCGTGGGGCCTCTCGTGGCAGTGGCGACGGATCTCGGCCTGGGGCGTGTTCTGTTGCTCATGCTGGTTGCCGCCTGGATGGTCTGCTACGTCGACCGCCTGTTTGCCTTCCGGCGGATTCGGGGCATGGCGTGGCGCCGGACCAGTGGACGGATGTGGTGGGTCGTTCCCTGGCGCCGCCGCAGCCTGGCGCGCGACCGGGCGAAACGCAAAGGCCTGATCGTGCCCTACACGCCGCAGGTAGGCCGTGGGACGGTCGTCGGTTACCACTTCATCGGCGCGGGGGCGGCGTGGTCGGAGCAGCCCATCGAGATCGATGTCGCGCCACCACTCGCCACGGAGAGCGAGGGCGAAGACGGTCAGTCGAACGACGAGCGCCAGATGCGGGAGGTGTTCCGCAGCGTCGAGGAACTGATCGGCGCCGCGCACGGCAAGAACGGCGTCACCCCCTTCACGCCGGACGACCTTCATGAGTACGTCGCCGGCGAACTGCGCCGCCCGTTCGACCCCAAGCCCCAGTTCAACCCGGACAACCGCTTGGACGTCTTC
The DNA here is from genome assembly GCF_035798155.1 of Streptomyces endophyticus. Classification (NCBI taxonomy): domain Bacteria; kingdom Bacillati; phylum Actinomycetota; class Actinomycetes; order Kitasatosporales; family Streptomycetaceae; genus Streptomyces; species Streptomyces endophyticus. Next base: position 22,211 of record NZ_JAOZYC010000119.1, on the reverse strand, counting down.
GATGTCGCCGCCACCTCGGGCGAACGCTGGAAGGACATCACCAAGGACCGGTGGCACGCGCTGATGATTCTTGCGCGCAAGGGAGTTGAGGGCAGCGGAGCGAGCGCGGAGACGAAGGAAGCCCGCCGCTTCTTGTGCACCCGAATCGTCTCGTGGGACGGCGAACTCGTGGCGTCCGTCTACGTGAGCTTCGCCTACGAGCACCACTATCTGCGTGTCGTCGCCCGCCCTCATGTCATCCATCCCGTGCACATGACGCTGCGCACCGCCGTCCGCAGGGCGGTCGAGGCGGGCTTCTCATGGCACGTCAGGGAACTGGCCAACGCGTTCCTTGACCTCCCCTCCCTGGTGAACTCCCTTCGCAAGCCCTTCAGTTCACGGAGACCGGACGCCGACCCGGGGAAGGGGCCCGTGAGTCTGCGGGAGATCTACTCCTCGCCGTACATGGACGACATGCTCCAGTACGACGATGCGCGTCGCTACGTCGGCTGGATGGAGCGCCGCATCTTCGGCGCGGTGGCCGAGTTCCTCGTCGACCACAACGTCGAGATCCAGGGGTACATGAAGCAGGCGACCGTCATCCTCCAGAACTCCGGTGTGATCGCAGGATCGATCGGAGGCGACGTACAGAACCAGCCAGGTTCGACCGGGTCCACGATCCACAAGACTCAAGTCCCGTCAGCGGAAGGGCAGAAGTGATGTTCGGCAGGAAGAACAGCAGCGCGTCGCACAATTCGGGCGTCACCGTCGGAAGCGGTGGAGCCATCGGAGGAGATGTACAGAACCAGCCGGGGGCTGTCGGCTCCCACATCTCCAAGGTGACGGTGGTGAGCCCGCAGGCGACAGAGGACTGGTCGGCCAGGCTGAACCGCATCCGCACAGCCCTCGACGAGGAACAGCAGTCTGTCAGGGAGTACGAGCAGTGCCGCATGCTCCTCGACCTGGCAGGACAGCAGCGGCTGGACGATCCGGGCGGCCGTGGGTCCGCCGAGACGATGCTGAGCCAGGTGCTCGACAGGTGTGGAGGGGCGCCCGGGGTTGCTTCGTTGGTGAGCTCGGCGCTGTCGTTCATCGCGACATTGGCTGGGTGACGGGCGCCGGCTCGGCACTTCTGGTTCAGCGGGAGCGCTGCTGCTACGAGGAGATCCGTACCGCGGTGGCCCAAGGTGTGGCCCGGGCCGGACCACGTGCTCGCGGATGGTGAAGACCTACTTCAGCCGTCGCCCTGTCGGCACAGTCGACTGTGCCGACAGGACTGTCGGAGTCGGCCTCCGGCAGGGCGGCCAGCGTTTTCCGGGTGTGTCCGAAGGTCCTCAGTACGTCGTCGAGAGAGGTTCGATGTCCGGGGTCCGTGAGGCTGCGTGCCAGGACCAGGGCGAGATCGTCGAGATCGGACGCTGCGTTGCTTCGCGGCGCCCGGTCAGCCGAGTACAAGTGACTCGTCCCCGAAGTCGGCCACGAGCCTGAGGGTGCCGCCGAGCACGGCGACGTAGGCAGCGACGGTCTCGACCTCGGACCGGGTGAGCTTGCCCTTCTCTATGGCCGACACGCGTCCTTGCGTCACGCCGAGAGCTTCGGCAACGGTCGCCTGCGTCATGTGCTGGCGCTTGCGGATCTCGGCGAGACGGTAGGCCCGGACCTCGGACAACAGCGCGGCCGTGCCCTCGCGAATCTCCTCCTGTTCTTCAGGGGAGAAGTCGAGCTCGTCCTTGAGGTCGTTCCAGTCGATGGGGTTCGCGGATTCCGGCTTCCTCTGGTTCATGACGACTCCTTCACGTACACCGCGTACGCCTCTTCAGCGGCCTTGATCGCCGACCGGCACCACCTGGACCAGTCGCCAGCCTTGTCACCGCCGACCAGAATCACGGCGTTCCGCTCCACATCGAATGCAAAGAGTAAGCGCACCTCGGTGGTTCCGGACGAGCCGGGGCGCAGTTCCTTGAGGTTGGGCAGCGCCGAATGGGCGATGCGGTCGACGAGCGGACGCCCGAGGGCGGGCCCCTCTTGTTCCAGCACGTTCAGGGCCTGAGCGATTTGGAGGAGTGTGCCCCTGTCGCTCTGGCGGAGGCTGTGCAGCCAACTGCAGGCCGGTTCAACCACGACGATCTTGTAAGGCATGGGCTCCCCATCCCGCGTCATTACGTCTGCATGATATCACTTCTGTGTAATGTCTGGAGGTGGTGGCGACGGCTGGGCGTGACAGCTGGCCGTCGCCCAGACGGTCTTACCGGGGTCACCGTCCAGCCGGGGCGCGCAGCCCCAGTCGTCGGCGAGGGCGGCTACGAGGAGGAGGCCGCGGCCGGATTCAGTGTCGGGGGTGCCGGGGGTGGTGTGGGGGCGTCGTTCGGCTCGGGTGTCGGTGACTTCGATGCGGTACGTCTCCGGGGTCGGCTCCGTGAGTTCTGTCAGGCGGAGGTGGAGGTCGCGGCCGGGGACGTGGCCGTGGTGGACGGCGTTCGCGGTGAGCTCCGCCGCGATCAGGGTGAGGGTTTCGTTGGTGTCGCTCGTGTAGAGGTGGCCCCAGTCGTTCAGGCGGTGGGAGACGAGGCGGCGAGCGAGGCGGGCACCTCGGGGTGTGGAGGTGAAGCGCATCGCGAACTCGCGGGTCGCGGCTGTGGGGCGGGGAGCGGCTGTGCTGGTCATGAGGTCGAGCGTGGGGTGGTGGGGGCGACGCCGGTAAGGGGGCGCGCGGTGACGCTGGGTTGTTGTACGTGGTGGGGGTGGGGTTGTACGTGGCGGGCGGGGCGGCGTCGTGAACTGCCGTTCGGGTCGCGTGCGTTGATGGATATGCCGGTGTGGGGGTGTTGGGGCGGTTCCTGGGTGTGGCGGGGGGTGACCGTGCGTAGCGTTGAGCGGGTGAGACGGGCGAGTTCTGTACGCGTTCGGGGGTGAGTTGTACGTGGTGTGCGGCGTGACCGCGGTGTGCGGAAGGGGAGTTGTACCGGGGAGGCGATCGGGAGAGGGGGACGGTATGGGCGTGGACCTGGGCGTGGGTGACGGTGAGGTCGGTGGTGGCGGAGGGGAGGAGGTGGGTGGCGAGGATGTCGGTGGGGTGCTGCTGTCGTTCGGGCGGCAGTTGAAGCGGTTCCGGGAGTGGGCCGGATTGAGTCGGGGCGAGCTGGGGGAGCGGGTCGGGTATTCGGCCGCGACCATCGCCTCGTTCGAGCAGGGGCGACGGATCGCTCCGGCGCGGTTCATCGGGTTGGCGGATGACGTGCTCGGGGCGCATGGGATTTTGCGGGAGCGGGTGGAGGAGGTGGAGCGGGCGCAGTATCCGGCGTTCTTCAGGAGTGCGGCGAAGTTGGAGGCGCGGGCGGTTGAGCTGCATGTGTACGCCACGATGGCGATCCCTGGGTTGTTGCAGACCGAGGAGTATGCGGAGGCCGTCTTCCGCATGCGCCGACCGCTGTTGGGCGAGGACACGGTGGCGCAGCGCGTAGCCGCCCGCTTGGGGCGACAGAAGATCTTCGCCCGCGCTCCGATGTCGACCATCAGCTTCGTGATCGAGGAAGCCGTGATTCGGCGCCCGATCGGTGGTGAGCAGGTCATGCGAGGGCAGCTGGAACAGCTGCTTCTGTGTGGACAGCGGCGCAATGTGGAGATCCAGGTGATTCCGATCCAGCGTGACGAACACGCCGCTCTGGGTGGGCCGTTCACCTTGATCGAGACGACGGACGCGCGCAGGATCGCCTACGTAGAGGTGCACAAGGAGAGCCGCCTCTTCACGGAGCGGAGTTCGGTCCGTGAGTTCGAGGAGCAGTATGGAATCCTCAGGGCTCAGGCGCTCACGCCGAGTGAGTCGCTGGCCCTCGTGGAGCGGTTGCTGGGAGAGACATGAACGTCGAGAAGTCGATGCCGGGCGTGGCTGAGCTGGCGTGGTTCAAGAGCAGCTACAGCAGCGGTGAGGGTGGCGAGTGCGTTGAGGTCGCCGCTGATGGCGCGGCGGTTCACGTGCGGGACACCAAGGGCCGGGACCGGGCCATGGTGGACGTGGCGCCGGGGGCCTGGACGGCGTTCGTGGGGTTCGCGGCGCGCGGCTGACGCTGGGGGAGAACAAGTGGGTTGCCCTGCCATCCAGTTGAGGTGGATGGCAGGGCAACGTTGGTTGGTCGGCTTGGCCACGGCAGCGGTAGTTGACGCCCGCTGTTGCCCCGCCCACCGGCTCTGTCAGGTGAGGCGCCTGCCCATGCGGGTGGACGCGCGCTCCGTGTCCTTCGTGTGCCACCAGTCGAACAGGTTGGTGAGTACCAGAAGTTCAAGGGTGTGCATCGACCCCTCGGTGAGGTCCCCGCTCACCAAGCTCGCGTCGGGCCCGTCATAGGCGAGCGAGACCCGCCAACGCTCCTCGGAAACCTTGACTTCCACCTGGACGTGCAGTGTTGGATGGACCGAGGGAACGCGTAGCGCGAGCACTTCGATGGGAACGCCCGGCCCCTGCCGCTGCACTCCGGAGATCCGCTGGATCAGTTGCTCTTGTACCTGCTCCGCCGTGGCCATGCCAGCCTCAACAATTCATTGCTGCGAAAGTGGTGTATTCAACGGTGGCGGTAATGATGCCCTGCGGGCTGACTCTTGCGCCAGGACCACCGTAGGGGCCCTGGTTGTAAACCACCTTGAAGTTTCTGGTCGGCCTGGGCCGACAGGAATTCGAGGGCTTGTAGCGATAGACCACGCCCGGCGCGGCCCGGTAGCCGTTCCACAGGGTGTCCGAGATCTTGTTCTTGAATCTCCCGCTCCACCGCCCCCGTGCCGCGATGTGCTTGTACCCCCAGCTCGCGGTGCCGCATCTCATGATGACCTTGGACGGTCCGCGGTAGAACGTGTAGGCCACCTTGCGGTAGCTGTCCCGCCTGCAGGGATTTGCCGCGGCAGCAGACTGTGCGGGTGCGACGTGGGTGGCGCGGTCGACCGTCCCGGCGGCTGCCGGGACGGTGGTCATTAAAGTCGCGCTGAGCGCTGTGGCCAACAGGGCGACCGACGTGTGGCTGTTCTTCTTCACTCGCATGATTGCCTCGATATCACGGTCCCGAATTCACTTGAAGCGGATGTGTCCGCAAAGTGGTCGCATCCGCGAGACGGATCCTATGGCGGGTGAGTGTGGAGGAATGCGGGAGTCGCCCATGACAAGAGTAACTTCCGGTGAATGGAACCTAGTTACCGCGGGTTCCATCTACTTGGGGTAGCGGCCATTTAAATTGAATTCGCGACGTCAGGGTGAAGGGGGTGGGGGCATTCCGGGGTGAGGGCAATGGTCCGGTTTCGGCTCTGGCTCGGGGCGGCTGAGACCGAGGGCCTTGAAGTCGTGGTGGCCAGCGAGCCGGAAGCCGATGGTGCGCCGCGTGGACAGCGCCCCATTGCTTGAGTGGGTCTGGGCGGCGGCGTTCGGGGTGGTGGGCGGCTTCCTGCGCCCGCACCACGTGCCCCCCCCGTCGCCCCCACGTGGGCCGCCCAGGCGATGGCATGAGCCAACTCGCCGGCCAGGATCTACTACTGCCGGGTCTGTCGGGGCTCGGGAGGCGTCCAGCGGCCGAGGCGAATTTCCTCGTCGAGGCGGGTCTGGAACGTGGCGTGGGCGGCCCGCATTTCGGCTTCGCGGTCGGCCTTGTAGAAGGGGGCCGTGTAGCCGGTGGGGGGTGGGGTGGTTTCGGGGTTTTCGAGGTGGTCGAGGAGGTCTAGGTAGTCCTGCTTGGTTTGGCCGTGACCGTAGGTATTGAAGTCGGCTGCGATCTTGCGGCCGTTGGCGTCGAACCAGGTGGCCGACTCGTAGTCGTACAGCTGCGGGTAGCGGGACTTGAAGATGGTTGCGAGCTGGTCGGCTGTGATGCCGAGCCAGACGGACACGAGGGCGTCCAACTCGACAAGCGCGGCTCGACGTTCGTGTTCCGTGCGGAGTGGGGTCTTGTACCCCCAGGCGGCCTTGAGGTCGGAGGCGAGAGGGTTCAGACGGGGCCAGTTGGGGTTGGCCCAGTCTTCGTAGCCTGCCCAGCGTGGGTCGAAAAGTTCTGCCCAGAGGGGTGCGTAGTGAGTGGTGAGGGCATTCAGACGAAGGGAACGCAGCAGGAGGGCGGGGGCAAGGGGATGTCCTGGGCTGGGGGCGGGCATGTTGCGGGCCTCGCTGGTCTGGAGGCTAGCCCGACCCGTGATCCGCAACAGGTAGTCCAAAGGGAGCGATGCCCAGAATCCTGCGTTGAGGGTGGTGAGTTGATTGCTTTCGAGGGCCATGGAGTGCACGGTGTTCACATGGGCGGGACCTGGAGGGATGAGGGCGGCGTGAAGGCTCCGGCTTGTATTAAAGGCAACCATCCTTCTCCATGCCACTCTGAAATACGAAGTGGATGGCGCTCCATGCCAAGCTTGTTGGTGTGCGATGTATTCTGCCTCGTCGGTGGCGCGCACGTAGTTGCTGACTGGGATATATGTTTCGGGGAGGCTGGTTAGGCTCGTTGTATTCCAGTCTCTGTTACTTCGGCAGGGGATTCTCGGCTCCTTGGAAAAGGGGAGTGAAGCTGCGAAGTGTGGCCCTTGGAGGATGGCGTCCGAAAGTTTCGGGACTGATTCGTTTCCCCACCGAATCAACCCCTCCCTTTTGGCGACACCTTCATCGAATCCGATAGTCATTAGTGGATGGTAAGTGTCAAGATTTTCTGAGTAATTTGCTAGCGCCTCAATGGCGCCCTGCTCAGTCATTGCGATCGGGTATAGAATGGGTGTTTGGGAAACATCTCCTTTTGAGCTGCTCAGAGCTTTCCAGCTCGCTAGCAAATTTGCGTCAAGATGGACTACCCGTTCGCGATGGGGGCGGGTATCCCATGAGCCATTGTATTTGATTCCGGGCGCTTCCCCTTGTCCATCATGGTTGAGTGACTCAGGGAGGACCTCGGCGCTACGGAGTCCGCTGATGTGCAGGAAGTCTGGTTCCTGTGAGGTGCCATAAATGTGCATCCCGAACTCCCATCCGCGGTCAAGGTCTTCGAATGCCCAATTTGCTGAGTTGACAAAGTGTGCATGGACTCGAAGGTGTCTGTACGCCGCGGAGCGGATGACGCCTTCGTGTACGCCACCGAGATGCGTGTCCGGGTGGAGAAGGCCTGCGATACCGTTGCGCATCATGTGCCTCCAAACCTGAGTCATGAACGCTCGGTAGAGGTCACCCTTCGTTCCCACAAGCATCGGGTAGGCAAGTGGACTGCGGAGAGTGGCCACGATCCCCGTGTTAGCTGCCAGCTCATGGAGGAAGTAGTCGGTGTTGTCTTCTGGCGTCCTGAAGACTTCCTCTTTACGTAGGCGCCACTCTGCCGCGCTCGGCTTTTCTGTCAGGGTGAACCAAGGCTCGCGCTCCGCCAGAACCTGGTCCTCTCGCCATTGAGGCTGAACCCAAGGCGGATTCCCCACCTGCAAATCAAACCCGCCCCGCCCCGCGAACACGGACGCGTACTCCAGCTCCCAGTGGAAGAACCCCTGCCGCTCCGCAACGTCCCCCGCGACCGCAGCCCAAGGGAACCTTCCCTCCAGCCAGTACGACCGATCCATGCCCATCCAGTCGGGCAGCTCGTCCTCGTAGCGCTCAAGGGCGTCCAGCGAGTCGAACGACGACACCAGCGACTCCGCCGGCACATCGTGCGTGCCCAGCAGGGACTCCGCGAAGTCCAGCCAGTCGTCGAGCTCGGCCAGCGGAATCACGTTCCGGCGCTGCCCCGCGAACGCGCCCTGGCCCTTCCGAGCCCCCTTGCGTCTCTTGTCGATGTCGCCGCGCTTGACTTCCTTCACCGTGACGTTGCCGAGGAAGTCGACCTCCTCGTAGGTCCGTACGACCTCGGACGCGTCTGCCGCCAGCTCGCCGCCCTGCACGGCAACGTCACCAGCCCGCGCGTACCGCTCATCCGAACCATCAAGCAGCCCCGCGCCCTGAACCGGCCAGAACCACAGCGCGCACCAAGCATTCATCAGCGTCTTCAGGCGCCAGTACGGGGTATCGACCGCCTCCAGGTCCGCCAGCACCTTCTCCCTAGGTACCGCGTTCTCCGGCGCCCGGACCCAGCCCTCCTCCGCGCCCCATACATCAATCTTCCGCGAGATCTCCTGCTCCGAGATCTCCAGGCGGCGCGTCACGAGACCCCACAGGTACTCGGCCCGCCGAGCCAGCCCAGCCAGCCGAGCAGTCTGCTTGGTCGTCGGTGACTTCGTGATCGACTTGCGCCACGCGCCCAGCGCCTTCGCCTCCTCCGGCGCCAGCGCCTTGGCCTCCTTCTCGGCCGCGACCGCGCCCCACTCCTTCGCGGGGAGAAGGAAGTGGTGGACGGCGCCCTCCGGCAGGGCCCCTTCCTCCAGCGGGATGCGCTCAGGCGTCGTACCCAGCCACCCACCCTTCTTCAGGCGCTCAGCCGCATACACCTCCCGGCGCCCGCCGATCAGCGAGTTGCCCCGCCGCAAGTGCAGGCCGAACCACGGTGCCTCCATGCCGGGGTGCATCGTGTTCAGCCACAGCGAGACCTCCGCCAGCTCCACCGCCGTCGAATTGAGGTCCACGCCATAGGAGTTGTGCAGTGCGATGTACGCCTTCGCGCGCTGGAGCTCGACCGCGTAGCGCTCCGTGTCGATCGGCGTACCCAGTTCGTCCTGGCGGCGCCGCAGGTACTCCGCCGCCACCTGGTTGATCGCCTCGTTCAGGAACGCACCCGAGCCCAGCGCCGGCTCGCAGATCTTCCAGTCCAAGAGTTCGCGCGCCTCCGTCACCGAACCGTCCTGGTCCAGGCGGTGCTGCAATGTCAGCTGCACGGTGACCTTCGTCAGCGACTCCGGCGTGTAGTACGACGCCGACGTCTGGCGATCGCGGCCCGACAGGCGGTAGACGAAGGAGCCAGGGCGGTAGCGGACCCGAACGTCCTCGCCCGTCTCCTCGTCCTTGCGGTGCACGAAGACCGTGTCCGGGTACTCGTCCGCCTTCGACGCCGGGACCAGCCACGAGCCATCCTTCGGATCGCCGCCCTTCGCGACCTCGTACAGTTCCTCGCTCGCCACGAAGCCCGAGTAGGACATCAACCCCTCGTAGACCGCACCGAGTTGGTTGATGCCGAGCTGTGCGTACGAGATGAAGCCGCCGCGCTCACCCTTTTTCCCGCGTGTGAGCATCAGCAGCCGCAGCACGCGGTACAACGTGGCGTTCCTCAACCGGGTGTCCACGTACCGCGCGCCGCCCGACTCGTACTCGTCGACGCGGGGGTCGGTCACCGACTCCTTGCCGATGAGGCGGATCGAATCCGGTTCGAAGAGCGTGGAGTGCAGGGCCTCGAAGCGCAGGCCGATGTCCTCCGAAGAGGTCTCCGCGGCCGCCGCCTCGCCGTGCGTGCGGCGCGGGCGGTAGCCCTCCTGGACCTTACGGAACAGCAGGTCCAACGACTCGTAGAGGTAGACGCCCTCCCGGGCCTTCTCGCCCACCAGGTCGCGCTCCGCGACCAGCTCGCCGAGGCGTCCGAGGCCGTACCCCTGGTGGTACTCGGGGTAGTCCGACGGCACGATGCCCAGTTCCGGCCGCGCCTCCGCGTACAGCAGGAAGAGGATTCGGTACAGGTACCGGAGGGACTCCCTCGTCAACTGCCGCGACAGGTCAGGGAGGTCCGCTACGTCCTCCGGCTTCAGGCCTGCATCGCGCAGCCGCTCAAGGACCTCGTTCGCGATCATCTCCACCGACAGGCGCAGGCCGTCCCGCAGTTCCGACGAGACGCCCACCGCGTGCTTCGTCGACTTGTCCACCAGCGTGGCGAGGGGGTTCTCGCCGCCTTCCTCCGGCGTACGCAGAGAGTCCGCGCCGAACAGCGCGGCCACGGTGTCGAGTTCGCCGCCCGCCCGTACGTCATTCCGCTCCAACGCCGCGTCCAGGGACGCCGCGAGGTAGCGACCCTCTCCCCACGCCAGCCGGTCCGCCAGGACGATCACGCCGCCGATCAGCAGCAGAACGTAGCGCGGCGGCTCCTCGCACGCGAACAGGAACGACGCCAGCTTCGAGCCAGTCGTGATCGACGAGGAGCCGTCGAGACGCAGCTCGCTCAGCAGCCGGCCCGCGCCCTCCGGGTCCAGTGCCGCGTCCGGCTCCGGCGCCCAGCCGCAGTCCAGTGCCACCAAACCGGTCTCGGAGTGCGCCACTTGGACCTCGTACGTGTGGTCCGCCCGGTCCACCGTCAGTGTCTGCGGCTTCGCGTCGTAGCCGAGGGCGCGTAGGACGGACGTGTTCAGTGCCGTTGCCCGCTCGTGCCACTCCGGGGCGTCGTACGTCGTCGCGTCGTCCGCCGTGGCCGCCGCCTCCGCGAAGAACGATCGCGCTTTGAAGTAGTCGCGGCGCAGGCCACGCAGGCCCGCGCGCGGGGTGACCGGGAGGGCCTCCTCGGTCCCGCCGGACTCCTCGGCGCTGTCGGCGGCGTCAGCGGCAGCCTTCGCCTCGTCCTCCCGCTCCTTCCACGTGGCGAGCAGGCCCGACTTGAGGTCCTTCGGAAGGATCTCCGCCAGGTAGTGCGCGGAGAAGTAGTCGCCCTGGTTGACGAGGGAGTCGTACGTCATGGCTGTCTCAGAACCTCAGCTGGTCAGGGAAGTTACGCGGACGCGGAGTCGAGGACGGCCAAGACCCGGAGCATCGGGCGGCCGGTGGTGAGGAGCGAGTCGGCCAGGTCGGCCAGGGCCGCCTTGGTGTGTTCGCCCGCCAGGGTCGGCTGTTCCCAATTACCCAGGCGCCGCTTGTAGTTCTCGATGGGTTCCAGGAGCGCCTTGTCCCACTCCGCGCTGTGCCGGCGCAGGAAGTCCTCCGCCGCGTCGAGCGCGCCAGGGATGCCGGACGTCAGGAGGTCCCGGTCGTGTTCGTGGAGCGGGTTCGCCATGGTCGGGCCCACGCCCGCCGCGCGCAGTATGCCGACCATGTCGTCCGTCACCTCGGGGCCCGCCGCGCCTGCCGTCACGGCCATCCACTTGACCACCGTCGGACGGCCCAGCGCGTTCGAGAAGATGCCCTGGACTAGGTACGTGGGCGCCGGGACGTCCGCCGTGATCACCGGGGCCTCCTGACGGCCCAGGCGGACCAGGACCTTGTCCGTCAGCCACTCCACCACCGGGTGGAGGTCGGTGAGGAGCGAGATCTCCGGCCACGACGACGTCGACGACTCCCGCGCCCGCGTCAGCGACAGGTCGGCGAGCTTGCGGTTCAGCGTCACCAATAGGCGTTCGTGCAGGCGTTGTTCGCGACGGTAGTCCGGCGGTAGCGCCTTCATGCGGTGCGTGAGGTCCTTCGGCGGCTTGAAGGAGATCAGGCCGGTGTCCTGGTCCTGGTCGAGGTCAAGTTGCTGCTGTGCGTCCGGGTAGACCTCGCGTACCGCCTCGTCGATGAACTCGCGAGTGCCCGTGAACAGGCGCGGTACGTCGGCGGGCGCCGGCGGGGCCTCGCCGTCGAGGATCTCCTCAGGGTCGTCGCCCACCGCGCCGAAGAAGTCCGCCAGGAAGTCCCCGCCGGTCTCCTCGTCTGCTGCCGCCTGCGCCGTCGCATCGAGGGACTCGTTGACCGAGCGGCCGCGCAGCAGGTCCTGGATGAGGGACTTCTCCTCCGCCTCCGCCCTGTACAGACCCGAGACCGCCTCCGCCGTGCCCAGGCTGCGGTGTGCCTCGTCCTCTCGTTCCAGGAGGCGCTCGGCGACCGTGCGGTCGTCCTTCGCGTTCTCCGTCTCGCTCGTGAGGATCAGCGCGCGGAACTGGGGCTGGTGGGACTGCCCGTAACGGTCGATACGGCCGTTGCGCTGCTCGATACGGATCAGCGACCACGGGACGTCGTAGTGGATCAACTGGTGGCACTGCCGGTGGAGGTTGACGCCCTCGGAGGCCACGTCGCCGGTGAAGAGGATGCGCACCGGGGCGTCCGCCAGGCCGAAGTCCTCCACGCACTGCATCTGCTGCTCGTCGGAGAGGCCGCCGTGCATGACGCGGGCCGCTTCGTTGAGCGCCTTGCCCTTGAAGCCGAGTGCGGCGGGGACCGTCGCACGCAGCCACTCCAGCGTCTGCACGCGCTCGGAGAACACCACGACGCGGGTTTCGCTGCGCGGGCCGACACCGATGTCCTTGAGCTGCTTGACCAGCGAACGGAACTTCGACGAGTCCTGCTCCGTCAGGACGGCCGTCAGTTCCTTCAGGCGTTGCAGGGCCGCGAGTTCGGGGCCGGCCGTCGACTGGTCGTCCTTCTTCTCCAGGGTCTTGATGCGGGCGTTCACCGTGGCGCGCAGCGCCGTGTACGAGGAGAGGAACGACTTGAGGAGCGTGTACGGGAAGAGGGGGACCTCGCTGACCGACTTGCTGCCGTTGGTCGGCAGCCAGACCTGGGACAGCTCCTTGAAGATCCGCTCCTCGGCAGGAGTCGCAGCACAGTGCACCGACTCGCTCGGGCCGCGGTCCGCCCACTGACCCTTCATCTGCTCGCGGACCTCGGAGCTGACCTTCGTACGGCGGATGAAGAGATGCTTGATGTCGTCCGCGTCATAGCGGTCCGGGTCGCGGATCGCCGCCGGGTCGAGGAGTGAGATCAGCTCGGCGAAGGAACGGGCGTCGCCGTTGTGCGGTGTGGCCGACGCCAGGATGAGGGCGTCGGTGCGCGGCGCGAGGAGCTGGGCGAGCTGGTTGCGCAGCGAGCCGCGGTTGATCAGGTTGTGGGACTCGTCGATCACGACGGCGTCCCAGGCGATGCGCTCCAGGTGGTGCTTGTACTGGTCCGTGTTCTTGAGCGTGTCGATGGAGACGATGACGCGCTTGAAGTACGTGAACGGGTTGCGGCCCGCCGGGATCTCCCGCTGCACCTTCTCGATGCCCGCCGAGTCGAGACGGATGAGAGGGATCGCGAAACGCGCCCACAGTTCGTGCTGGAACTGCTCCAGGACGTGCTGCGGGGTGACGACGAGGATGCGCTCGCCGCGGCCCCGGCGGATCAGCTCCGCCAGGGTCAGGCCGATCTCCAGCGTCTTGCCGAGGCCGACCACGTCCGCGATGAGCATGCGCGGCCGCAAGTTGCCGCCGGAAAGAGCCAGTTGGGCGGGGCGGTGCTGGTACGGGAGTGCGTCGAGCAGGAAGCTGTCGGCCAGAGCCAGGCCGCGTTCCGACTGGGGCAGCGGAGTTTTGCGGAGGATCGCTTCCAGGAACAGGCGGCTGCGGCGGAAGTTCGGGGAGTCGTCGGGCGTCAGCTTCGTCTTGCGCGGGTCCATCAGCTCCACGTCGTCGAGCGCGGTGAAGAAGACGGCTTCCTGGTCGCGTACGAACTCGGAGATGCCCACGGCCTCGATGCGGTCGCCGTCGTCGTTCGTGCGCGTCACGTTCCGTACGAGCCACTCCTCGTCGCGGACCTCGATCTGCGAACCCGGCGGGTACTTGGCCTCCGCCGATTCGCCGTCCGCGGCGGCGGAAGTGGTCGGTGCGACGTCGGCCTGGTCGACGGTCACGTGCGGTGCCTCCTGCTGTGATGACTGTGTTCCGCGTCCCGCGTCCCGCGTGGAGCGGTGCCTCGCGTGTTGTTGTGGTGGCCCCGGAGTGGCCTCGGGCAGGGTCAGAACTTCGCGTGCTGCGCGTAGGTCTCGCGCAGCTGCTGCGCGACCCGCTTGGCCTGCGCCGAGTGGAGGACCGGTTTCGCGCGGCCCGGGGCCGACCGCTCCTTGCTCCGGGACGACACGGGAGGTGCTCCGGGGGGTGCCGTCGGCCGGGCCGGCGGTGCGGTGGGAGCTGAGGGCCCGGGACGCACCTTGACGGTGGGGGTGTACGCGGCCGGGGGTGTGTCGGCCTCCGGCAACAGAACCGTGGGCGCCGTCGGCTGCGGCGTGGTGACCGTCGTGCGGTCGGCGAGGGTAGGGGGTGGGGGCTCGGTCGGCGCGTCCTGGATTCTGGTGTCGGTGATGTGCGCGGTGAGGCGGCGGCGGGCCTGGGCGATCTTCATGCCCTGGCCTTCGACCACGGCCCGGCACTGCTTGACGACCTCGGGCAGGGTGGGGCGGTCCCCGGCCTTGTGGGACAGCATCGCGGTGAGGAGCGGGACCAGCTCGTCCGGGGCGCCGCCGAAGTCCGGCCTGCTGTCGTCCCTGACGATCAAGTTGAAGAGCGCGTGGATGTTGTCGGCCCTGAACGGATAGTGCCCGCTCGCGGCGAAGAGCAGGACAGCCCCAAGGGCGTACACATCCACACCTGGACTGAGTGGTTTCTCGCCCATGGCCTGCTCGGGAGCCATGCACGCCGGTGTGCCGAGCACCGTATTGGGCGCGGTCAGCGACGCGCTCGACTCGGTGAAGACCGCGAGGCCGAAGTCGATGACCTTGGGGCCGTTCTGGCCCAGGAGAATGTTGGCCGGCTTGAGGTCACGGTGCAGCAGACCCTGCTTGTGCACGACGTGCAGAGCCTCCGCGAGCGTCGCGCCGAGGGACGCCGTCAGCACAAGGGGCAGCGGGCCGTGCGTGTGGACGTGCTTGCGCAGGTCGGGACCGTCGACGTACTCCGTCGCGAGCCAGGGCTGCTCGGCATCTGCGTCGGCATCCAGGAATGCGGCGATCCGGGGGCCCCAGATCGTCTTGAGGACCTCGATCTCCTGGGCGAACCGCAGCCGGGTCTCGGAGTCGACCACGGACGGCTTGATGACCTTCACCGCTGCGGGCTCACCGCCGGGGGACTCGCCCAGATACACCTGGCCCATGCCGCCGTGCCCGATGCGGCCGAGCAACTCGAACCCCCCGAGCTCGGTCGGGTCCTCGGGGCTCAGCGCGGCCGCGTTCACGTGGGTCGTCCTTCCACACTGGTCATCATGTGAGTCCCAGTAACGGTAGTTCAACGCGATGAGGAACGTAGCCCCTCTTCGGACAGCCGCACGGGGACCTGTTCGGGCCTGGACTTCAGGCTTTCGAGCTCAGGACTTTATGCTGGGCGAGAAGAGTTGTTTCGGCCGTGTCGATACCGGCCTTCTGGTACATAGCATGATACGGCGCCGCCTGGGCTCAATCGGGCGGCGTCCGTTGTGCCAGAGCCCCGCCCGTGGAGGTACCCCGATGCACCCCCAGCCGACCACCGTCCGCCCTGTTGTTCCTGACCCGGGCGCCGACCGGTTGCGCGCCTCGCTCGGGGAATGGCGTGACGCCCTGCTCGACATGGGTGGGCGGAACAAGTTGCTGAACTTCCGGCACACCAGGACCGCCACGCTGGAGCTCGAGGCGCCGGGGATACAGGATGTGATCTCGGGGCTCGGGCGGGGATGGGACTTCGCTCCCGTCGATGAGGCCGAAGGCATCAGTCTCGACAAGGGGGCCGCCCCGCGTACCGCCGGGCTCGTTACGCAGAAGAAGACGCAGGCCACGCTCGACAGCGCCCTGTACCGGCTGCGGCAGCAGTCTCGACAGGCCTTCAACGACTATGGCCTGTGGGTTCTCTGGCTCGGCGTCGGAATAGTCGACTGGAAGGAAGGCGACGTACAGGAAGGGACCAGCGCGGCGCCGCTGGTGCTCGTGCCCGTGGAACTGCAGCGGGACGGGCAGGGGCGGACCCGGTTGCACAGGGCCGATGACCAGGAAGCCGTGCACAACCCGGCGCTGGCCGTCCGGCTCGCCAGGGCGGGGATCGACTGGTCGGGGGTGATGGACGGCGCCGACCCCGAGAATCTGCCGGCCGTGCTCGAGGCCGCCCGGCGCGTGGCCGAGGAGCAGGACGGCTGGAGTGTCGGTGAGCGCATCGTGCTCGGGCTCTTCCAGTCCCACAAAGAGGCCATGTATCAGGACCTCAAGGATCACGAGGAGCTCATCCTCGGGCATCCGCTGATCCGTGCCGTCGCGCTGGGGCCCGATGCGGGGCTCCCCGACGACCTCATAGGCTTCGAGCCGCCGGAACTCGACCGCATCGACGAGATCCAGCTGCCCGAGCGGACACCGCTCGTGCTCGATGCGGACGCCTCGCAGCGGCAGTGCATCGCTGCCGCGCTCGACGGACGCTCCTTCGTGATGAGCGGTCCGCCCGGTACGGGCAAGAGCCAGACCATCACCAACATGATCGCCGCGTTGATGCATGCCGGGCGCAGTGTGCTGTTCGTGAGCGAGAAGGCCGCCGCCCTCGATGTCGTACGCAACCGGCTGAGCGGGGTCGGGCTTGGTGACTTTGTTCTCGCTCTGCACAGCGGGGACACCACCAAAAAGGCCGTTGCCACCGAGCTGGGGAGGGTTCTCACGACCCGGATACCGGCCAAGGGTGCAGCCGACCACGAGCTCGACCGGGCGCGTCGACTGCGCGAGGAGCTCTCTGCGTACGCTGCCGCGATGAACGTCGCCAGGGAACCGCTCGGGCGCTCTCTGCACGACGTTCTCGGGCGGATCGTTCTGCTTGAGCAGGGTGGCACGCCGCAATTGATGCTGCGGCACGTGAGCGCTCAGCGGATCGGCGAGCTGAGTGCCGCGGCGGTGCAGGAACTCGTGACGGCGGCGCGAGCCGTCACTCGCGCCTGGCGGCCCGCCAGCGAGGGGGAGTCCTTCGCCTGGAGAGGGCTGGACGGTGACGCGCCACTCGGCGTGCTCGGCGAAGCCGTTGACGCATTGGAAAGCCTCCAACATGCCGCGTTGCGTCGCCCTCTCGCGCGCTCGGACGCGGCAGTGCCGCAGAACGTGCACGAAGTTCGACAAGCCGTGCAGGAACTGCGGGCCGGTTTGCCCGGACGCGAGGTCTCGGTCGGCACGACACTCCCCGAGGACCCGTCCCTGCTACTCGCTCAACTCGCCGACAACCTGGGCATGCCCAAACCGGGATCCGCACGAGAAGCCTTTGGTCTGTGCGAGCTCGCCGACCTCGCCACGGCCGAGCATCGGCCGCTCGCCGACTGGTTCGACCCGGAGTCGCTGCGCCAGGCCGGCGCCGTCACCGAGGAGCTGCGTGGCGCCGTCGGTCGGGAGGCCCAAGCACGGGACGCGGCCGGGGACATCTTTGGCGACCAGGTGCTGACGGCATCCGAACTACCGGCGCTCATTGAGCGGTTCGACCAGCAGCACCGAGGGCTGATGGCGCGCTTCTCGGCGCAGTTCAAGGCCGACCGGAACACCCTCTGCGAGCTCACTCGCGACGGCGTTTGGGACAAGGGCCGCGTGGCACGTCTCGGGGACGCGCTGGCCTGGCAGCAGGCCACCGCCGAGACTTCCCGTCTCGTCGACCAGTACACGACGGTGCTCGGCCGCTATACACCGCGCCGTGCCGACGAGTTCGGACCGCTCGACCGGGCACTGGACGTCGCCCGCCGCATCGAGGAACTCGCCTCCTCCGGACGGCAGTCGGCGACGGGCGGGGCGCAGAACCTCCGGACGGCCGGGCTTGCCGACGGTACGCAGCCGCATCCGTTGCTCGCACTGCAGACTAGTGCCGTCCGCGCCGCGCTCGCCGACTGGTGCGATGTCGCGGAGCGGCGCACGGCCAGCTGGGAAGGCGCGGCCACCCGACTCCTCGAACTCTTCGAGGTGACCCGGCGGACCCGGCTGCACGCCGAGGTCATGGGCACCTTCGAGGAGGCCCGGAAGGCAGTCGGTGAACTGCAGGCCGACCCGCATGGGCCGGAGGAATGGCGGGCGTACCGAGACGCGCTCGTTGAGCTCGACGGCTTCGGCGCCGGGGATCTTGTGCAGCGGTTCGTCGAGCGAGGTATCGCCGCGGACCAGCTGCCCTCCGTGGTCGAGCGTGCGCTTCTCCAGGCATGGGCGGACGCAGTGCTCACCGCCGATGCCCGGCTGCGGACCACCCGGTCGCCGGATCTGGATGCACGGCTCGACGATTTCCGTGCGGCCGACCAGCGTCTTGTCGCAGCGGCTCAGGGCGCCGTCATCGAGGCGTGCAACAGCCGCCGGCCGCGCAGCTTCGGTGGCGGAGCCGCAGCAGTGATCACTCGACAGGCTGAGCTGAAGACTCGTCACATGCCCGTGCGGGAGCTGCTCGGGCGTACGCGCGATGTCGTGCAGAGGCTCAAGCCGTGCTTCATGATGAGCCCCTTGACTGTTAGTCAATTCTTGCCTTCGGACTACGAGTTCGATGTCGTCATCTTCGATGAGGCCTCACAGGTTCGGCCCAGTGATGCCGCGAACTCCATCTATCGGGGCAGGGCGCTCATCGTCGCCGGTGACGAGAACCAGCTCCCGCCCACCTCGTTCTTCGACGCCTCGGTCGGGGACGAGACGGATGAGTACGACGAAGAGGTGCCCGACACCTTCGAGTCGCTGCTGCACGCCTGCAAGGCCGGCGCGATGCGGGTGCTGCCCTTGCGCTGGCACTACCGCAGTCGCCACGAAAGCCTGATCGCCTTCAGCAACCGCTCGTTCTACGGAAACTCGATGATCACGTTCCCCGGTGCGACGGATCAGGGCGATGACGTCGGCGTCCGGTTCTTCAAGACGGACGGGGTCTACGACAGAGGTGGCCGGCGGGACAACCTGAAGGAGGCGGAGGCTGTCGCACGGCGCGTCATTCACCACTTCGACACCCGCCCCGGCCGCAGTCTCGGCGTGGTTGCCTTGTCGCAGGCGCAGGCCTCCGCCATCGAACTCGCCGTGGAACAGGCGCGACTCGAGCGCCCCGACCTGGACCGCTGGTTCACCGAGGACCGGCTCAACGGCTACTTCGTCAAGAACCTGGAATCCGTCCAGGGCGACGAGCGTGACGTCATGATTCTCTCCGTGGGCTACGGACCTGATGAGCACGGCAAACTGAGTACTGGCTTCGGGCCGATCAACCGCGAGGGCGGCTGGCGACGGCTCAACGTGGCGGTGACCCGGGCCCGTTACCGAATGGAGGTCGTCGCCTCGTTCCACGGCAGCCAATTGGCCGAAAGCCAGAACGAGAACGTGCAGCACTTCAAGCGCTACCTCGAATATGCCGAGAACGGCCCGGCGGTCCTCGCGCGCGACGTCGTCCAGGACGAATCCGCGCCGACGGACAGCCCTTTCGAGGACTCGGTGCTCCATGTACTTCGGGAGTGGGGTTACGAGGTGCAGCCGCAGGTCGGCGTCGCCGGGTACCGCATCGACCTCGGCCTGCGCCACCCCGGCGCCCCGGGGGCGTATGCGCTCGGCATCGAATGCGATGGCGCCATGTACCACTCGTCCAGAGTGGCCCGCGACCGTGACCGATTGCGCCAGCAGGTACTCGAAGGCCTGGGGTGGCACTTGTACCGCATCTGGGGAACGGACTGGTATCGCGACCGGGAGTCGGCGGAGCAGCGATTGCGTGCAGCCGTCGAGGCAGCAGTGGCTCAGGAGTCGCCCGGCGTCAGCAGTCCTGCGGCGGTGTCCGCTCCGGAACCCGAGGCGGTAGCGCCCGACGAGCAGCCCGATCCGGTCCGCGTCCCCGTCGACCAGCAGCCGGAGAGAGCCTGGGCCGCCCCCTATCAAGTGGCTCGGGTCCACATGTCACCTACCGTTGAATTGCACACGCCGGACGCCCGGCGACCGCTGCGCCGCCTTCTGATGCAGATCATCGAAGTCGAGGGAGCGGTACATGAGGAACTTCTGGTGCAACGGACCCGGGAAACGTGGGGTGTGGCCAAGGCAGGCAGTCGGATCAGGGACAACATTCGACATGTTCTGCACGCGCTCGTCCATGCCAGGGAAATCGTGCGAGACGGCGACTTCTTCGACCTTGCTGGATGCTCGGACGCGTCGGTGGCCCGTTGGCCCGTTCCGGAGTGCGCCCGCAAGGCGGCGCATATCCCGTCCACCGAGCGTCAGTTGGTGCTCGCCGAACTCGCTGCCGAGTGCCCGGGCATGACCGAAGAGGAACTCCTCAAGCAGGCCTGCGTGTTCTTCGGGTGGAAGCGGCTTGGGCCCGACATCCGGGTCGAACTCACCTCCGACATCAGGGAACTCTTCCGCCATGAGCGTCTGACCGGAACGCTGGAGCGAATCGTTGCCGGAGCGAACTGACGTGAGCTGGCAGGGTTGTGGTCTCGTGTGAGGTGCACCTTGGTCCATGATCCTGAGCAGGCCTGCCCCACGGGGTAGTTCACTCAAGGGCGACAATCATGGGCGTAGCGTGGGCCCATGCCCGAGTTCACCGATGACGACTTCCTCGACCGCCTCGCCGACCGGCTCGACGCCCTGCCCGGGGTGCACGCCGTGACCCTCGGCGGGTCACGCGCGCAAGGCACGCACACCGCCGCGAGTGACTGGGACACCGCCGTGTACTACCGGGGGAGCGAGGGGCTGTTCGAGCCCCGGCATCTGCGGGACGTCGGGTGGGAGGGCGAGGTCTCCGAGATCGGGGGCTGGGGCGGGGGCGTCTTCAACGGGGGTGCCTGGCTGAGCGTCGACGAGCGGCGTGTGGACGTGCACTATCGAGACCTCGATGTCGTCGAGCACGAGTTGAGGGAAGCCGAGGCCGGGCGGTTCCGGGTCGAGCCGTTGATGTTCCACCTCGCCGGGATCCCGTCGTATCTCGTCGTCGCCGAGCTCGCCGTCAACCGGGTGCTGCGTGGCGAGATGCCGAGGCCCGACGGGTACCCGGTCGCCCTGCGCAAGGCCGCCCCCGACGTGTGGTGGGGGCGCGCCTCGATCACCCTGGAGTACGCGAAGGGGAACAACGCGCCCCTCGGCGGGCGCACCGAGGTCGTGGGGGCGATCGCCGGCGCGGCCATGCAGGCCGCCCATGCCGTGCTCGCCGCGCGCGGGGAGTGGGTGACCAACGAGAAGCGGTTGCTGGAGCGGGCCGGGTTGCGGGACATCGACGGGATCGTGGCCAACCCCGCGCTGCCGCTCGAAGAACTCGTCGATCGCGCGCGGGAGTTGATGGCTCGGGCCGTCGCCGGCGCTCAGTAGCCGGGAGGTCCCAGCCGGTACGTGCGGAGGTCGCGCCAGCCCGTCCCCGCCCCCTCCGTCACGATCAGCTTCACCGACTCCACGCGCGCGTGCAGCGGCAGTGCCCCCGTGAACTCCGTCTCCGGGACGTCGTCCGTGCCCGCGCCGCTCGCCAGCGTGAGGTGGGGGTCCAGGCCCTCGTCGCCGAAGATGCCGCGGTACGGGACCGCCTCCGGCCAACGTTGCCGTAGAGCCTTCGTCAGGGCGCGGAGGGGGTCGTCCGGGGCCGGGGGCAGGTAGAGGACGCCCGGCCAGCGGCGTACCTCGGTGAAGGTGAGGGGGAGCGGGGGCGCCGACGCGAACAGCGAGCGCAGCTCCGCGTCTGTCTCCGGCGTGATCCGGTCCAGCGGGAGGAACGGGTAGAGCAGGGTGATGTGGGCCCTGGACGGGGTGCGGACCAGCGCGTCGGCCTCCGGGACGTGGAGCGTCAGGGCCGTGTCGCCGGGGAGGTCGGGCCAGCCGTCGTTGTCCTGAGATGTAGGTCGCGTGGGCACGGTCAAGTGTCACATTCCGGAAACCTCGCTGTTTCCTCCCCTCCAACAACTCCGCTTACTCTTGACAGACCAGTTCAGGCTGGCCGACGGCGTCCGGCACCCCTCCGTATTCGTACGACAGGAGTCTGCCCACCGTCATGCGCCGCCCCCATTCGCTCCCGCCCTGGCTGAGTCACGCCCTGCGCGCCCAGCGCGCGCCCGTGCCGTGGCCCGCCGTCGTGCGCGGGGCCCTGGCCGGCGGGCCGCTGCTGCTCGTCGCCGTCGCCGCCGGGCGGCCGTCCAGCGGGGTGCTGCTCGCGCTCGGGACGCTGCTCGCCGGGGTCAACGACCGGCCGGGGCCGCGGCTCGCCGCCGTCTCGCGTCTTGGCGGGCCCGCGCTCGCCGGGGCGCTGGGGATGACCGTCGGCAGTCTTGTCGGGGGCGCGCTGCCGACCGGGGCGCTCATGGCCTGCGTCTTCGCCGTGCTCGGGCTCGTGGGCGGCGCCTTCAGCGCCGTCGGGCCCATCGCGTCCTCCTCCGGGACCCAGTTCCTCGTCACCGTCGCCATAGGCGCCGGGATGCCGCTTCCGGAGCCCGGCTGGCAGCGCGCGCTGCTGTTCGCCGGGGGCGCCGCGTGGCTGATCCTGCTGCGGCTGCTACTGCCCTCTCCGGTACGCACGAACGTACGCACGAAGGGGCTCGGCTACCTCTACGACGGTGAGCGTGCCGCCGTCGCCTCCGTGTACGAAGCCGTGGCCCGGCTGCTCGACGCCGCCGGCGGACCCGAGGCCCAGGCGCGCCGCGTCGCGCTGACCGCGGCGCTCGACCAGGCGCAGGACGCCCTGCGGCGCGGCCGTTCGAAGGCGTCCCTGCGGCTGCGCCG
>NZ_JAOZYC010000118.1:0-296 GCF_035798155.1 Streptomyces endophyticus | reverse complement strand
AAAAGGATTGGCTCTGAGGATTGGGTACGAGGGACCCCTTGATGAAAGACTAGTTAGCTCAGAACTGCGAGGGCAACCGAGTGGATCTGTTCGGACGAAGCTGGAATCTTGGGGGTGCCGCAAGGCGCCCCTCTACAATTAACAATTAACTCAGAACTGAAGCGGACAAGGGGAATCCGACTGTTTAATAAAAACATAGCATTGTGATGGCCTCAAAAGGTGTTGACACAATGTGATTTCTGCCCAGTGCTCTGAATGTCAAAGTGAAGAAATTCAACCAAGCGCAGGTAAACGGC